>NZ_JAGEKO010000010.1:0-304095 GCF_017565345.1 Agrococcus sp. TF02-05 | reverse complement strand
ACGCGCGCGTCGCGGGCATGGCGGGCGAGCTCGCGAGCGCGCTCGTGGCCGGCGAGCCGTGCCCGGTGTGCGGCGCGCTCGAGCACCCGAGTCCGCACGCGCCGGGCGGCGACATCGTCACGGCCGACGACGTCGCCGACGCGATCGCCGCGAGCGAGGCCGCGCTCGCCGCCGCGACCGCCGCGAACGAGACCCTCGCCGCGCTCGAGCGGGAGCGCGCGTCGCTCGAGGCGATCGCCGGCGCCGCGGATCGCGACGCGCTCGCCGCCGCGCTCGACGCCGCTCGGGCTGCGCAGCGGGCATGCATCGACGCCGCCGCCGAGCGCGAGCGGCTCGGCCGCGAGCTCGAGCAGCACGACGAGCGCTCGCGCGAGCTCGACAGCCGCATCGCCGAGCTCGAGCGCGTCGTCGGCGAGCGCCGCTCCGCCGCCGCCTCGGCCGCGACGCGGCTCGCCGACGCGCGAGCGCGGGTGCGCGAGGCGCTCGGGAAGCACCCCGACGCGCGGTCGATGCTGCACGCGGCCTCGACGCGCCGCGACGCGCTCGAGCAGTGGCTCGAGGCCGACGCCGAGCGGGCGCGCGCCGCAGCCGAGCAGGAGGAGGCCGCGGCCGACGGGCGCGCGGCGCTCGAGCGCCTCGGCATCGCGGACCGCGAAGCGCTCGCGGCCATGCGGCTCGAGCCCGCCGAGCGGCTCGCGCTCCGCGAGCGCATCCGAGCCCACGACGACGAGCTCGCGAGCGCGCGCGGCGTGCTCGCGCAGCCCGAGCTGCAGGGCCTGCCCGAGACCGCGCCCGACGTCGCGCCGCTCGAGGCCGCGCTCGTCGAGGCCGAGGCGGCATCCGCCCTCGCGGCTCGTGCCGAAGCGACTGCCCAGACGAGGCTCGACCACGCCGCCGCCGACCTCGACGACGCGAGGCAGGCCATCCGCTCGCTCGCCGACGGCGCCGAGCACGCCGCGACCGTCCGCGCCCTCGCCGACGCGCTCGACGGCCGCAACGAGCTGCGGCAGGACATCGAGACCTACGTGCTCGCCGCCCGGCTCGGCACGATCATCAAGGCGGCGAACCTGCGGCTCGGCGCGATGACCGATGGGCGCTTCGCGCTCCTGCACGACGAGGGCACCGCCTATCGCGGCAAGGCGAGCGGGCTCGGCATCCAGGTGCTCGACGCGCACACCGGTCGGGCGCGCACGACGAAGTCGCTCTCGGGCGGCGAGACGTTCCTCGCGTCGCTCGCGCTCGCGCTCGGGCTCGCCGACGTCGTGCAGGCCGAGGCCGGCGGCATCTCGCTCGAGACCCTCTTCGTCGACGAGGGCTTCGGGTCGCTCGACCAGGACTCGCTCGAGGCTGCGCTCGCGACCCTCGACGCGCTGCGGGCCGGCGGCCGCAGCGTCGGCGTCATCAGCCACGTGCAGCAGATGCAGGAGCGCATCCCGTGGCGCATCCGCGTCGTACCCGTGCCGGGCGGGGGCAGCCGCATCGAGGTGGCGGCGAGCAACGCCCCCGGTCGCGCCCAGGAGACCGCGCTCCGCGCTGGGTAGGCTCCCGGGCGTGCCCGACTTCGACGAGCGCCCGCAGCACGGGCGGCGCATCGACATCTCGTCGCTCGCCGCGTTCGACTTCTTCGCGCGGCGCGCGTCGAGCATGGAGGACTGGCGCCTGCAGGACGTCGACCTCACGGAGCGCGCCGACGCGCTCGAGCGGCTCGACGGCGGCGGTGCGCTGCTGCTCGGCTGCGACCTGCCGCCGGGCGCGAGGGAGCGGCTCGTCGCGCAGGGCGCGATCGTCTTCGACGACGTGCCCGACACGCCCTTCAACGCCTACCGCTCGACGCTCTACACCCCCGACGACCTCGTGCAGGGCTTCGACGAGGGCTACCCGGCGACCTTCGACGCGCGCGTCTACGCGTGGTCGCGCACCCGGCAGCACGACGTCGCCGACACGCTCGCCGCCGCCCTGCACGACCACTCGATCGACGACGCGCTCGCCGACTGGGTGCGGGGCAAGCAGATCGTCGGCGTCATGGGCGGCCACGCGCTCACGCGCGACTCGGATCCGTACCGGCAGGCCGCGCACCTCGGCCACGGGCTCGCGCGCGCCGGCCGGGTCGTCGCGACGGGCGGCGGGCCGGGCGCGATGGAGGCGGCGAACCTCGGGGCGCGAGCCGTCGCGCTCTCGACCGAGCAGCTCGACGCGGCGATCGACGAGCTCGCGGCCGAGCCGGCGTTCCACGGCGCGATCCCCGCCTGGATCTCGTCCGCGCGGCGAGTCGCGGCGCGCGTCGGCGACGGCGTCTCGCTCGGCATCCCGACGTGGCACTACGGCCACGAGCCGCCCAACTCGTTCGCCACCGCGATCGCGAAGTACTTCCAGAACTCGGTGCGCGAGTCGATCCTGCTGCGCGTCGCGAGCGCGGGCATCGTCGTGCTGCCCGGCGCGGGCGGCACGGTGCAGGAGATCTTCCAGGACGCGTGCGAGAACTCCTACGCCGAGGACGGCGCGTGGGCGCCGCTCGTGCTGCTCGGCGAGCGCTACTGGACCGAGACGATGCCGGCGTGGCCGCTCCTGCAGGCGGTCATGCGCGGCAAGCCGGGCGAGGCGGGCATCGCGCTCGTCGACTCGGTGGCGGATGCGGTGGCGGCGATCTCGGCGTTCGAGCCGGCACCGGGCGGGTCGGCGCTGCACGCGCCGGCGCCGGAGGATCGGCGCTGACGAGGGCCGTGCGCCCTACGGCAGCAGCTCCCCCGCGATCCGCCGCTCGATGTCGTGCGTCGTGGCCTCCGGGAGCGCGATGAGGCCGTCGAGCTCGCGGCGCGCCTGCCGGTAGGCCGACTGGCGCTCGGCGGCCGTCGACGCCTCGTTCTCGGCGAGCGCCATGAGCCGCTGCGCCGACTGCAAGCGGCCGCGCTCGGCCTCGGTGAACCCCGTCTGCGCGCGCCGCTTCGCCTCGAAGGCGACCTCGAAGTCGCGCACCGCCTCGCGGTAGCGCTCGAGCGCGCCGGGCGGGCGCAGCTCCTCCGGCTCGTCGGGCTTGAGCCCGTCCGCGACGCGCTTCGCGCGGTGGAAGGTCTGCGTGAGCGGCTCCCGCATGTCGGTCATGAGCGGGTAGTCGATGAGCTTCGCGACGTCGAGCTCGAAGTCGAGCCAGCGACGGTCGGCCTCGGCGTGGTCGGCGATGATCCGCTGGATCTGCCGATCGCGATCCTCCCGCTCCAGCCGGTCGTCGGTCGCGCCCGTGCCCTTCCCCTTCCCCTTGCGCTGCTCGGGCGCGGGCGGCACGGCCTGCACGGGAGCGCGGCGGATGCGCTCGAGCTCGATGCGGTCGCGGCGGCGGCGCTCGCTGTACTTCGCGGCGCCGCCGATCCAGCCGCCGACGATCGGGCCGACGATGAACATGAGCCACCAGTAGCTGCCGGCGAACTGCAGGATGTCGTCCACGAGGAGAACCTACCTGCCGCTCTGCGATCGCTCGGGATCGGATGCGATGATGCGCGCGAGGCCCGTCCCCGGGCCGGAGGAGGCACCATGTCGAACATCCAGAACCCGATGCCGAACCGCACGGAGCCGACGCCGCCGTCGACGACGATCGCCGAGTTCGACACCTACGAGGAGGCGCAGGCGCTCGTCGACCGGCTGAGCGACGCGAAGTTCCCCGTCGAGCACGTGCGGATCATCGGCACGGGCCTCACGACGGTCGAGCAGGTGCTCGGCCGCATGACGTACGGCCGCGCGGCCCTCAGCGGCGCGCTCGGCGGCGCGTGGTTCGGCCTCTTCGTCGGCCTGCTGTTCGGGCTCATCATCGTGAACTCGTGGGCGTGGGTCATCTGGGCCGTGCTCATGGGCGCGGCGTTCGGCATGATCGCCGGCGTCGTCCAGCACGCGATGACGGGCGGCAAGCGCGACTTCTCGTCGATCCGCGCCCTGCAGGCCGCGCGCTACGGCGTGCAGGTCACGAACGAGCACGCGGCCGAGGCCGTGCGCCTCATGGGGCAGGCGCCGCGGGCGCAGGCGTAGCCCCGTCCGCAGCCGCCGCGGGCTCCTCGGCCGCCTCGCGGTGCTCCGGCTCGTCGGGCACGTCGTCGGCGGGCTTCCGCAACCGGAGCGTCGCGATGACGCCGAGCACCCACAGCGCCGCCGCGCCCATGAACGCGAGGCGCGCGCCCTCGAGCAGCGCGTCGCCCGAGGGAACGCCCGTCTCGACGAGCTGCCCCTGCCGCGTCGCCATGATGGTGACGAACGCAGCCGTGCCCGCGGCGCCGGCCACTTGCTGCACCGTGCTCAGCACCGCCGAGCCGTGGCCGTACAGGTGCTTCGGCAGCGCGCCGAGCGAGACGGTGAACAGCGGCGGGAAGGTGAACGCGAAGCCGAGGCTCAGCACCATCTGCATGATGAGCACCATCCACCAGGGCGTCGTCGTCGAGAGCTGCGTGTAGAGCACGAGCGCGGCGAGCACGACGAGCGCGCCGGGGATCACGAGCGGCCGCGGGCCCCAGCGGTCGTAGAGCCTGCCCACGACCGGGCCGAGCAGCCCCGTGAGCATCGCGCCCGGCAGGGTGATGAGCCCCACCTGCAGCGGCTCGAGCCCGAGCGAGTCCTGCAGGATGAGCGGCAGCAGGATGAGCGTGCCGAACATCGCCGCCATCGCGATCATCATGACCGTGACGGATGCGGTGAACAGCGGGTGCCGGAACGTGCGCAGGTCGAGCAGCGCGTCGTCGGTGCGCTGGAGGCGCACCTGCCGCAGCACGAACGCGACGAGCCCGAGCGCGCCGACGCCGAGCGCCGTCGGCAGCTGCCACGCCGGCAGTCCCTCCGCGCCGATGAGCGAGAGCCCGTAGACGAGCCCGCCGAAGCCGATCCCCGCGAGCGGGATCGAGACGACGTCGAGCCGCGGCGGCTCCTGCACGTCGCCGCGGCGGAGCGTGCGCGCGCCGGTGAGGAGCATCGCGAGCGCGAGCGGCGCGACGCCGAGGAAGATCCAGCGCCACGACGCGAACTGCAGGATCGCGCCCGAGACGGTCGGGCCGAGCGCGGGCGCGACCGACATGACGAGCGAGATCGTGCCCATGAAGGCGCCGCGTCGAGCCGGCGGCACGAGGTGCATGACCGTCGTCATGAGCAGCGGGAACACGACCGCGGTGCCCGACGCCTGCACGACTCGGCCGAGCAGCAGCAGGGGGAACGACGGCGCGACGCCCGCGAGGAGCGTGCCGACGACGAACGTGCCCATCGCGACGAGGTAGAGCGAGCGCGTGCTGAAGCGCGCCATGAGCCAGCCGGTCGTCGGGATGACGATCGCCATCGTGAGCAGGAAGGCGGTCGTGAGCCACTGCGCGGCGCGCTCGTCGATGCCGAGCACGGGGTCGGCGACGAGCGTCGAGATGGCGACGTTCATCGCGGTCTCGTTGAGGATGACGACGAAGGCCGAGACGAGCAGCGTCGCGATGACGATCGCGCCGCCGGCAGGCAGTCGAGTGGATGCGTCGGCCCGGGCGGGGGTGGACTGGGTGTCGGTCGGCATGTGCTCTCTCGGGCGGCACCGCGCGGACCCGCCGATCGGCGGATCCGCGTCGCTGCGATCAGAAGGGTGGCGTCTGCCGCGGCGGATCAGGCCGCGGGCGCCTCCATGTGGAAGAAGTCGATGATGTGGCCGTCGGGGTCGGTGAGCTGACCGCCGTACATGCCCCACTCGCCCTCCTCGATGGGCTTGGAGAGCCTACCGCCTGCAGCCGTGCCCGCGGCACCGAACGCGTCGACCTCCTCGCGGCTGCCGAGCAGCAGCGCGAGCAGGTTCTCGAGCGAGCCGCGCTCGGCGCGCCGCTGCCCGCCGACGAGGAACTCGTCGAAGCGGCCGTGCTCGAGCAGCATGATCGAGACCTGCTCGTTCACGACCATGCAGCTCGTCGTCCCGTCGCTGAAGTCCGGGTTGCGCGTGAAGCCGAGCGCCTCGTAGAAGGCGGTCGCGACGCCGACGTCGGCGACGGCGTAGTTCGGGAAGACCATCTGCACTGCCATGACCGCTCCGCTCATCGGCGCGCGCGTGCGGCGCGCGAACGGCGCTCACGGTAATCGGGGCCGGGAGTACGGTCAAGGGGATGACCCGCTCGACTCGCGCGAGCGCCGAGTTCCGGCGCGCGTTCCTCGCCTTCGGGCCCCACGACGGCGCGCACCGCGTCGCGATCCGGGCGAGCGTCAGCACCGCCGTGCCGCTCCTCGCGCTCGTCGCGATCGGCCACGCGGAGTGGGGCGCGTGGGCCGCCTTCGGCGCCTTCACCTCGCTCTACGGCCGCAATCGCGTGCAGCTGCCGCGGCTCGTCATGCAGTCGACGGCCGCGGTCGTCATGGTCGCGGCGGTGGGGCTCGGCTCGCTCGTCGCGACGCTGCCCGCGCCGGCGTGGCCGATGATCGCGCTCGGCGCTGTCTTCGCGGGCCTCGTCTCGATCGTCTCCGACGCCGAGGACTGGCACCCGCCGGGCCCGCTCTTCGCGCTCTTCGCCTTCAGCGGCTCCGCATCGCTGCCGGGCGTCTCGCTCGCCGACGCGGGGATCGCGACCGTCGTGGCCACCGCATCCGCCGCCTTCTCCGTGCTCATCGGCTCGATCGGCACCGCGTGGCGGCGGGCGCGGCGGCTGCCGGCGCTCGAGTCGCTGCCCGTCGCGCGCAGCTACCGCCTCTCCCCCGGCCGCCGGGTGCAGCTGCGGCGCGTCGCGCGCTACGCGCTCAGCGTCGCGCTCGCGGGCTCGATCGCGACGGCGCTCGGCATCGGCCACCCCTACTGGGCGATGGTCTCGGCGGTCGTGCCCGTCTCGACCGGCACGTTCGCGGCCGGCCTCGCGCGCGGCACCCACCGCATCCTGGGCACGAGCCTCGGCGTGGTGCTCGCCGCCGCCCTCCTCGCGCTGCGGCCGAGCGACGTCGTGGTCGTGCTGCTCATCGCGGCCGTCGCCTTCGGCACCGAGCTGCTCGTGGGCCGCAACTACGGCGTCGCGATGGTCTTCGTCACGCCGCTCGCGCTGCTCGCGGTGCACCTCTCGAGCCCCGTGCCGGTCGACCGGCTGCTCGTCGACCGGCTCGTCGAGTCGATCGTGGGCGCGCTCGTGGGCATCGCGGTCGGCTTCGCGACCCGCCGGTGGGATCGCCGCCGGGCCTGACCCGTCGCTCGCCCTGTGCTATCCAAGAGGGCATGCGCCTCATCTCGGCTCGCGACCGCGATCCGGCCGACCCCTACTTCACGCGCGTGCTCACGGTGCCGAACGCCTTCACCGTCGCCCGGCTGCTGCTCCTCGTGCCCGTCTGCTGGCTCATCATCGACGGCGCTCCGGGCTCGTGGACCCCGGTCGTGCTGCTCGCGGTGTGGGCGGCGACCGACTGGATCGACGGCGTGCTCGCGCGCGCGCTCGACCAGACCTCGCGGCTCGGCGAGGTCATGGACCCGATCGCCGACCGCATCGGCATCGTCGGCGTCACGCTCGCGCTCGCGATCGGCGGCGCGGTCGACTGGTGGATCCTCGCCGTCATCTTCGCCGTCGACGTGCTCTCGGTGATCTCGGCGGGCAAGGCGGCGCGCGACGGCAGCATCCACGTCTCGTGGCTCGGCAAGGTGCGCACGGCGGTGCTGCTGACCGCGATCGTCGTCGTGCTGCTCGGCCACACCGTGCTGCCGGAGGCGACGGCGCTCGGCATGACGCTCATGCTCGTCGGTGTCGGCCTGCACGTGATCGCGGGGATCGACTACTTCCTGCAGGCGCGTCGCCTGCGCCGGGTGCAGACTGGGAGGCCTACGAGTCGGCAGGCGGAGGAGGCGCGATGAACGAGTGGCACGAGGACCGCGAGCGGCTCGCGGCGCACGTCGAGGACATCCTCGCGGGCTGGCACGAGTCGGTCGAGCGGGTGCCCGGCGAGGACGGCGAGCCCGACACGATCGTCGCGCGCGACGGCGACCGGGTGGCGGCGATCCTGCCCCTCGACGAGGAGAGCGTCGAGGAGATGGTCGACGCCGAGGCCGACGGCGAGCTCGCGCAGTGGCTGCGCGATGAGCTCGCCGAGGACGACGAGCGCGACGACGACGACCTCGACGACGACGAGGACGACGACCTCGAGGCCGCCGCCGACGCGTGGCTCGGCGACGACGCCGCCGTGGAGGACGACCCCGTCGCGACGACCGCCGCCGCTGAGGACGACGACGACGAGGAGGACTTCGACCTCGACGACTGGGACGACCCGGAGGCCGACGCCCTCATCGACGAGCTGCCGGCGTAGCGCGCCGCGTGGAGCAGTCGCGCGGAATAGCCGCGCTGGGCGCGCGTTGACCCGAGCATGCAGGTAGACATCTGGTCAGACGTGGCGTGCCCGTGGTGCTTCATCGGCAAGCGGCGGTTCGAGCGGGCGCTGGGCGCCTGGGAGCACGGCGACGAGGTCGAGGTCACGTGGCACTCGTACCAGCTCGACCCCACGCTCCCCGAGCGCTACGACGGCGGCGAGGTCGAGTACCTCTCGCGCGTGAAGGGCATGCCGGTCGAGCAGGTGCGGCAGATGATCGGCCACGTCGCCGAGCAGGCCGCGGGCGAGGGCCTGCGGTACGACTTCGACGCGCTCGTCGTCGCGAACAGCCTGCGCGCCCACCAGCTGCTGCACCTCGCGAGGTCGACGGACGCGAAGACGGCGGATGCGGTGAAGGACGGGCTCCTGTCGGCCCACTTCGAGCGCGGCGTCGACATCGGCGACGTCGAGGCGCTCGTCGAGATCGGCACCGCCGCGGGGCTCGACGCCGACGAGATCCGGGCGTCGCTCGCCGACGAGCGCCACCTCCCCGCCGTGCGCGCCGACATCCAGCAGGCGCGCGAGATCGGCGTGAACGGCGTGCCGTTCTTCGTCTTCGACATGCGCCTCGCGCTCTCGGGCGCGCAGCCGCCGGAGGTCTTCGTGCAGGCGCTCGAGCGCGCGCGAGAGCTGAACCTCGAGGAGTCCCCCGCCCGCTGAGCCGCCGACGGCGTCAGTCGGCGCGGCGAGCGAGGAAGACCCACTCGCGGCCGGGGCGGTCGGGCGCATCGCGCACGTCGACCGGCGCGAAGCCCGCGCGCTCGAGCGACGCCTCGATCTGCTCCCGCGAGCGGAACCGGAGCGTCGACCCCGAGTCGATGCGCGCGCCGTCGCGGTGGAACACGGTCGGCGACCGGAACGTGACGAGCGCGCCGCCGGGCGCCTCCTCGTCGACCGCGATGAGCTCGACCCAGTCCTCGACCGGCCCTTCGTGCGCGACGTCGACGACCTGCCGCGACGCCTCCGGCGTCCACTCGAGCCACGCGCGGCGCTCGGGCCTCCTCGACTCGAGCACGAGCGTCCCGCCCGGCCGCAGCAGCCGCCGCGCGGCGCCGAGCGTCGTGGCCCAGTCGTGCTCCTCGACGAAGACCTGCGCGACGTTCGCCGTCATGGTCGCGACGTCGAAGCCCGAGCCGATCGACGCATCCGCCTCGACGGCGTCGAGCGTCCCCTCGAGCCAGCGCACCGCATCCGCCCCCGGCTTCGCCCGCGCGACCCCGATCGACGCGCTCGCGGGGTCGACGCCCGTGACCGAGAGCCCGCGCGCGGCGAGCATGAGCGCGAACGTGCCGGTGCCGCAGCCGATGTCGAGCACCGACCGGGCGCCGAGCTCGTCGACGACGATCCGCGCGTAGACCTCGAGATCCGAGCGGTCGGGGTCGAGCGCGTCGTAGACGGCCGCGAGGCGCGGCTCGCCGAAGATCGCGTCGACCACCGCCGGTCAGCGCGCGATGCGCGCGGCCACCGCGTCGTGCAGCATGCCCGCGACCGCCTCGAGCCGCAGGTCGGTGCTCGTGGGCTCGTCGCCGACGGCGCCGTCGATCGCGCGACCGACCATGCCCGCCTTCGTGTCGAGCAGCTCGGCGATGCGCGTGTCGATCGTCTGCGCGGCGAGGATGCGCCACACGGTGACCGGCATCGACTGGCCGATGCGGTGGATGCGGTCGATCGCCTGGGTCTGCTCGGCGTCGGTCCACGAGAGCTCGGCGAGCACCATGTCGGCCGCCGCCTGCAGGTTGACGCCGACGCCCGCGGCCATGAGCGAGCAGACGATGACCCGCACCGACTCGTCGTTCGTGAACGCGTCGATCGCGGCCTGGCGCTGCGTCGGCGACTGGTCGCCGCGGATCGAGACCGTCTTGATGCCGGCCTTCGCGAGCGTCTGCTCGGCGGCGTCGAGGACGTCGATGTGCTTCGCGAAGAAGACGACCTTGCCGACCGAGTGCGCGAGCTGCGCGGCGTAGTCGGCGGCGAGCTCGGCCTTCGCGCGGCCGATGCGGCGCGCGAGCGCGAAGACGTTCTCGCCCGTGCCGCCCTCCTGCGCCTCGACCTCGCTGCGCGCGATGCGGCGCACGAGCTCGTCGTCGACGCGGCTGTCGTCGCGCGCGTCGGCGGAGCGCTGCTCGATCGCGGCGTCGTAGCGGCGCAGCATGCGCTCGACGAGCTCGCGCTCGGCGGCGCGGATCGACCGCACGGATGCCTCGTCGAGCTCGACCGGGATGTCGGCGATGCGGCGGGCCGGGATGTCGGAGGCGACGTCGATCTTGCGGCGCCGGACGATGCCCATGTCGATCACGGCGCGCCTGGCTGCCGGGTAGAACGCCCGGTCCATCGGCGTGAGGCCGATCTCCTCGAGGTGGTCGGTGAGCTCGGCGTTCGGCTCCTTGTGGTCGATCCAGCCGAGGAAGCGCCAGATCGCCCCGAAGTCCTCGATGTCGTTGATGAGCGGCGTGCCGGTGAGGGCCATGAGCAGCGGGTTGCCGATGCGCTCGCGCATCGCCGCCGAGATCTGCAGCACGTGCCGCGAGCGCTTCGAGCGCGTGTTCTTGATGAAGTGCGCCTCGTCGACGACCATGCCGCGGAACCCGAACCGCTCGAGCCAGCCGATGTGGCGGTCGAGCACCTCGTAGTTCACGACCACGACGTCGGCGAAGGCGTCGAGCGTGTCGCCGTCGCCCTGCAGCACCGCGGCGCGGCGCCCGGGCAGCCAGCGCTCGGTCTCGCGCGCCCAGTTGATCTTCACGACGCTCGGCGCGACCACGAGCAGCGGGAACGCGTCGGCCGCCTGCGCGGCGAGCAGCGCTTGCGCGGTCTTGCCGAGGCCCGGCTCGTCGGCGAGCAGGAACGTGCGGTGCCCGTCGCGGGCGGCCTGCACGAGCTCGGCCTGGTGGTGCATGAGCTCCTTGCCGCCCGGCGCGATGTGCCGCTTCGGCTCGGGCAGCGGCATGCACGCGGGACGGCCGTCGGCCGCGACCTCGAACGAGAGGTAGAGCGGCGAGAGCAGGTCGAAGCCCGCGAGGCGGTCGCGCTCGGGCTTGCGGCGCACGTGCGTGAGGTCGGGCTCGAGGAAGGGGTTCGCGAGCGCGACCCGGCGCACCGACGGCGGCACGACCTGCGGCGCCTGCGGCTCGGTCACCTCGGGCTCGGGAGCCGACTGCGGCTCGGGCGCCTCCTCGATGCCGGCGGCCTGCAGCATCTCGCGCTTGCGCTCGCGCACGGCGTCGGTGATCGGCGCGCCGTCGCCGAGCAGCGGCAGCAGCGTGGGCTCGCGGCTCGCGGCCTTCGCGAGGATGACGGCGATGCCGTCGAGTCGCTTGAGGTCCTCGGCGCGCTGGGCGTCGGTGAGCGTCTTGTCGGCGCGCACTCGGGCGCGCTCCTCGCGCGCGAGCATCGCGACGACCTGCAGCTTCACGCGCGTCGAGCGGGAGGCGGCGCCGCGCTTGACGCCCGCCTCGACCTGGCGCACGGCGCGGGCGAGCTGCGGGATGAGCGCGTCGCGCTCCCGGGTGGCGGGCCGCTCGGCGGCCGCCTCGTCGACGACGATCGCGTCGAGGTCTTGGGATGCGTCCGTGTCGGTCGCATCGATGGTTGCGGCGTCTGCCACGTGTCCTCCATTCGAGGCGGGGCCGGCGGTGCGGGCCCCGGATTGACGGGCTTCGACGAGCACCGACAGATCGGTGCGTGACTCATCGAGCCGGCGGCTGCGGCTGCGGTGCACGGGCGGGGCCGCTTCGCGGCTCCGGCGGTGACCGGCGCTGTCGCCACGCCAATGCTACTAGGTCGAGCCCCGGATCCGCTCGGTCGCCCCGCCGGCGCGTGCGACGGGCGCCCCGATCCGTCTCGCGACGGGCGCGCGCTTGCGCCGCCTGGGCCTCCGGATGGGTGGCAGGAGCGTGCGGGTGACGCGCCAGCGGGTGCCGATCCTGTCGATGCGGAGGCGGCCGCTGTGGACTTCGCGGTGGCAGGCGGGGCAGCGCAAGATGCCGCGGTGGGGGCTCAGCCCTCGAGCAGCGCCTTCAGCCGGTCGATCGAGGCGAGCAGCTGCGGCTCCTGCGTTCGGCGCGCGCGGTCGAGGCGCGACTCGTCGCGCAGCTGCGTCCAGTCGTAGGTCTGGGTGACGAGCGTGCCGCCGTCCGCCGGCTCGAGCTCCCACCGCCAGAGGTGCCCGATCGGCGGCTTGCCCTCCTCGGAGGGCTTCCACGCGATGCGGCGGCCCTCCTCGAACTCCACGACGTGGTTCTCGCGCACCGCGCCGCTGCCGAGCGTCATCGAGAACACCTCGCCGGTGGCACGCACGCGCTGCCCCTCGGGCGCCGAGCCGAGGTTGTCGTTGCCGTCCCACGCCGGCTGGCGCGAGGGATCGGCGATCTCCTCGAAGATGACGTCCGCGGGGGCGGCGATCACGCGGCTCGCGCGCACCACTCGGGATTCGCTCTCGCTCATGGCTCGATCGAACCACGCGCGCGCCTCGCGCCGCCACCGGTGCGCGACCCGACGCATCCGCCCCCATTGAGACCGCAGCGGAAGCGGAGTAGACACGAGGCACGCGACCGACGCGACGGAGGGAGCAGCCATGAGCACGGACGCCGCCCGCAAGTACCCGGTCTTCCCGCCGTTCACGGAGTGGGTGGATGCGTTCGCCCTGCTGGGCGGGTGGGATGGCCGAGGGCCCCTCCCCGGCATCCGCGTCGAGGAGCTCGTGCACGACGACGAGTTCATCGTGCACGCCGAGCTCCCCGGCCTCGACCCGGAGCGCGACATCGACGTGACCGTCGAGCACGGCACGCTCACGATCCACGCCGAGCGGCACCCCGACAAGCGCGAGAAGCAGCGCTCGGAGTTCCGCTACGGCGCGCTCGCCCGTGCCGTGCGACTGCCGCAGGGCGCGAAGGACGACGACATCACCGCCGCCTACGAGGACGGCGTGCTCACCGTGCGCGTCGGGCTCGATCCGGTGCCGACGAAGGCGCGGCACATCCCGATCGAGCATCGCTCGAGCGCGCGGCGCGGGCGCCGGTGACGGCGCCGGAGCGCACGGACGACGGCCGCTGGATCGTCGTCGACGGCCGGCGGTGGCGCGCGGAGGACCCGTCGCTCGACCCCGACGTCGCGCGGCGGCTGCGCTCGCACCTCGGCCGCGCGCGCTCGGCCGTGCGGAGCGCGCCGGACGACGCGAGCCGGCGGCGCGTGCGCGATCGCGTGCAGCTCGCGAAGGAGGGCCTCGGCGAGCGCGGCACCGCGTGGTGGGAGCTCACGGAGGCCGAGCGGGCCGAGCGCGCGGCAGAGCGGCTCTCGAGCCTCGACGAGCTCGCCCCGCCGGAGCGCTGACGGCATGGCGCGCGCGAGCACGGGCGACACGGCCACGAGCGGGATCGTCGTGCATCCCGCGACGCACGACCGCTTCGACGACCTCGCCGCCGTCATCGGCCCGAAGCGGCCCGACGCATCCGTCTGCTGGTGCCTCAGCCACCGCATCGACGCGAAGACGAACACGGCGCTGCGCGGCGTCGAGCGCGGCGCCTTCGTCGAGCGGCTGACGCGCGAGCCGGTCGCGCCGGGCGTGCTCGGCTACGACGGCGACGAGGTCGTCGGGTGGGCAGCGGTCGCGCCGCGCGCGCAGCTGCCGTTCGAGCGCTCGCGCAAGATCCCGCACGTCGACGACCAGCCGGTGTGGTCGATCTGGTGCATCCGCGTGCGGCCGGGCCATCGCGGCAGCGGCATCTCGCACGCGATGCTCGCGGGCGCGGTCGACTTCGCCGCGGCGCACGGGGCGCCGGCCGTCGAGGGGTACCCCGTCGACAACGGCGGCGAGCGCGTCGACCTCACGATGGCCTACGTGGGCACGCGAGCGCTCTTCGAGCGCGCGGGCTTCGAGCTCGCGGCGCCGACGGACGCGGTCTCGGGCGGCTTCCCGCGCGTCGTGATGCGCAAGCAGCTCGCGCCGCGCTGAGCGCGCTGCGCACACCGCGCGCTCGGCCTCGCGCTCTACCGTGGGCGGATGGGTCGGCGGATGTTCGCGGCGGTCGTGCCGCCCGAGGACGTGCGGGAGGACCTCGCCGACTTCCTCGACGTGCGCGAGGGGCTGCGCTGGACGCAGCCCGACCGGATGCACCTGACGCTCGCCTTCCTCGCCGACGTCCCGGAGCGCATCCTGGAGCCGCTCGAGGAGCGGCTCGCGAGCGCCGCCGCGGGCGTCGAGCCGTTCGCGTGCTCGCTCGCGGGCGCCGGCGCGTTCCCGCACCCCGACCGGCCGGCCGTGCTGTGGCTCGGCGTCGGCGAGGGCGGCGACGAGCTCGAGCGGCTCGCCCGCCGGGTGCGCGACGGCGCGAACGCCGCTGGCGCGCCGCCCGACGGCAAGCGCTTCACGCCCCACCTCACGCTCGCGCGGCCGCCGCGCGACCGCAGTGCCCTGCGCTGGCTGCGCGTGCTCGACACCTACCGCTCCCGCCCCTGGACCGTCGACGAGGTCGAGCTGATCGACTCGCAGCTGCTCGGCCACGGCCGGCGGCCGCTGCACGAGACCGTCGCGCGGCTGCCGCTCGGCGGCTGAGCGTCACTCCTTCGCCGCGACCTCCATCTGCCCCCACGGCGAGCCGTACTCGCCGAGCAGGTCGAGGAACGGCTTGGGCGGCATGGTCTCGGGGCCGAGCACGCCCGCGCCCGACCAGTCGCCGCGCGCGAGCAGCTCGAGCGCGATCACCGGGTTGATCGCCGTCTGCCAGACGACGCGCTGGTGGCCGTACTCCGCCATCGACCACTCGTTGTCGACCACGTGGTAGAGGTACGTCGAGCGCGGCTGCCCGTCCTTGCCGGTGCCGCGCACCCACACGCCCGCGCACGTCTTGCCGGTCATGATCGGCCCGATCGTCGCCGGGTCGGGCAGCACCGCCGCGACGACGTCGCGCGGGGCGACCTCGGCGCCGCCGACCCTCACCTTGTCGGTGCGGTCGAGCCCGAGCGTGTTGAGCGTGCGCAGCACGCCGATGAACTCCTCGCCGAGCCCGTACTTGAAGGTCACCCGATCGGCCTCGAGCCAGCGCGGCATCATGAGCACCTCCTCGTGCTCGACGTTGACGCACTCGACCGGCCCGATGCCCTCGGGGAAGTCGAACACCTCTGGCTCGCTGAACGGCTCGGTCGTGTACCAGCCGCCGTCGACGTCCTGCCGCGAGCGCTCCCAGATCACCGGCGGGTTGAGGCACTCCTCGATCGTCGTCCAGATCGAGAACGACGGCGCGAAGATCTCGTTCCCGTGCTCGTCGTGCACCGCGAGGTTCGCGCCGTCGCGCGTGCCGAGCTCGTCGATGTGGTCGAAGAGCTCGTCGGCGGCGTAGCGCGCGAGCACGTTCGAGAGCCCCGGCTCCACGCCGATCCCGACGAGCGCGAGCCGCCCGGCCGCCTCCCACTCCCCCGACTTCGCGAACTGCTCGTCGCCGAGCTTGAGCCCGACCTTGCGGTAGGGGTCCTCGGGGTGCCGCTTCGACAGGCTCATCGCCATGTCGAGGTAGTCGACGCCGGCCGCGAGCGCGCCGTCGAAGATCGGCATGACGAAGCGCGGGTCGACCGCGTTCATCACGTGGGTGATGCGGTGCTCCCGGCAGAGCGCGGCGAGCGACTCGGGGTCGGATGCGTCCACTCGCGCGGCCGTGAAGCGCGCGTCGACCGCGGCGGCGCGCTCCGCGCGCGCGGCGTCGTAGTCGGCGATCACGATCGCCTCGAAGAAGTCGCGCCGTGCCGCGATCGCGGCGAACGCGCCGCCGACCCCTCCGGCTCCGATCAGCAGGATCCGCATGGACTCACCTCTCCGCCGGCATCGCCCGCGGATCCCGGCTGGGCCAGACTGTAGCGCAAACGCGACGGAATCAGTATCGTCTGCGAGCAGAAGGTGCGGATGCGTCACCCAAGACGGGTGACGGGCACGGTATCCGCCGAGGCGCGACGAGGAGCCCCAGTGAGCGAAGACACCATCGCGGCGCGGCCGCCCGCCGGGCAGACCGGGCTGAAGCCCAACGCCATCGGCTTCCTCGACGCCATGGTCATCGGGCTCGCGTCGACCTCGCCGGCGTACACGATCGCGGCGATCATCGGCGGGCTCGTGGCCTTCAGCGGCGTGCACGCCCCGGGCATCATGCTCGCGAGCTTCATCCCGATGCTGCTCATCGCATCCGCCTTCTACTACTTGAACACCGTCGACCAGGACTGCGGCACGACCTTCTCGTGGGTCACGCGCGCGATGGGGCCGTGGCTCGGCTGGATCGGCGGCTGGGCGATCGCGATGACGGGCGTGCTCATCGTCGGCTCGCTCGCCGAGGTGGGCGTGCGCTACTCGCTGCTGACCTTCGGCCTCGAGGACGCCGCCTACGACCCGGTGCTCATCCGCGTGCTGACGGTCGTGCTCATCCTCGTGATGACCGCGATCTGCGTCTGGGGCACCGAGATCTCGGCACGGCTGCAGAACGTGCTCATCGTCTTCCAGGTGCTCTCGCTGCTCGCCTTCGCGGTGTTCGCCCTCGTGCTCGTCTTCTCGGGCGACTCGCCCTTCGACTCGCTCACCCCCTCGTGGGAGTGGCTCAACCCCTTCGGCGGCGGCTGGGAGGGCGTGACCGCCGGCCTGCTGCTCGGCGTCTTCGCCTACTGGGGCTGGGAATCGGCCGTCAACCTCACCGAGGAGACGACGAACTCGTCGCAAGCGCCCGGCAAGGCGGCGATCTGGTCGACGATCGTGCTGCTCGCGACGTACCTCTCGGTGACGATCGCGGTCGTCGCGCTCGCCGGCGAGTCGTTCCTCGCCGAGAACGCCGACGAGGAGGACGCGATCTTCCAGATCCTCGCGAGCGAGACCATGGGCCCCTGGGCGTGGGTCGTCATGCTCTCGGTCGCGACCTCGGCGATCGCCTCGACGCAGACCACGATCATCCCCGCGTCGCGCACGGGCCTCAGCATGGCCCGCCGCGGCGCCCTGCCGAAGACCTTCGGGCACATCCACCCGCGCTTCCGCACCCCCGACGTCTCGACGTGGTGGGTCGCCGGCATCGCGATCGCCTACTACCTCGTCGTCGGCCTGCTAAGCGAGACCGCGCTGTGGGACACGCTCACCGCGCTCGGCCTGCTCATCGCCTTCTACTACGCGCTCACCGGCATCGCGTGCGCCGTCTACTTCCGCAAGCGGCTCACGCGCAGCGTCAAGAGCTTCCTGCTCATCGGCGTCGGGCCCGTGCTCGGCTCGCTCATGCTCCTGTGGCTGCTCGTCGCCGCGATCATCGACTACGGCAACCCCGAGAACTCCTACACCGAGACGCCGTGGTTCGGCGTCGGCCCGCCGCTCGTGATCGGCGTCGGCATCTTCCTCACCGGCATCGTGCTCATGATCGTCTGGTACTTCCGCGACCGCCGCTTCTGGGCCGAGCGGCCGAGCACCGCTGAGCAACCCATCGTCCGCATCGACGCGACCACGGGCCGCAGGGAGGGGACGGACGCATGACGATCGCGCTCGGCTACGACGAGTCGCCCGGGGCGCGCGCCGCGCTCCCCGTCGCGATCGACATCGCGCGTCGCTTCGGCGAGCGGCTCGTGATCGTCTACGGCACCGCGCCGCCGGGATCGCTCGGCGAGGAGGCGCGCAGCCACGAGGCCGCGCTGCGCCAGGCGGGCGACGAGGCCGCGGGCCACGCGCTCGCCGAGGCGCAGGCGGCGGGAGTGGATGCGGTGGTCGAGCTGGTCTCGGAGCGCCCGGCCCCCGCCCTCCTCGATGCAGCCGACCGGCACGGCGCCCGGCTCATCGTCGTCGGCACGTGGGGCGAGAGCCCCATGCGCGGCGCGATCCTCGGGTCGACGCCGCACAAGCTGCTGCACCTCAGCACCCGCCCGGTGCTGTGCGTGCCCGCGCTCGACTGACCGAGCCCATCCGCCCGTCGCCACCCGACGCATCCGCCGACACCGACCGACACCGACACCGAACCGACCGACACCGACTCGACACCGACGAAGGACCGACACGCATGAGCACGCCCGCCGACCACCTGTGGATGCACTTCACCCGGATGGCGGACGCCGACCGGGCGCCCGTCATCGTGCGCGGCGAGGGCGCGTACATCTGGGACGACCGCGGCAAGCGCTACCTCGACGGACTCGCCGGCCTGTTCGTCAACCAGCTCGGGCACGGGCGCGCCGACCTCGCGGCGGTCGCGGCGAAGCAGGCGGAGACGCTCGCCTTCTTCCCCGTCTGGTCGTACGCGCACCCGAGCGCGATCGAGCTCGCCGACAAGCTGGCCTCGCTCACCCCCGGCGATCTGAACCGCATCTTCTTCACCTCGGGCGGCGGCGAGGCGGTCGAGAGCGCGTGGAAGCTCGCGAAGAACTACTTCCGCCTCACGGGCAAGCCGCAGAAGCACAAGGTCATCAGCCGCGCGATCGCCTACCACGGCACGACGCACGGGGCGCTGTCGATCACGGGGCTCCCGGGTCTCAAGCAGATGTTCGAGCCGCTCGTGCCCTCGACCTTCCGGGTGCCGAGCACGAACCTCTACCGCGCGCCCGTGCACCGCGACGACCCCGAGGCGTTCGGCCGCTGGGCCGCCGACCAGATCGCGGTCGCGATCGAGCAGGAGGGGCCCGAGACGGTCGCGGCCGTCTTCCTCGAGCCGGTGCAGAACTCGGGCGGCTGCTTCCCGCCGCCGCCTGGGTACTTCCAGCGCGTGCGCGAGATCTGCGACGAGTACGACGTGCTGCTCGTCTCGGACGAGGTGATCTGCGCGTTCGGCCGGCTCGGCACGATGTTCGGTGCGGAGCGCTACGGCTACCAGCCCGACATCATCACGTGCGCGAAGGGCCTCACGTCTGGCTACGCGCCGCTCGGCGCGATGATCGCGAGCGACCGGCTCTTCGAGCCCTTCGCCGAGCCCGGCGCGATGTTCGCCCACGGCTACACGTTCGGCGGCCACCCGGTCGCGACCGCGGTCGGCCTCGCCAACCTCGAGGCCTTCGAGCGCGAGGGCGTGCTCGAGCACGTGCGGGCGAACGAGGGCGCGTTCCGCGCGACGCTCGAGGGCCTCACCGATCTGCCGATCGTCGGCGACGTGCGCGGCGACGGCTACTTCTTTGGCATCGAGCTCGTGAAGGACAAGGAGTCGCGCGAGACCTTCGACGAGGCGGAGAGCGAGCGGCTGCTGCGCGGCTTCCTCTCGACGGCGCTGTTCGACGCCGGCCTCTACTGCCGCGCCGACGATCGTGGCGACCCCGTCATCCAGCTCTCTCCCCCGCTCATCTGCGACCAGTCGCACTTCGACGAGATTGGCCAGATCCTGCGCGGCGTGCTCTCCGAGGCGTGGTCGCACCTGTGAGCCTGCCCGACAGCCACGACAAGGCGATCATCGCCGAGCTGCAGCGCGACGGCCGGGCCTCCTACGCGGCGATCGGGCACGCCGTCGGGCTCAGCGAGACCGCGGTGCGCAACCGCGTGAAGCGGCTGACGGATGCGGGGGTCATGCAGATCGTGGCCGTCACCGACCCGACGCAGCTCGGCTTCGCGCGCCAGGCGATGATCGGCATCCGCGCGTCCGGAGCGCTCGAGCCCGTCGCCGAGGCGCTCGCGGCGCTGCCGGAGGTCGACTACGTCGTCATCACGGCGGGCAGCTACGACGTGCTCGCCGAGGTCGTGTGCGAGAGCGACGCCCACTTGCTCGAGCTCGTCTCTGGCCGCATCCGCCAGATCGACGGCGTGCGCGAGACCGACACGCTCATGTACTTGAAGCTGCAGCAGCAGACCTACGCGTGGGGCGTGCGCTAGGCGCGCTGCACGTAGTGCCGCACGCGCGCCTCGCGCTCCACGAGGTAGCGATCGTCCTCGGGGTAGTAGACGGCGCGCTCCGGGTCGTCGCCCGCGAACGCGATCACCGCGGCCATCGACTCCCATCGCGAGACCGTCGTGATCTCGCTGTGGCCGTCGCCGAGATCGCGCGTGAGCACCCAGGCATCGACGTTGCCGGGCGTCGAGCGGTACGCCTCCATGCCGGTCCGCTCGACGTAGTCGACGTACTCCTCGCGGTCCTGGGTGCGCACGACACCGCTCCAGACCCGCACGATCGGACGACGCTCGCTCATGCCGCGACGCTACTCCGCCCAGCCCCGTTCAGGCAGTGCCGCGTGCGCCCTCGCCGCCCGACGCATCCGGCCCCGTGCGCCGCACCGCGAACGCGAGCTTCATCGAGGCCGGCCACGCGACCATCGTGAGCGCGAACGCGATCGGCCACGCGATCGCGAACTGCAGCGGCCAGCCGGCGAGCCACTCCTGCGAGGGGCCGAGCGCGATGAGGCTCATGATGCCCGACATCGTCGCGGCCATGATGCAGGTCATGAACACCTGCGCGAGGAGGGCGATCTTCTTGTCCATCGTCTGTTCCTGTTCCCGGACGACGACGCCCATCGACGATGCTCGCGGAGTCGGCGCCGTCCGCATCATCGAGTGATCAGCGCCATGGGTTCGCGCGTCTCGCGCGACTGCATCTCGGGGAGCCGAGGGCCGGAATAACCACACCGGCCAGGATCTTCTAGGCGGGTCAAGGATACCGGATGCGTCGGCCGAGCCTGGGGGTGGCGCGCGCCTCCCGCGCGCGGCAGGATGCGGCGGCATGGGGATCGTCACGTGCGACATCGGCGTCTCGGTCGACGGCTTCGCCGCGGGGCCATCGCAGAGCCGCGAGGAACCGCTCGGCGTCGGCGGCGAGCGGCTGCACCGCTGGATGTTCGAGGCGCCGGAGGAGAATCGCGAGGAGATCGACGCGATCCTCGGGCACGGCGCCTACATCATGGGCCGCAACATGTTCGGGCCGGTCCGCGGGCCGTGGGACGAGCCGTGGGACGGCTGGTGGGGGCGCGAACCGCCCTACCGCGCGCCGGTCTTCGTGCTGACGCACCACCCGCGCGAGCCGATCGGGATGGCGGGCGGCACCGTCTTCCACTTCGTCACCGACGGCGTGGAGGCGGCGTTCGCGCGGGCCCGCGAGGCCGCCGGTGATCGCTCGATCTCGGTCGCGGGCGGCGCGAGCACCGTCGATCAGTTCCTCGCCGCTGGGCTCATCGACGAGCTGCGGCTGCACATCGCGCCGATCGTGCTCGGGGCGGGCGAGCGACTGTTCGTCCGGTCGGGCGATGTGCGGCTCGAGACCGTCTCGGCGCGCGCGAACCCGCTCGTCGCGCACGTCACCTACCGCGTCGTGCGCGACGCGCCTCGCTCAGGCTGAGCCGGTGCCGCTCTGCTGGTCGCGAAGGCGCTCGATGTGCTCGGATGCCTCGGCCTTCGTGAGATCGGCGGGCAGCTCCTCCCCCGCTTGCCGCGCGAGCGTGTCGAGGTAGGAGCGCTGCGCCTCGGTCATCGGGTCGTCGCCGCTGACCCAGTCGGAGGGGTCCTTCTGCAGGTTGCCGCCCTGCGCGTCGCCCGTGGCCCCGATCGTCTCGCGCCCCTCGCCGGTCGCTCCCTGCTCGGGCATCATCGCGTCGCTCATCGGTGTCCTCCTTTGTGCCGACCCGCCGCTCGGCGCGCCGTGCGCGGCACTCTATGCCGCCCGCCCGAGAGCGGGCTCCGTGCGCCGGAGCCCGCTCGCGAGGGTCAGTCGGCGACCTTCGCCACCAGGCGGCCGACGACGCTGCCGTCGGCGAGCTGCTGGACGCCGGCCGGGATCTCCTCGAAGTCGATCTCGGTGATCGCGGGCTTGAGGTCGCCCGAGGCGATGTGGCGCATCGTCTCGACGATGTCCTCCTTGCTGCCGCCGACCGAGCCGTGCAGCTGCTTCTTGCCGAGGATGAGCGAGTACGTGTCGATCGTCGCCTCGAGCTTGCCCATGCCCACCTGCACGACGCGGCCTCCGGCCTTGACGGCCTTGAGCGCATCCGCCGTCGTCACGCCGAAGCCGGCGTAGTCGATGATGACGTCGAGCTCGGCGTCGGCGAACTCGCTGATCGACTTGGCGACCTGCGTCGCGCCGGCCTCGCGAGCGCGGTCCCAGACCGCCTCGTTGATCTCGGCGACGTAGACCTCGGCGCCGCGCAGCTTCGCGACGCGAGCGCCGATCTGGCCGAGCCCGCCGAAGCCGATGACGCCGACCTTCATGCCCGCCTCGACGCCCGCGGTCGAGAGCGCGCCGACGGAGGTCATGCCGGCGTCAGTGGCGGCGGCCGCCTGCTGGAAGGTCACGTCGTCGGGGATGGCGATGAGCGCGTCGGTCGAGACCTCCGCGCGGTCCTCCCACGCGCCGTTGACCATGTAGCCCATGAACTCGGCCATCGGCCAGACGGCCACGCGGTCGCCGACCTTCCAGTCGGTGACGCCCTCGCCGACCTCGCTGATGACGCCCGCGGTCTCGTGGCCGGGGACGACGGGGAGCTCCTTCATGTTCTCGAGCCACTTCTCGTCCTCGAGGATGCCGACGTCGGAGTGGCACAGGCCCGCCGCCTTGACGTCGATGACGACCTTGCCGGGACCGGCGGTGGGCTCTTCGATGTCGACTCGCTCGAAGTCCTTGTGGGTGCCGACGAACTGCCATGCGCGCATGCTCTACTCCTTCGAATCTGAACCAAATGCTCCTTCGAGCCTACGCCTTCCCGATCCGATCGGCCCGGGATTCCGCCACCGGCTCAATGCTCGGAGACGACGCCCGCCTCGACGGTCCAGTGCCGGTCGAGCGAGACCGACTCCAGCATGCGCCGGTCGTGCGTCACGAGCAAGAGGGTGCCGCTGTAGGTCTCGAGCGCCTGCTCGAGCTGCTCGATCGCGGGCAGGTCGAGGTGGTTCGTCGGCTCGTCGAGCACGAGCAGGTTGACGCCGCGCGACTGGAGCAGCGCCATCGCCGCGCGCGTGCGCTCGCCGGGCGAGAGCTCGTCGACGGGTCGGCCGACGTGGTCGGCGCGCAGCCCGAACTTCGCGAGCAGGGTGCGCACCTCGCCCGACGCGAGCTCCGGGACGAGCGCCTCGAACGCATCCGCGAGCGCACGATCGCCGGTCAGCAGCGAGCGCGCCTGGTCGATCTCGCCCACCTGCACGCTCGAGCCGAGGCTCGCAGACCCCTCGTCTGGCTCCCGGCGACCGAGCAGCGCGCGCAGCAGCGTCGACTTGCCGGCGCCGTTGGGCCCGGTGATGCCGATCCGCTCCCCCGCGTTCACCTGCAGCGAGACCGGCCCGAGCGTGAACGCGCCCTGCCGCACGACCGCGCCGTTGAGCGTCGCGACGACCGTGCTCGAGCGCGGCGCCGCGCCGATCTCGAACTGCAGCTGCCATTCCTTGCGCGGCTCCTCGACCTCCTCGAGCCGGGCGATGCGGCTCTCCATCTGCCGCACCTTCTGCGCTTGCTTCTCGCTCGACTCGGTCATCGCGCGGCGGCGGTTCTTGTCGTTGTCGGGCGCCTTCTTCATCGCGTTGCGCACGCCCTGGCTCGACCACTCTCGTGTGCGGCGGGCGCGCGCGACGAGGTCGGCCTTCTGCTCGGCGAACTCCTCGTACTGCTCGCGGGCGTGCCGGCGGAGCGTCGCGCGCTCCTCGAGGTACGAGTCGTAGCCGCCGCCGTAGACGCGGTTCGACGACTGCGCGAGGTCGAGCTCGAGCACGCGCGTGACGCAGCGGGCGAGGAACTCGCGGTCGTGGCTCACGAGCACGACGCCGCCGCGCAGCCCTTGCACGAAGGCCTCGAGCCGCTCGAGCCCGTCGAGGTCGAGGTCGTTCGTCGGCTCGTCGAGCAGCACGATGTCGAAGCGGCTCAGCAGCAGCGCCGCGAGCCCGACGCGCGCCGCCTGCCCGCCCGAGAGCGACGTCATGAGGGCCTGCTCGATCGGCTCGCCGTCGAGCTCGAGCCCGAGCTCGGCGAGCACGATCGGCGTGCGCTCCTCCAGATCGGCGGCGCCGCTCGCGAGCCAGCGTTCGAGTGCGGATGCGTAGGTGTCGGCGGGATCGGTGCCGGCCGGTGCGAGCGCGGGGTCGCCGAGCGCCGCCGCGGCGGCGTCCATCTCACGGGTCGCGGCCGCGCAGCCCGTGCGGCGCGCGATGTAGTCGACGACGGTCTCGCCCGCGACGCGCTCGTGCTCCTGCGGCAGCCAGCCGACGAAGGCGTCGGCCGGCGCGAGCGACACCGTCCCGGCCTGCGGCTCGTCGACGCCGGCGAGGATGCGGAGCAGCGTCGACTTGCCCGCGCCGTTCGCCCCGACCACGCCGACGACGTCGCCGGGCGCGACGGTGAGGTCGAGGGAGTCGAAGAGCGTGCGGTGGCCGTGGCCGCCGGCCAGCCCTTGCGCGACGAGGGTTGCGGTCATCCCGCCATCCTCCCAGCCGCCACGCGGTTCCCATCGATCGCTCGTGTCTTAGCCGATCATGTAGACCATGCCTCGCCCGTCCTCGACGAGTGCGGCGGCGAAGTCGCGCGCAGCTGCGAGGTACTGCAGTGCGTAGGCGAGGGAGTGGTCGCGGTGCGGCATGCGGCCCTGGAGTGCGACCCGCACGTCTTGCTCATCGATCGACGCGAGATCGTCGGCGATCGCGGGCAGCTCGTCGGGTGCGACCCCCTCCACCCAGCTGTGCCAGCCGTCGTACGTGTGCGTCACCTGGCCCTCGAACATGCGGTGCGCGGGTCGAGCGGTTGCCCCACCGGCAGGTGCGGTGACGGTCTGCAGCTCATGCCATGCCTTGTCGAGATAGAGCATGTCGCGCTTGGGAACGGTCTGCTGGACGGTGGCGATGCCCACCACCGCTCCGGGCTCCATCCCCCAAGCGTCGGCGAGTGGGTCCGCCGAGAGGAAGCGTCGCGGGTGCGCGAGGGCGGCCTCGGTCGAGTCGGCGTCGAATGCGTAGGCGTAGTACCGGATTCCCATGCGAGGGATCGTGCCGGTTCGGCAGTCCGAACCGAGGTCGTGATCAGCGCGCTTGTGGAGAGCCAGCGACGGACGGCGCGTCCACCGACGTGCGCTACGCCGCTTCGATCGGCAGCCAGTACTCGCACGTCGCGTGCGACTGGGTGAGCTCCAGGTACCGCAGGATCGACGGGCCGGGGCGCAGCCGCCACGGGTTCGACGGGAACCAGTCGGTCGCGGTCGCGGCCATCATCGACTGCAGCGCCTCGGGGAACGGCCCGCTCGATCGGAAGACCGCCCACGTGCCGGCCTCCGCGCGCACGACATCGAGATCGTCGGGCACCGCGGAGCCGGCGTGCATCGCGACACCGTGCAGGTAGGTCAGCGGCGAGCCCTCCGGCGCATCCGGCTGGATGTCGGCCATCACCGCGAGGATGCCGGCGGGGTCGGTGTCGTTCAGGCCCTTGAGCCGCGCGTGCTCCTCGGACGGGAGCGAGGCGATGTGCGCCTGGATGTGCGGGTTGACGCCGCGGTGGATGAGCGGCACCTCGGCGGCGTGGCCGACGAGGGCGAGCGCGGGTCGATCGGTGATCGTGACGTCCATGGGGGTGCCTCCTTCGACGCTCAGGCGGAACCGGAGCATGGGTTGTGTGCTGAGCGGACCACCGCTGCGACGCGCTTCCGCCGGCCCGGTGCCGTGCACGGCGCGGAACGCGCGACCGAACGCCTCGACCGAGCCGTACCCCTAGCGCACGGCGACGTCGAGCAGGCTCGGAGCGCCGCGCACGAGGTCCGCGGCTGCGAGCGTCATCCGCCGCCGTCGCACGTACTCCGACAGCGGCATGCCAGCGACCGCCGAGAACATCCGGCGCACGTGGTACTCGGTCGTCGCGTGCTCTCGAGCGAAGCGGGCGGCGTCGATCGGCGCGGCCGGGTCGCGCTCGACGAGCTCGACGAGGGCGTTCAGCGTGCCGATCATGGTCCTCCTTCCGCACTCCATCGTCGTCGCGAGCCCGTCGGCGCACCCGATGATCCGTGCCGGGCTCGATCGTCGCTCGCGACAGTAGTCGCGCAGCCACTACGGCGAGCGAACGGGCACACTCGAGGCATGGACGATCTGCTCGTGCCGCCCGGCCCCGGGGCGCCGCGTGGCCTGCGCGTGCCGGCGACCGAGCTCGTCGAGCAGTTCTCCCGGTCGTCCGGCCCCGGCGGTCAGGGCGTCAACACCGCCGACTCCCGTGTGCAGCTGAGCCTCGACCTCGGCTCGACGACGGCGCTCGACGACGAGCAGCGGCGGCGCGCGCTCGACCGACTCGCGCCGCGCCTCGCCGGCACGGTGCTCACCATCAGCGCCTCCGAGCATCGCTCGCAGCTCGACAACCGCGTCGCCGCGCGGCGCCGGCTCGCGGCCCTGCTCCGCGAGGCCGTCGTGCCGCGGCTGACGCGCCGCGCGACCCGCCCGACGCGCGGCTCGCAGCGTCGGCGGGTCGAGGCGAAGCTCCGGCGCTCCGCGACCAAGCAGAACCGCCGGCCTCCGCGCCCCGAGTGACGAGCCGCGGCGTCAGCGGCCACGGCTAGCCTGGCCCCATGCCATCGCGCGCCGACAGCATCGCGGAGCGCCGCCGCGAGGTGCTCGCTCGCCTCGACGAGGTCGAGCGAGAGCTCGTCGAGCTGCGACGGATGCGCGAGGGCCTCAACGACGACGACGAGCACGATCCCGACGGCGTCTCCCTCTCCTCCGAGTGGTCGCGACTCGAAGGGCTCCGGCAGACGCAGCTCGAGGCGCTGGCCGCGATCGACGAGGCGAGCGCCCGGCACGAGCGAGGCGAGGACTCGCTCTGCAGCGTGTGCGGTCAGCCGATCGCTCCCGAGCGGCTCGAGGCGCGGCCCCAGGCCACGACCTGCATCGACTGCGCTCGCCGCCTCGAGAGCTGAGCGCGCGACCGGCGCTCCGCCAGTTCTCCGCAGAGCGTCCGGCTGTAGCCTGCCTCCATGCGACGCAACGCGAGCCGGGAAGCCCCCGACGGTCATAGTCCGAACGCCCAGGTGACCCTGGGCGCGCCCCAGCACGCACAGGCCCGCCGATGAGCGCGGATCTCGCGACGAACATCGCCCTCGTCGTAGCGTTCGTCCTGATCGGCGGCGTGTTCGCGGCGACGGAGATGGCGCTCGTCACCCTCCGCGAGGGTCAGATCAACGCGCTCGCCGCGCGAGGCAAGCGCGGCGAGAAGGTGGCGGGGCTCGCCCGGAATCCCAACACCTTCCTCTCCGCCGTGCAGATCGGCGTCACCGTCGCCGGCTTCGCCTCTGCGGCGTTCGGCGCCTCCTCGATCGCGCCGTACGTGACGCCGCTGCTGACGCAGCTGGGCTTGAGCGAGCAGGTCGCCGGCACCGTCGCGACCGTCGTGCTGACGCTCGCGATCGCCTACCTCTCCCTCGTGCTCGGCGAGCTCGCGCCCAAGCGGCTCGCGATCCAGCGCAACACGGCCTTCGCCTACGCCGTCGCGCCGATCCTGAACGGCTTCGCGATCGTGATGAAGCCCGTCATCTGGTTCCTGTCGGTCTCGACGAACCTCGTCGTGAGACTCCTGGGCGGCGATCCGCACAAGACAGGCGAGGAGATGACGGAGGAGGAGCTGCGCGACATGGTCTCGAGCCACGCGGGCTTCCCCGACGAGGAGCGGCGCATCCTCGACGACGTGCTCTCGCTCCGCGACCGCCAGCTGAGCGAGGTCATGCGGCCTCGGCCCGAGGTCGCGGCGCTCGACGGCACCGCGACGGTCGAGGAGGCGGCGGCGATCGTGCGCGAGCAGCCCTACTCGCGCTACCCCCTCATCGATCGCGGCATCGACGACATCACCGCCTTCGTGCACGTGCGCGACCTCTTCGACGCGGTGCAGGATCGCTCGGCCGCGACCCTCGACGAGATCGGCCGTCCCATCCCCTACTTCCCCGCGACGGCGCGCGTGCTGCCGACGCTCGCGACCATGCGGGCGGAGGGCCACCACATCGCGGTCATCATCGACGAGTACGGCGGCACCGACGGCATCGTCACGCTCGAGGACCTGCTCGAGGAGGTCGTCGGCGAGATCTTCGACGAGTACGACACCGAGACCGGGCCGAGCGAGCTCTCGACGGAGGGCGGCACGGTCGACGGCCGACTGAACTTCCAGGACTTCGAGGAGGCGACCGGCGTGCGGCTGCCGAGCAGCTCGGCCGACACGGTCGCGGGCTTCGTGCTCGAGCGCCTCGGCCGCCTCGCGAAGGTCGGCGACGTCGTCGCCGTCGACGGCGCGCTGCTCAGGGTCGATGCCCTCGACCGCCACCGGATCGCCGAGCTGTTCGTCACCCCTGTCGCCGAGCCGACCGAGGAGGGCGAGGCGCCTCCCGAGCGCTGACGCCGGCGGTCTGGCGCAGCGCTCGTGAGCGCCGCTACGCTCGCGCCATGCTGCGGGCGGGAGCGGCCCACGACGCGTGGGTCCCGGCGGTGATCGCCGCTGGGCTCGCCGCGCTCGGCGCCGTCTCGCTCCAGCTCAGCGCGCTGCTGAGCGTCGTGCCGCAGGCGCCGATGGAGCTCTCTTGGCTGCTCGGCTGGGTGCTGCTGACGTGGGCGACCATCGCGGCCGCAGTCGCCCTCGTCATGACCCGGCGGTCGCGGCTCACGCCGCGCGCACCCGTCGCGCCGAGCATCGTCCTCGCGGCCGCGGCCGTCGCCGTCGTCGTGCTCTCGGCGGCGCTGCACCCGCCGTTCGGCACCGGCGGCGGCGGCGGCTGACGCCGCGCCCCGGGGACGCGAGAGCCCCTCTCGCAGATCGATGCGGAGGGGCATTCGCGTGGCCTTCATCCAAGGCATCGGGCGCCCCAGGAGTTCCGAGATCGATGATGTCGCGCCTGGCTGGGAGTCATCCGAAGGTCGGCTGAGTCCGCTGCCCGGGGAGATGGTCTACGCCGCCGAGCCGCGCGCCGCGAGCGCCGCCGCGAGGTAGGGCGCGGTCACGCTCGCGTCGCTCGACGCCACGTGCTCGGGCGTGCCCTCCGCGACGACGCGACCGCCCGCATCCCCCGACCCCGGGCCCAGGTCGATGACCCAATCCGCCTCGGCGACGATGCGCATGTCGTGCTCGACCATGATGACGGTGCTGCCGCCGTCGACGAGGCGGTGGAGGTGCGCGAGCAGGCGGTCGGCGTCGGCGGCGTGGAGCCCCGAGGTCGGCTCGTCGAGCAGGTAGAGGGTGTCGCCGCGCTGGCCCCGCTGCAGCTCGGCGGCGAGCTTGACGCGCTGCGCCTCACCGCCCGAGAGCTCGGTCGCCGGCTGGCCGAGCGCGACGTAGCCGAGCCCGACGTCGAGGAGCGCGTCGAGGTGCCGGTTGACCTCGGCGTCGTCGCTGAGGGATGCGCGGGCGTCGCGCACGCTCATGGCGAGCACGTCGGCGATCGAGCGGCCGTCGAGCTCGATCTCGAGCGTCTCGGCGTTGTAGCGGGTGCCGCCGCACGTCGTGCACGGCGCGTGCACGGTCGGGAGGAAGAGCAGCTCGACCTCCATCGTGCCCTCGCCCTTGCACGTCGGGCAGCGGCCGGCGGGCAGGTTGAACGAGAAGCGGCTCGCGGCGTAGCGGCGCCGCCTCGCCTCGGGCGTCGCGGCGAACAGCGCCCGCACGCGGTCGAACAGGCCGGTGTAGGTCGCGACGTTCGAGCGGGAGGTGCGGCCGATGGGCCGCTGGCTCACCTGCACGACGCGGCGCAGCCGCCCCGCCGGCCCGTGGGCGCGACCGGCGGTCTCGGCCTCGACGCGCTGCGTCAGCGGGTCGCCGGGCGCCGCGCCGTCGTCGGCCGCGGAGGCGTCGTCGACCTCGCTCGCGAGGCTCGCCCGCAGCAGCTCCGGGAGGGCCTGCACCACGAGCGTCGACTTGCCGGAGCCGGAGACGCCGGTCACCGCGGTGAGCGCGCCGAGCGGGAACGAGACCGAGAGGTCGCGCACGTTGTGCCGCGAGACGCCGCTCAGCTCGAGCGCGCCGTCGCCCTCGCGCCGCGCTCGCCGCTCGCGGCTCGGCCGCGGCGCGTCGAAGAGGTAGCGGCGGGTGACCGACTCCTCCGCGTCGCGGAGGCCCTCGAGCGGGCCCGAGTAGACGACGGTGCCGCCCTCGGCGCCGGCGCCGGGCCCGATGTCGACGATCCAGTCGGCCTCGCGGATGACGTCGAGCGAGTGCTCGACGAAGAAGACGGAGTTGCCCGAGTCGCGCAGCCGCCGCAGGATGCCCAGCAGCGACTCCGTGTCGGCGGGGTGCAGGCCGGCGGAGGGCTCGTCGAGCACGAAGACGACGCCGAAGAGCTGCGAGAGCACCTGCGTGGCGAGGCGCATGCGCTGGAGCTCTCCGGAGGAGAGGGATGCGGTGGTGCGGTCGAGCGAGAGCGAGCCGAGCCCGAGGTCGATGATCGGCGCGAGGCGCGCGAGCAGATCGCTCACGAGGCGCCGAGCCGCGAGCAGCTGCTCGGGGTGGTCGTCGCCGCCTCTCGGCCGCCAGTCGGGTGCGAGCACGCCCCGCAGCAGCGCCGCGACGTCGTCGAGCGGCATCGCCGCGAGCTCGGTGATCGCGAGCCCCTCGAACGTGACCGCGAGTGCCTCGCCCTTCAGCCGTCGTCCGCCGCACTCGGGGCACGCGACGCTCACCATGAACGACGCGGCGCGCTCGCGCATCCGGGCGCTCTTCGAGCCCGCGAAGGTGTTGAGCACATAGCGGCGCACGCCCGTGAAGGTGCTCATGTAGCGCGGCGGGGTGCCGTCGGCGATCGCCTGCCGCACCTCGGCGGGGCCGCGGTCGGTGTAGATCGGCACCTGCGGCGACTCGTCGGTGTAGAGCGCCCAGTCGCGCTGCTCGCGCGGCAGCTCGCGCCACGGCACGTCGATGTCGTAGCCGAGCGAGATGAGGCTGTCGCGCAGCTGCTTGCCGTGCCACGCGGTCGGCCAGGCGGCGAGCGCGCCCTCGCGGATGGTGAGGGATGCGTCGGGCACCATGAGCGACTCCGGCACGTCGTGCACCTGCCCGAGGCCGTGGCACGTGGGGCACGCGCCCTGCACGGTGTTGGTCGAGAAGTCCTCCGCGTAGAGCATCGGCGCACCCGGCGGATAGGTGCCGACGCGCGAGTAGAGCATGCGCACGACGTTCGAGATCGAGGTGGCGCTGCCGACCGTCGAGCGCGCCGAGCCGCCGGAGCGCTGCTGCGGCAGCGCGACCGCGGGCGGAAGGCCGTCGATCGCGTCGACGTCGGGCACCCCGACCTGGCTCATGAGCCGGCGCGCATAGGGCGCGACCGACTCGAAGTAGCGGCGTTGCGATTCGGCGTAGATCGTGCCGAAGGCGAGCGAGCTCTTGCCGGAACCCGAGATCCCGGTGAAGGCGACGAGCGCGTCGCGCGGGATGTCGAGGTCGACGCTGCGCAGGTTGTGCTCGCGAGCGCCGCGCACCCGCACCCGATCGAGGCCGTCCCGCATCGCGCTCCCTTGTGCATCCATCCCGCCAGCCTCTCGTGCGGCCGATGCGAGCGCCCTGAGGAAGGCGGGCCGGTGCTCAGCCGACCGCGTCGCGGATCACGCGCAAGCGCTCGATCGCGACGCGCACGCGGCCCGGATCGGTGCCGCGCACGACGATGTTGGTGCCGTAGACGCCGGCGTCGTGGAACGGGTAGCAGCCGATGCTGAGGTCAGGCATCGCGGCGGCGAGGTCGCGCAGCGGCTCGGCGATGCGGCCCTCCCCGACGTCGAAGCGCAGCTCGTCCGAGACGACCGGCAGCCCCGACTCGAGGCCAGGGAGGACCGCGTCGAGCATCGCGACGAAGATCGAGGGCACGCCGGCCATGACGTGCACGTTGCCGATGCGGAAGCCGGGCGCTCCGCTGATGCGGTTGTCGATGAGCTCCGCGCCGTGCGGGATGCGCGCCATCCGCAAGTGCGCATCGGTGAGCGTGCGCGCCGGCCCGACGGCCGCCTGCAGTGCCGCGCGGGCGTCGTCGCGCACCTCGACGCCCACGCCGAACGCATCCGCCACCGCGTCGGCGGTGATGTCGTCGTGCGTCGGCCCGATGCCGCCGGAGGTGAATACGTGGGTGTGCGCCGCGCTCAGCGCGCGCACCGCACCCACGATCACGCCGTGGTCGTCGGGGACGACCCGGATCTCGCGCAGGTCGATGCCGACCTGCCCGAGCCGCCCGGCCAAGTGGTAGGCGTTCGCCTCGCGCGTGCGTCCAGAGAGGATCTCATCGCCGATCACGAGCATCGCGGCAGTCGGGTTCGTCATGCCTCCAGCCTGCCGTGCCGACCTGGATGGGATCGGCATCCGCCGTACGCTCGTCGCATGCCGGTGATGGAAGGCCGAGCGGTCGGCGAAGCGCTGCGCCGCGAGGAGCGAGAGCTCCTCGACCTGCTGTGCGCGGGAGGCGGTCCCGCGGCTGCGGTCGCTCGCGCGCAGCTCGCGAGCGCGCGGTGGGGCGGCTACGAGCACGGCACGTGCGGATGCTTCCTCGTCCGGTGCGAGGCGAGCCTGCTCCGCATCCCGCACGACGGGGGTCCATTCTCGACGGCGGAGGTCTTCGCCGGCGACGCTGCAGTCGGGATACTGGAACTCTGGGTCGTGGATGGCCGACTGCACTCGGTCACATACATGCCCTTCGGCGACGATCACGTCGAAATGCCCAGCGCGGCGCAGTGCCGGACGGGCGACTGACCCTCGACACGTGCGCAGGCGACCGAGGGGACGCCTTCGATCGAATACGATCTGCTCGGCCCCCTTTCGAGTCACGTCGCTCGGAGCGGAGCGGGCGGCCACCGCCACCTCGTGACTCATCGCCCCCAAGCGGGTAGTGCCCGCGCCGGGGCGCCATGCGAAAGGACCTAGAACCACGATGCGGACATCGGCGATGCTCTCGATCCTCTGCGCAGCGGCGACGCTCGCGCTCGCCGGGTGCGCGAGCGCTCCCGAGCCGCCGGTCGCCGCGACGGCGCCGAGCGCTGCCGACGCTACCGACGCGACACCGGCGCCCTCGGTCGACGCCGCTCCCGTCGTCGACGATGCCGGCGCCGCCGGTCCGGTCGAGGCCTATCTCGACTGGCTCGCGGCGTCGCGGGAGCCTGATGCGCCGCGCGCGTGCTCGCTGATGACCGAGGCGCTGCAGGCTCGCATGCTCGCCGAGCTCTCCACGGGTCTCGGCACCGACTTCTCGGACTGCGAGGCGATGATCACGGCGACCGCGGCGATGTACGCCGCCACCGGAGCGAGTGCCGACGTCGAGGTCGACGTCGTGTCGCAGTCGGCGGCGGAGGCGACGCTCTTCGCCACCTACGTCGAGAGCGGGAAGTGCGGGACCATCCACCTCGCCTCGATCGGCGCGGGATGGCTGATCACCGCGCAGAGCGAGGAATGCGCCCGCTGAGCCGCGGAGGGTCCGCTACACGTTGGAGCGGAACTCCACCACGTCGCCGTCGGCCATCACGTAGTCCTTGCCCTCGATGCGCACGCGGCCGGCGGCCTTCGCCTCGGCCATCGAGCCGTACTGGTCGAGGTCGGCGAACGAGACGACCTCCGCCTTGATGAAGCCGCGCTCGAAGTCGGTGTGGATGACGCCCGCCGCTTGCGGCGCGGTCCAGCCCTTGCGGATGGTCCAGGCGCGCGACTCCTTCGGGCCCGCCGTGAGGTAGGTCTGCAGGCCGAGGGTGTCGAAGCCGATGCGCGCGAGCTGGTCGAGGCCCGACTCCTCCTGGCCGAGCGACTGCAGCAGCTCGAGCGCCTCGTCCTGGTCGAGGTCGATGAGCTCCGACTCGACCTGCGCGTCGAGGAAGACGGCCTTCGCGGGCGCGACGAGCGCCGCGAGCTCGGCCTTCTTCACCTCGTCCGAGAGCACCGCCTCGTCGACGTTGAAGACGAAGAGCTGCGGCTTCGCGGTCAGCAGGCCGAGCTCCTTGATGGGCGCGACGTCGAAGCCCGCCTGCGACAGCGTCGTGCCGGCGTTCAGGATCGACTGCGCCTCGACCGCGGCGGCGAGCACGGCCGGGTCGGCCTTCTTGCCCCGCACTTCCTTCTCGAGGCGCGGCACCGCCTTCTCGAGCGTCTGCAGGTCGGCGAGGATGAGCTCGGTGTTGATCGTCTCCATGTCGGAGGCCGGGTCGACCTTGCCGTCGACGTGCACGACATCCGAGTCGCTGAAGCCGCGCACGACCTGCGCGATCGCGTCGGCCTCGCGGATGTTCGCGAGGAACTGGTTGCCGAGCCCCTCGCCCTCGCTCGCGCCCTTCACGATGCCGGCGATGTCGACGAACGAGACGGTCGCGGGCAGGATCTTGGCCGAGCCGAAGATCTCGGCGAGGCGCGTGAGGCGCTCGTCCGGCAGCTCGACCACCCCGATGTTCGGCTCGATCGTCGCGAACGGGTAGTTCGCCGCGAGCACGGTGTTCTTGGTGAGAGCGTTGAAGAGGGTCGACTTGCCCACGTTGGGGAGTCCGACGATGCCGATCGAGAGTGCCACGACAGACCAGCCTACCGGCGCGCATCCGCCGCCCGACCCGCCTGCCGCCCGCACTAGCCTCAGGACCATGGATGCGTCGCGGGGCCCGGGTGGACGGGCCGCGCCGCTCGCCCGGTACCTCCGCGGCATCGCCGGGCACGAGCGCTCGCCGCGCTGGAACCGCGACCTCGCGGTGCTGCTCGCGCTCACCGCGGGCATCCTCAACTCCGTCGGCTTCATGGCGATCGCGCTCTACACCTCGCACATGACGGGCCTCACGGCGATGCTCGCCGACAGCCTCGTGCTCGGCTCGCTCGACATCGCGCTGCTGTGCCTGACGGGGCTCACGTCGTTCGTCGTCGGCGCCGCGGTGTGCGCGCTGCTCTTCAACTGGGCGAGGCGGCGCGGCCTGCACAGCCGCTTCGCGATCGTGCTGCTGCTCGAGGCGGTGCTCGCGCTCTTCATCGGTCTCGTCGCGCACGAGCTCACCGCCGACGCCGGGCGCGAGTGGGTGCTCATCGCGCTCCTCGGCTTCACGATGGGGCTGCAGAACGCGGTCATCACGAAGATCTCCGACGCGCAGATCCGCACGACGCACGTCACGGGCATGGTGACCGACATCGGCATCGAGCTCGGCAAGCTCGTCTACCCGAAGCGCGCGGGCGACCCCGATCCCGTGCGGCCGCGCCTCGGCCGGCTCGGCCTGCACGTGCTGCTCGTGAGCGCCTTCTTCGTCGGCGGCGTCACCGGGGCGCTCGCCTACCAGGCGATCGGCTTCCTCACCGTCGTGCCGACCGCCGTGCTCCTGCTGGTCTTCGCGAGCGTGCCCGTCGTCGAGGACCTGCGCGCCCGCACGGGCCGCCGCGCGTAGGCGCACGAGCGCGACTCTTCCGGCTCCCAGGCTCCCCGCGTAGCGTCGTGCCCACAGCGCAGCCGACGGCTGCCGCAGCGACCGCGGAGGAGAGCGATCATGGCGAACTGGAACGACCCGACCTACGACTCGCGCGACGGCGACCCGGTCTACCACGAGGGGCCGCCTCCCGGCAGCGGCACGGCGAGCTCGTTCGACGCGCGCCACAACGAGTTCGTGCCGGAGGAGGGCCAGTCCGGCGCGGGCGTCGACGCTCGCACGGGCGAGACGGTGCACGGCGACGGCCAGGCCAAGGAGGCGCCGAACGACGACTTCTCCGGCGGCCGCGACGCCGAGCAGCCCGAGGAGCTCGACGGCAGCGACCAGCGCGACCTCGAGGACGCCGCACGCCGCCAGGACGCCCCGAGCCTCGAGGGCGACGGGCGCTGACCGAGCGCATCCGACGCCGCTTCGTCGTGCACGGCACCGTGCAGGGCGTCGGCTTCCGCATGGCCGCGCGCCGCGAGGCGGAGCGGCTCGGGCTCGCGGGCTCGGTGCGCAACCGCTTCGACGGCACCGTCGAGGCGGAGGCCGAGGGTGCGACGGATGCGGTGGCGGCGTTAGGCGCGTGGCTCGCGCACGGGCCCGACACGGCGCGCGTCGATCGCGTCGACGCCACCTCGATCGAGGCGCGCGGCGAAGCGGGCTTCGCCGTGCGCTGACGGGCGGCGCGGATCGGGAGCCAGCTGTCACGGGCTGCTCAGGATGCGCGCGTAGCGTCGCGGCCAGGCGACAGCCGCCCTCGCCGGCGCAGCTCGGCGCGGACCCGAACCGTTGGAGGCATCGTGACGTTCCAGGGCAACATCGACCAGCTGGTCGGCCGCGAGGTGGTCGGCAGCGACGGCGAGCGCATCGGCGACGTGGGGCAGGTCTTCGTGCTCGAGGGCACGGACGAGCCGACCTGGATCACCGTCAGGACCGGGCTGTTCGGCATGCACGAGTCGTTCATCCCGGTCGCCGGCGCGACCGAGCGCGGCGACGGGCTCGTCGTGCCCTTCGAGAAGTCGTTCGTGAAGGATGCGCCGCGCATCGACGACGCGAGCGAGCTCTCCGTCGAGCAGGAGGCCGAGCTCTACCGCTACTACGGGGTCGAGCCGCCGATGCAGCAGCGGGCCGTCATCGGCGAGCACGAGCGCGACGCGCGGGACCGCCACGACGAGGACCGCGATCGCGGTGTCGGCGGCCACTTGCAGCACACGGATGAGCGCCACCCCGGCGACGCCGACGACTCCGGACCCTCGACGGCGCACGCGGATCGCACGCCCTACGGCGGCGGGCACGACGCCGGGAGCGCCCACTCGAGCGGCAGCGGCTCCGACGACGAGCGCGGCGTGCGCGGCCGCGGCTCCGACGACGCGCAGCCCTCGGCCGGCGGGCCGCGCTTGCGGCGCCGCATCGTGACCGAGATGCAGACGATCCAGGTGCCGGTGCAGCGCGAGGAGATCGTCGTCGAGGGGGACGGCATCGAGCCGGACGGCGACGACCGCCGCTGAGGGCAGGCTGCGCAGTCCAGACGCCTCCCGGGGTGCCCCGCTGCGCATGGCGCGCAACCGCGACCGACGCGCTTGCGCGCACCGCGCATCCGCACCACCATGGTGGCAAGCCGCGCGATCCGCGGCCCCGACCCACGGCGCCGAAGCCGGCGCCGGCACTCAATGAGGAGAGCCGCCATGAGCGCAATCCCTGAGTTCTCGCACGAGCGCGTCCTGACCTCCATGGGCGCCCGCAGCGGACTCGTCATCACCGTCGCACTCCACTCGAGCGCACTCGGACCCGCCCTCGGCGGGTGCCGCATGTGGAGCTACCCGACCTGGGCCGACGGCCAGGCCGACGCCCTCCGACTCTCGGCGGCGATGACGCTCAAGAACGCCGCAGCCGGCCTCGACGCGGGCGGCGGCAAGTCGGTCATCGCCCTGCCGATGGGCGAGGCGCTCGACCCCGACCGCCGCCGCGCCGCGCTGCTCGACCTCGGCGACCTCGTGGAGGCGCTCGAGGGCCGCTACCGCACCGCCGAGGACGTCGGCACGACCGAGCACGACATGCTCGTCGTGCGCGAGCGCACGGAGCACGTCGTCGGCCTGCCCGCCGAGAGCGGCGGCGCCGGAGAGCCCGCGGGGGCGACCGCGCTCGGCGTCTTCTCGGCGATCGCGCCCACGCTCGGCGAGGCGTTCGGCTCCGAGCAGATCGAGGGCCGCTCGTTCGTCATCTCGGGCCTCGGCCAGGTCGGCGGCCGCCTCGCGCGCATGCTCGCGGGCCACGGCGCGGAGCTCATCGTCACCGACATCGACGAGCGCAAGCGCGAGCTCGCCGACGAGCTCGGCGCCCGCTGGATCGCGCCGGAGATGGCGCTTTCCACCCCCGCCGACGTGCTCGTTCCCGCGGGGCTCGGGGGCATCCTCACCGACGAGGCGATCGACGCGCTGCCCGTGCGGGCGGTCGTCGGCCCCGCCAACAACCCGCTCGCCGACCGCTCGGGCGCCGAGCGGCTGCAGGAGCGCGGCATCGTCTACGCGCCCGACTTCGTCGTGAACGCTGGCGGTGTCATCCACCTCGAGGGCATGGCCCACGGCCAGGAGTGGCCCGCGATCGCCGAGCGGCTGACGGGCATCGCCGACACCGTGCGCGGCGTCATGGCGAGCGCGCGCGAGCGCGGCACCACGCCGCTCGCCGCCGCTGAGGCGCTCGCCGCGGCGCGCATCGAGGCCGCCCGCGGCTCGCGCGCCGCGACGGCCCGCACCGCCGTCGCGGTCTGATGGCTCGCCGAGCCGGGCTGTGCCCACCCGCCCGGCTCGGCGCTCCCCCAGCCTCGGCGCGTAGCGTCGGCCGCGAGCGGCCAGCGACGCCGCGGATGAGGAGAGCACCATGCACGACGAGCAGCAGCCCGACGCCCCCGGCGAGCAGGTCGACCCGGCGCAGCGCTCGAGCCACTCGCCCGACGAGGCGGTCGTCGACGAGGGCATCGACACCGGGCAGACGCACACGAGCGAGCCCGACCCGGCGATCGGCGAGAGCATCGAGGAGAGCCCCGCGGAGGGCTTCGACGCCGACGCGCCCAGCGGCACCTGACCGGGGGTCGATCCGCTCGCGCCCGCGGTGCGGCGGGGCGCCCGAGTTGACATCGCGGGGGCCGGGGTGGTCGACTCGGTCTTGACCCACCCTGTCCCCCGATCCGCGCGACGTCTCGGCGCGCGAACCCCGATCCGCTCCGCCCCACCGGGCGCCGCCGGCTCGGCACCCGGAGCACCCTGGCAATGACCGCCTTCCCCGAAGCCCACCGGCCGTCGGTCGCGAGCGCCCACCGGCCGGTCGTGCTCCTGCACGCCGGGAGCGCCGGGAACTGGATGTGGGAGCCGCAGCTGCCGGCGGTGCGCGATCGCCTCGCCCTCACGCCGCACCTCCCCGGGTTCGGGCCGCGCGTCGACGAGGAGTGGCCGGGGCTCGCGGCCGCGGCGGACGACGTCGCCCGACGCATCCGCGATCTCGGCGCGGAGGGCGCGGTCGACGTCGTCGGCGTCTCGCTCGGGGGCGTGCTCGCGCTGCACCTCGCGGCGCGGCACCCGCAGCTCGCCGCGTCGGTGCTCACGAGCGGCACCGCGGTGCTGCCCGTCATCGGCGTCGCGCGCACCGCCTCGGCGCTGCAGCTGCTGCTGTGGAACCGCCGCGCGCTCTGGCGCGCGCAGGCGAGCAGCCTCGGCCTCTCGCCCGAGGGCGTCGGCCGCTTCGTCGAGCACGGGCTCTCGGTGCGCCGCGCGACCGCGCGCGCGATGCTCGACGAGATCTGGGCCGGCGCGATGCCGGAGGGGCTCGAGGGCTACCGGGGGCGGATGCTGCTGGTCGCGGGAGAGTTCGACCCTCCCGTGATGGCCCAGTCTCTCGACGCCCTGCTCGAGGTCGCGCCGCACGCTGAGACGCGCACCGCGCCGGGCATGCGCCACATCTGGAACCTCGACCACGCGAAGCGCTTCAACGCGATGCTGCGGGACTGGCTGCGCGGCGGGGTCGACCACTGGCTGCTCGAGCCGACGCACGTGCTGCTCTGAAGCGCTGGCGGGATCTCGACGGAGCTCGGCAGGGTCGCCGCTCGTCGGTGCGGGCGGCCGCGCCTAGGCTCGCCGCATGACCCTCCCCGCGCGCGACCGGCTGCTCGTCATCGGCGCGGTCGTCGTGCCGCTGCTCGCGTGGGCCTTCGTCATCCGCGCGCTCGCGGGCGCCTTCGACCCGGGCGCGCTCACGCTCGGACGGCTCGCGGTCGCCGCGGTCGTGCTCGGCGGCGTGCAGCTCGCGCGCGGCGGCTGGGTGCGCCCCACGCGGCGCGAGTGGCTGCTGCTGGCGGCCTTCGGCCTCTCGTGGTTTCTCATCTACAACCTCGCCCTCAACGCCGCGGAGCACGAGCTCGACGCCGGCACCGCGGCGCTGCTCGTGAACGTCGCACCGCTCATCGTCGCGCTCGTCGCGGGCACGCTGCTCGGCGAGGGCTTCCCGCGCTGGCTCATGGTCGGCGCGCTCGTCGCGTTCGGCGGCGTCGCGCTCATCGGCGCCGCGACCGCGACCGGTGCGCTGAGCGTCACCGGCGTGCTGCTCGCGCTCGCCGCCGTGACCTACGCGATCGCGGTGCTGCTGCAGAAGCCGCTGCTGCGCCGCCTGCCCGGCCTGCAGATGACGTTCATCGGCGTCGCGATCGGCACGGTCGGCAGCCTGCCGTGGGCCGGGCCGCTCGTCGCCCAGGTCGGCGCCGCGTCGGCGGCCGAGATCGCGGGCGTCGTCTACCTCGGCGTCGTGCCGACCGCGATCGCGTTCCTCGCGTGGGCGTACGCGCTGGGCCGGATGCCCGCGGGCAGGCTCATCACGACGACCTACCTCGTGCCCGTGCTCGCGACCGCCGCGGCGTGGCCGCTGCTGGGCGAGGTGCCGCCGCCGCTCGCGCTCATCGGCGGGCTCGTGTGCCTCGTCGGCGTCGCGCTCACGCGGCTGCCCGATCGCGCTCTCAGCCGGCGCCCGGCACCGGCGGCCACTGCAGCGCCCCGCCGCTGACGGTCGCGGTCTCGCTCGGCTCGTGCGGCCGCAGCGAGCCGTCGTGCATGAGGTGCTCGACCGGCACGCCGTGCAGCCGCGCCGCGACGTCGGCGACCACCCGCCGATGGCATCGCCACCACACCGCCTCCGAGCACATGACCGCCGTGCGCCGCGCCGACGCATCCTCGAGCACCGACGCCATGCCGGCCTCGAACTCCGGCGTCCGCGTCCAGGCGGCGTAGGCGCGGAACGCGTCGACGCGCCACCAGCCGTCGGGCGAGGCGGCGTCCTGCTCGGCCGTCAGCCGGCGCCGGCCGCCGAGCCGCTCCTCCCAGCGCCACGCGATGCCGCCCGCGGCGAGCTCGCCCTCGATGGCGTCGCGAGCGGCGGCGGGGTTCGTGCGGCTGCCGGGGAAGCGCCGGATGTCGACGACGAGCTCGACGCCCGCGCCCGTCAGGAGCGAGCGCAGGCCGTCGCCGTCGAGCCGGCCGTGGCCGACCGTGAGCAGCGGGCCGGCTACCGCTCCTCCCCGAGCCCGAGCTCGATGAGCTCGGTGATGAGGTCGGTGTAGGCGATGCCGCTCGCCTGCCACACGACGGGGAACATCGAGATGGAGGTGAAGCCGGGCATCGTGTTGATCTCGTTCACGACGATGCCGTGCTCGGGCGAGAGGAAGAAGTCGACGCGCGCGAGGCCCGCGCCCTCGATCGCCTCGAAGGCGCGGACCGCCGTCTCCTGCAGCTCGCGCACCGTCGCCTCATCGAGGTCGGCCGGGCACTCGGTGCGCGCGGTCGGGGTGCCGCGGTACTTCGCGTCGAAGTCGTAGTACGTGCCCTCGTCGAGCACGATCTCGCCGGGCAGCGAGGCGCGCGGCCGCGCGCCGTCGCGGCCGCCGAGCACGCCGACCTCGATCTCGCGGCCCGCGATCCCGACCTCGACGAGCGCGCGCGAGTCCTCGGCGAGCGCGAGCTCCATCGCGCGATCGAGATCGGCGGGCGCGTCGACGCGCGTGACGCCGACCGACGAGCCGGCGCGGGCCGGCTTGACGAACACCGGGAGCGGGAAGTCGGCGAGGCGCGCGCGCACGCCCTCCGCGTCGCGTCGCCACTCGCCGCGCGAGACGGTCATCCACGGCGCGACGGCGATGCCGACGTGCTCGAGCACCGTCTTGGCGAAGTGCTTGTCCATCGCGACGGCGCTCGAGAGCACGCCGTTGCCCACGTAGGGGATGTCGATGAGGTCGAGCATGCCCTGCACGGTGCCGTCCTCGCCGAAGCGCCCGTGCAGGATGGGGAAGACGACGTCGACGTCGCCGAGCTCGCGGATCGCGCCCGCTGCGTCGACCGCGGTGAGCGTGCGCGAGTCGCTCGTGGTCGGCATGAGCACGGCGTCGCCGCCGACGACCTCGGGCGAGCGCTCGAGCGCGAGCGGCGCCGGGTCGTCGGCCTGCAGCACGAAGCGGCCGTCGCGCGCGATGCCGATCGGCACGACGTCGTAGCGGTCGCGGTCGATGTGCGCGAGCACGCTCCCGGCGGTCGCGCACGAGATGAGGTGCTCGCTCGAGCGACCTCCGAACAGCAGCGCGACGCGCGTCTTCCCCTCGGCCACGGTCACTCCTGGATCGGCTCGTCGTCGGTCGTCAGATGCGGTGCGATGTCGCGCGGGTCCATCTCGCCGTCGAGCACGAGCCGCACCTGCTCGAGGATCGGCATGCGCACGCCCGCCGCGGCCGCGAGCTGCGCGACCGGCTCGACCGAGGCGAGGCCCTCGGCGACCTGCTCCATGCGGGCGACGACGTCGGTGCGCGAGTAGCCCATGCCGAGCAGCCGGCCGGCTGTGAAGTTGCGCGAGAGCGGCGATCCGCACGTCGCGATGAGGTCGCCGAGGCCCGCGAGCCCGCTCATCGTCTCGCGCTCGGCGCCGTGGGCGACCGCGAAGTCGGTCACCTCGGCGAGGCCGCGCGTGATGATCGACGCCTTCGTGTTCTCGCCGTACCCGACGCCGTCGACGATGCCGATCGCGAGCGCGACGAGGTTCTTCAGCACGCCGCCGAACTCGGTGCCGACGACGTCGGTGTTGATGAAGGAGTGGAAGTAGTCGTTGCGGGCGCGCTTGGCGACCTCGCGCGCCGTCTCGGGGCTCGAGGACGAGACGACCGCGGCAGTCGGGTGCTCCTGGGCGATCTCGAGCGCGAGGTTCGGGCCCGACACGACCGCGATGCGGCCGGCGTCGATCGCGAGCTCCTCGGCGATCACCTCGCTCATGCGCAGCCGCGAGCCCGCCTCGACCCCCTTGATGAGGCTCACGATGGGCGCGTCGGGCCCGATCGCGCCGCCGTGCTCGCGCAGCAGCTCGCGCAGCTGCTGGCTCGGCACGGCGAGGTAGACCTGGGATGCGCCCTCGAGTGCCGCGCGGATGTCGCTCGTCGCGTGCAGGGTCGCCGGGAGCGTGATGCCCGGCAGGTAGCGCGTGTTGCGGCGCGACTCGTCGATCTCGCGCGCCGCCTCGGGCCGCCTCGCCCACAGCACCGTGTCGGTGCCGCCGTCGGCGAGCGCCTTCGCGAACGTCGTGCCCCAGCTCCCCGCGCCGAGGACCGCGACGTCAGCCATCCGCGCGCCCGTCGTCGTCCCGCGCGTCGCCGGCCGACGCATCCGGCCCCTGCGTGCCCGGCTCGAAGCGGCCCGTCTCGGCCTGCCCGTAGTGGGCGGGGTCGTAGCGCACGGCGGGGGGCTCCTCGCCGCGCAGCTCGCCGAGCAGACCGGCGATCGCGCCCATGACGCGGTCGGTCGCGGCGGTCATCGAGGCCTGGTCGGTCTTGCCCTCGAAGTCGGAGAGGTCGACGGGCGGGCCGAAGAGGATGTCGATCGTCTTCCGCGGGAACGGGCGGATCACCTTGCCGTAGCGCGGCATGAGGTGCTGCGTGCCCCAGTGCGCGGCGGGGATGAGCGGCACGCCCGCCTCGAGCGCCATGCGCACGGCGCCGGTCTTGCCGCGCATGGGCCACAGGTCGGGCTCGCGCGTGAGCGAGCCCTCGGGGTAGATGATGACGCCGAGCTCGTCGCGCACGAGCGTGCGGGCGGCCTCCATCGGCGCCGACTGCGCGGAGCGGCCCGCGCGCTCGACCGGGATCTGGCCCGCGGCGCGCAGGATCGCGCCGACGACGGGGATCCTGAACAGGCTCGCCTTCGCCATGAAGCGCGGCACGCGGCCGGCCTTCCACACCGCCATCGCCATGACGATCGGGTCGATCTCGCTGTAGTGGTTGGGCGAGAGCACGAACGCGCCGCGCGCGGGCAGGTGCTCGTGCCCGCGGATGCGGAGCTTCGCCATCGCGGTCATCGCCGGGATGACCGCGGCGGCGATCCCGACGTAGACGGATGTGCGCTCCGGCTTCGGCGGGCGGCCGGGCAGCGCCATCAGCCCTCCACGTCGAAGTCCGCGCCGAGGGTCTCGAGCTTCTCGATGAAGCGCTCGTAGCCCCGGGCGATGATCCCGACGTTCGAGATGCGGCTCGTGCCCTCGGCGGTCAGCGCCGCCACGAGGTGGCTGAAGCCGCCGCGCAGGTCGGGCACCACGACATCCGCGCCGTGCAGCTCGACGGGGCCCGCGATGACGGCGGAGTGCTCGTAGTTGCGCTGCCCGAAGCGGCACGCGTGGCTGCCGAGGCAATCGGTGTGGATCTGGATGCGCGCACCCATCTCGACGAGCGCCTCGGTGAAGCCGAAGCGCTGCTCGTAGACGGTCTCGTGCACGATCGAGATGCCGTTGGCCTTCGCGAGCGCCACGACGAGCGGCTGCTGCCAATCGGTCATGAAGCCGGGGTGCACGTCGGTCTCGACGACGACGGGCTTGAGGTCGCCGCCAGGGTGCCAGAAGCGGATGCCGTCGTCCTCGATCTCGAAGGCGCCGCCCGCCTTGCGGAAGACGTTGAGGAAGGTCGTCATCTCGGGCTGGCGCGCGCCCTCGAGGAAGACGTCGCCGCCGGTCGCGAGCGCCGCGCACGCCCACGAGGCTGCCTCGTTGCGGTCGAAGAGCGCCGTGTGGCGGTAGCCGACGAGCTTGTCGACGCCCTCGATGCGGATCGTGCGGTCGGTGTCGACCTGGATCTCGGCGCCCATCTTCTGCAGGATCGCGATGAGGTCCATGATCTCGGGCTCGACCGCGGCGCCCGTGAGCTCGGTGCGGCCCTTCGCGCGCACGGCGCCGAGCAGCACCTGCTCGGTCGCGCCGACCGAGGGGTAGGGCAGGTGGATCTTCGCGCCGTGCAGTCCGTTGGGCGCCGACATGCGGATGCCGCTCGGCAACTTCTCGACGACGGCGCCGAAGTTGCGGAGCACCTCGAGGTGGTAGTCGATCGGCCGGTCGCCGATGTGGCAGCCGCCGAGGTCGGGGATGAACGCCTCGCCGAGCTGGTGCAGCAGCGGGCCGCAGAACAGGATCGGGATGCGCGAGGAGCCCGCGTGCGCGTTGATCGACGTCTCGTGCGCCGTGCGCACGTTCGCCGGGTCGAGCCGCAGCGTGTCGCCGTCGCGCTCGACCGTCACGCCGTGGAGCTCGAGCAGGCCCTGCACGACGCGCACGTCGCTGATCTCGGGCACGCTGCGCAGCTCGCTCGGCGACTCGCCGAGCAGCGCCGCGACCATCGCCTTCGTGACGAGGTTCTTCGCGCCCTTCATCTGGATGCGGCCCTGGAGCGGCTTGCCGCCCCGCACGGTGATGCGGTCGACGTTCATGCCGACCGCGGCTCCGGCGCTCTTGCTGAACTCGGTGAGGTTCACGAGGCTCCTTGCGTTCGTGCCTGGGGCGTCCGATCCTGCGTCGTGGGCATCCACGACGGACGCTTGGCCTCGAACGCGGAGATCGCGGCTTCGTCGCGCAGGGTGAGCGCGATGTCGTCGAGGCCCTCGAGCAGGCGCCAGCGAGTGTAGTCATCGATCTCGAAGGGATGGCTGACACCGGCTGCGGTCGCGGTGCGAGCCTCCAGGTCGACCGTCACGGGCTCGCCCGGGTTCGCGCGCGCGACGGCCCACAGGGCCTCCGTCGCCTCCTCCGTGATCTTGCCGACGAGCAGGCCCTGCTTGCCGGCGTTGCCGCGGAAGATCTCGCCGAAGCGCGGCCCGAGCACGGCGGTGATGCCGAAGTCGCGGAGCGCCCACACGGCGTGCTCGCGGCTCGAGCCGGTGCCGAAGTCGTTGCCGACGACGAGGATGCCGCCGTGCCGGTACGGCTCCTGGTTGAGCACGAACGCGGGATCCTGCCGCCACGAGTGGAAGAGCGCGTCGTCGTAGCCGGTCTTCGTGACCCGCTTGAGGAACACAGCGGGGATGATCTGGTCGGTGTCGACGTTCGAGCGCTCGAGCGGCACGATCGGGCCCGTCAGCGTGCTGATCTTCTCCATCAGGCGACTCCGTCCTTCACGAGCTCGGCCTCAGCGGCCTCCAGGTCCCACGGGCTCGAGAGCGTGCCGCGGATCGCGGTCGCCGCGGCGACGAGCGGCGAGACGAGGTGCGTGCGACCGCCCTTGCCCTGCCGGCCCTCGAAGTTGCGGTTCGAGGTCGACGCGCAGCGCTCCCCCGGCGCGAGCTGGTCGGGGTTCATGCCGAGGCACATCGAGCAGCCGGCGAAGCGCCACTCGGCGCCGAAGTCCGTGAAGACCTTGTCGAGCCCGGCGGCCTCGGCCTCGAGCCGCACCCGTGCCGAGCCCGGCACGACCAGCACGCGCACCCCATCCGCCTTCTTCCGACCGCGGATGATCTCGGCCGCTGCCGTGAGGTCCTCCATGCGCGAGTTCGTGCACGAGCCGATGAAGACGGTGTCGACGGCGATGTCCTTGAGCCGCGTGCCGGGCTTGAGGTCCATGTACTCGAGCGCCCGCTCGGCGGCGGCGCGGTCGGTCGGGTCGTCGAACGACTCGGGCGCCGGCACCTCGCCCGAGAGCGAGACGCCCTGGCCGGGGTTCGTGCCCCACGTGACGAAGGGCTCGAGCTCGGATGCGTCGATGAAGATCTCGGCGTCGAAGACGGCGTCGTCGTCGGTCGGGAGCGTCTTCCAGTACTCGAGCGCCGCATCCCAGTCGGCGCCCTTGGGCGCGTGCGGCTTGTCCTTCACGTAGGCGAAGGTCGTCTCATCGGGCGCGACCATGCCCGCGCGGGCGCCGGCCTCGATCGACATGTTGCAGATCGTCATGCGGCCCTCGATCGAGAGGGAGCGGATCGCGCTGCCGCGGTACTCGAAGACGTAGCCGGCGCCACCGCCGGTGCCGATCTTGGCGATGACCGCGAGGATGATGTCCTTCGCCGTCACGCCGGGGCGCAGCTCGCCCTCGACGTTGATCGCCATGGTCTTGAAGGGCTTGAGCGGGAGCGTCTGCGTCGCCATGACGTGCTCGACCTCGCTCGTGCCGATGCCGAAGGCCATCGCGCCGAACGCGCCGTGCGTCGAGGTGTGCGAGTCACCGCAGACGACGGTGACGCCCGGGAGCGTGAGGCCGAGCTGCGGGCCGACGAGGTGCACGATGCCCTGCTCCTTGTCGCCGAGCGAGTGGATGCGCACGCCGAACTCGGCCGCGTTCTGCCGCAGCGTCTCGATCTGCTTCCGGCTCGTCGGGTCCTGGATGGGCTTGTCGATATCGAGCGTCGGCGTGTTGTGGTCCTCGGTCGCGACCGTGAGGTCGGTGCGACGGAGGCAGCGGCCGGCCTGGCGGAGGCCGTCGAAGGCCTGCGGGCTCGTCACCTCGTGCACGAGGTGGAGGTCGATGTAGATGAGGTCGGGGGCGCCGTCCTCGCCCTTCACCACGACGTGGTCGTCCCACACCTTCTCAGCGAGCGTCTTGCCCATCTGCCCTCCCAGCACTTGCGCGACCGCGATCGGCCATCCGATCAGTCTACGCGGGGGCCGGTGCCGCTCCTCTGTCGGCGAACACGCCGCGGCCGTACATTGCTCGCATGGCCATCGCCGACGCATCCGTCTGGGCCGAGGGCACGCGCGTCGACGGCGCGGTGCCGTTCGATCGAGTGCTCGAGACGGCCGCCGAGCGCGGAGGCTTCGCGTGGGTCGACCTCGTCGACCCCGACGAGCCCGAGCTGCTCGCCGTGACGGCGGAGCTCGAGCTGCACCGGCTCGTCATCGAGGACGTGCTGCAGCGCGGGCAGCGCCCGAAGCTCGAGCCCTACGACGGCGTGAGCTACTGCGTGCTGCATCGGCTCGAACAGCTCGGCGAGCGGCTCGTCGCCCACGAGGTGCACGCGATCGTCGCGCCGCGCTGCGTCGTGACGATCTCGTGGGATCGCCGCGAGGGGCTCGCCGATGTGCGCGAGCGGCTCGGGTCGGGCCGCGACGGGCTCGAGGTCTCGCCGGCGACGGTGCTCTACGCGCTGCTCGACGAGACGGCGGACCAGCACGCGGCTCTCGCCGACGCGATGCGGGAGCGCATCGCCGAGATCGAGGAGTCCTTCTTCGGGGAGGGCGATCCGGGCACCGTCGACGTGTACCGCGCGCTCCGCCGGGTGGTGGCGATCGAGCGCGCCGCGGAGCCGGTGAGCGGCATCGTCGAGCGGTTCGCGGCGCGCCTCGCGCGAGAGCCCGAGCGCGAGGCCGACGAGCTGCGCAGGCACCTCCGCGACGTCGACGACCACGCGCAGCAGACGGCTGCCAGGCTCGAGGCCGCGCAACGGCTGCTCACCTCGCTGCTGCAGCTCGCGTCCGCTCGCGTCGCCGAGCGGCAGAACGACGAGATGCGCGCGCTCACGGCGCTGCAGGTCGAGCAGAACGAGCAGACGAAGAAGGTCACGTCGTGGGCCGCGATCCTCTTCGCCCCGACCCTCATCGCCGGCATCTACGGCATGAACTTCCGCACGCTGCCCGAGCTGCACTGGGGTCTCGGCTACCCCTTCGCGCTGCTGCTCATGGTGCTGCTCGCGGGCGGCCTCTACCTCGCGTTCCGGCGGCGGGGCTGGCTCTAGCGACGTCCAGGGAGCGCACGGCACGATGGGCGCATGCGCGCTCCCATCACCGTCGCCGTCACGGGCGGCGCAGGCCAGATCGGCTACCAGCTGCTGTTCCGCATCGCCGCGGGCGACATGCTCGGGCCAGACCAGCCGGTGCGGCTGCGGATCCTCGAGATCCCGGATGCGCTGCCGGCGCTCGAGGGCGTCGTCATGGAGCTGCACGACTCGGCCTTCCCGCTGCTGCACTCGGTCGACACGACGGCGGATGCGTCGGTCGCCTTCGAGGGCGCCGACCACGCGCTGCTCGTGGGCGCGCGGCCGCGCGGCCCGGGCATGGAGCGATCCGACCTGCTCGCCGCGAACGGCGCGATCTTCAGCGCGCAGGGGCGCGCGATCCAGGAGCACGCGAGCCAGGACATCCGCATCACCGTGACGGGGAACCCCGCGAACACGAACGCGCTCATCGCGGCCGCCGCCGCGCCCGACATCCCGCGCGAGCGCTTCTCGGCGCTCACGCGGCTCGACCACAACCGCGCGATCGCGCAGCTCGCGGCGCGGACGGGCGAGCCGGTCGCCGGCATCCGGCGCATGATCGTGTGGGGCAACCATTCGACGACACAAGTACCGGACCTGACGCACGCGATCGTGGGCGAGTCGCTCGCGACCGACCTCGTCGAGCGCGAGTGGGTGCGCGACGAGTTCGCGCCGACGGTCGCGAACCGCGGCGCGGCGGTCATCGCGGCGCGCGGCGCCTCGTCGGCCGCGTCGGCCGCGTCGGCGACGATCGACCACGTGCGCTCGTGGATGCTCGGCACGGCGCCCGATGACTGGACGTCGATGTCGGTCATCTCGCGCGGCGAGTACGACGTGCCCGAGGGGCTCGTCTCGTCGTTCCCGGTGACGACCGCCGAGGGCGAGTGGACGATCGTCGACGACCTCGAGCTCGAGCCGGAGGTCACGGAGCAGCTGCGCGCCTCGGTGGCGGAGCTCGAGCAGGAGCGCGAGCAGGTGCGGGCGCTCGGCTACCTGGGCTGAGGCGGGCGAGGCGTCACGCAGGGAGTCGCGATTCGAGATCCGTCACGGAGGGAGTCGATCGTCGACTCCCTCCGTGACATCGACTCCCTGCGCGATGCACGGTCGCATCGGATCGACCGCGGCGTCCGCCGCTCTCCACAGCGCGACGCCGCGTCGGCATGCCGTGGCGTCGGAGCAGGCACGCTTCGTCGATGCGCAGCATCATGGCCGACGTCCTCGCGGCGCAGGGCGCGACGACGCGCGCCGCGCTGCACGCCCTCGGCCATCCGTACCGGTCGATCCGAGCTGAGGTCGCGAGCGGACGGCTCGTCGCCATCGGCAGGTGGTGGGTCGTCACGCCTGACGCGAATCCGGCGATCGGAGCAGCGCTTCGGAGCGGCGGGGTCCTCGGCGGAGCCAGCGCTCTGCGCTCCTACGGCGTCTGGGTGACGGAGCTGCGCGTGGTGCAGATCGCCACCCGCCCGCACTCGAGTCCGCCGAACGTGCTCGAAGGCGAACGCATCTGGAGCGACTTCACGGTCGACGACAAGCTGTGGCGCGTGAGCCTCGTCGATGCGCTCGCGCAGCATGCCCGGCGGGTGGAGCGGGACGACGCGATCGCCTCGATCGACAGCGCGCTGCACAAGGGGCTCCTCGGTGAGGATGGGCTCGACCGGCTCTTCGGGATGCTGCCGCTCCGGTGCCGGCCATGGCGGCGCGAGCTCGACGCGAGCGCGGAGTCGGGGCTCGAGTCGCTGCTGCGCGTGCCGTGCCGCGACCGCGGATGGCGCGTCGAGACGCAGATGCCCGCACCGGGCGGCGGTCGCGGTGACCTGCTGATCGATGGCTGGCTGTGGGTGGAGACCGACGGCGACGAGTGGCACGACAACGAGAAGCAGGCGGCGAAGGACCGGAGACGGGGCACCGCGATCACGGCAGCCGGTGGCCGCTGGCTGCGCTTCGGCTACGCCGATGTCATGCACGAGCGGCCGCGCACGATGTCGGTCATCGAGCTCGTGATGGCGCAGGGACGACCGGCGCCCGTCCGGCTCGCGGGGTGAGCGGGCTGCGAGGTCGGGCCGGGAACGGCGAAGCGCCCCGGTCGTGAGACCGGGGCGCTCCTGGTGTGACCCCAGCGGGATTCGAACCCGCGTTACCGCCGTGAGAGGGCGGCGTACTAGGCCGCTATACGATGGGGCCGTACTGCTCTCGCTCGCGAAAGCAACCTGGATAGTGTGCCACACGAATCGGGCGTGCGCCAAATCGGCGCCGGCGGCGGCCCGTCACGGAGCTCGGAGCACCTGCAGCGCGCCCGGCATCGCGGTGCAGCGCACCGGCAGCCTCCCCACCATCTCCCCGTCTGCGCACACCGTCACCGGGTCGTCGCTCGCGATCTCGACCGACTCGCAGTCGCGGACGTGCAGGCGGCGATCGGCCTCGTGGCGACCGCGCAGCACCTTCGCGAGCGTGAGCAAGAACCGCGGGTACGACACCTCGTCGGCGAGCACCGCCGTGAGCCGGCCGTCGTGCAGCGACGCGCTCGGCGCGATCGGCACCCCGCCGCCGAACGTGCCGTTGTTGGCGATCGCCGCGATGAGCGTGCGCCACGACCGCTCCTCGCCGCCGTCGAAGCGCATCCGGAACGTGCGGTGCCGCGGCCGCAGGAGCGTCGCGGCGATCGCGGCGCGGTAGCGCAACGCGCGCGGCACGCGCGTGAACCGGTTCGAGCGCACCGTGACGTCGGCGTCGAAGCCGACCGAGACGACGCCCGCCGCGAGCTCGACCCCGTCGGGGTGCTCGATGCGCACGAGGTCGAAGCGCTCGGGCGAGGCCGCGAGCGCCGCTTCGAGCCCATCCATCGCCTGCTCCGCGCTGCGGATCCCGAGCGAGGCCGCGAAGTCGTTGCCGCTGCCCGCCGGCACGATCACGAGCCGCTTCGAGGTGCCGCCGACGATGTTGACGCCGAGGTGCACCATGCCGTCCCCGCCCACGACGACGAGCGCATCCGCCGTCGTCATCGCGAAGCGCGACTGCTCGAGCTGGCCGCGGTAGTCGGCGGCCGCGATGTGCCGCACGTCGTGCCCGAGCGCGGCGAGGCGCGCAGCGACGCGCTCGCCGACAGCGCCCGCGCGGCCGGCGCTGGTCGGCTTCGACGCCACGACGATGCGCACGCGAGCGAGCCTAGGCGAGCCGCAGGCGCGACCGGTGCACCTGCGCCGGCCCGCCGCACCGCCTATCGTGGATGCCATGCGAGTGACCAAGCGAGAGCACGCCTGCATGATCCTCGACGAGGACGGACGCCAGCTCGTCATCGACCCGGGCAACCAGACCGGCCCCGTCTCGGCCCCCGACCTCGTCGCGATCGTCATCACGCACGAGCACGCCGACCACTGGGACGCCGGCCGGCTGCGCGAGCTGCTCGCGGCCAACCCGGGCACGCCCATCTACGCGCCCGCGGGCGTCGCGGCCGCCGCGGAGGAGTTCGACGTCACGGTCGTGGAGGCGGGCGAGCGCGTCACCGCCGGCCCCTTCCGGCTCCGCTTCTTCGGCGGCACGCACGCCGAGATCCACCGCTCGATCCCGCTCGTCGACAACCTCGGCGTGCTCGTGAACGAGCGCTTCTACTACCCGGGCGACTCCTACGCGACGCCCGACGTCAAGGTCGAGGTGCTCGCGGCGCCCGCCGGCGCTCCGTGGCTCAAGATCGGCGACGTGATGGACTTCGTGACCGCGGTCGCGCCGCGCGCGACCTTCGCGGTGCACGACGCGCCCCTCTCGCCCATGGGCCTCGGCATGGCGCACGCGCGCATCGAGGCGGCGGCCGCCGAGCACGGCGGCACGCACCACCGGCTCGAGAACGGCGACTCGCTCCGCATCGGCGAGCACTGATGACCGCGCGCCGCCCGGGCGCGCCGTCGTGATCGATCCGCTCACGCTGCTGCTCTACGCGGCGGCGATCTTCGTCGCGACGGTCGCCCAGCGCGTCGTCGGGCTCGGCTTCGGGCTCGTGATGGGCCCGGTGTCGACGATCGTCGCCGGCCCGATCGCGGCGGTGCCGCTCAACTGCATCTTCGCCGTCGTCGCGTGCTCGCTCATGCTGCCGGGCGTGTGGCGCGACGTCGACTGGCGACGACTGACATGGCTGCTGCTGCCCGCGGTGCCCGCGAGCGTCGCGGGGCTGCTACTGGCGCGCGTCGTGTCGGCGGATGCGCTCCGCATCGCGGTCGGGATCCTCGCGATCGCGGGCGTGCTGATCTCCGTCGTCTTCACGCGCTCGCGCCACACGCTCGACGGCCCGGGCACGCGCATCGGCTCCGGCCTCGCGATCGGCGGCTTCAACGCCGCGGTCGGCGTCGGCGCCCCGCTCGTCGGCATCTACGCGCTCGTGAGCCGCTGGGACCCGCTCGTGCTCGCGGCCACGATGCAGCCGTTCTGGGTCGTGCTCAACCTCGTGACGCTCGGTCAGCGGGCGGCGCTCGTGCCCGAGGGCTTCCCCGAGTGGCCGTGGTGGGCGTGGGCGGGCGCCTCGGCGGCAGCGGCGCTCGGCACGCTGCTCGCCCACCGCATCGCTCACCGGGTGCCCGCGGGCGTCGCGCGCGCGGCAGTCATCGTGCTCTCCATCGTCGGTGGCGTCGCCGTCATCGGCACGGGCATCGCGGGATTCCTCGCGACGGCGTGAACCCCGCGGCCCCGCCGGCGGCGGGGCTCACGCGATGAGCTCCCGCACGATCCCCGCGGCAGCGAGCTGGCCGGCCGCCGCGGCCGCGATGACCGAGTGCCCGCCGGAGAGCGCCGCGTCACCCGCGGCGAGCACGCGCGGCACGCTCGTGCGGCCGAGCATGTCGACCTCGATCGTGCCGTCGGGCCGCATGGCACAAGCGAGCGCCTCGGGCAGCGTCGAGCCCTGCCGGAAGTCGCCGCCCGCGAGCACGCCGGTGCACGGCAGCGCCGTGCCGTCCTCGAGCTCGATCGCCGTCAGCCGGCCGCCGTCCTCGACGACACCGGTCGCGCGCCGCTCGTCGACCTCGATGCCGCGGGCCGCGAGCGCCGCTCGCGCCTCCTGGTCGACAGGCAACCCGTCGGTGAGCCACGTCACGTGCTCGGCCACGCCCGCCATGATGCGCGCGACGTGCTCGCGCTGCGGCTCGCCGCCGAGCACGACGACCCGGTCGCCGAGCTCATGGCCGTGGCAGAACGGGCAGTGGGCGACCTGGCCGCCCCAGTGCCGCGCGAGGCCGAGCGGCAGCGGCACGTCGGCGACGCCCGTCGCGAGCAGCAGGAAGCGCGCCTCGAGCCGCTCCCCGCTGGCGAGCTCGACCGCGACGGCGCGCTCCCCCGCCTCGGCGGCGGCGACCCGGTCGTCGACGAGCCGCACGGTCGCGTAGCCGGCGAGCTGCTCGCGCGCGGCGGTGCGGAACTCCGCGGGCGGCGTCCCGTCGCGCGAGACGACGTTGTGCATGTGCGCGGCGGATGCGTTGCGACCCGGACCGGCGTCGACGAGCGCGACGGAGCGGTGCACGCGCGCGAGGGTGAGCGCGGCCTGCAGCCCGGCGGGGCCGCCGCCGACGACGATGCAGTCGAGCGGCTCGGAGCCGGCTCGCGAAGGGTCCTGGACGAGGTCGAGCGTTGCCATGCGCACCAGCATGTGACTTCATGTCGACATGAGGTCAAGTCTGCTGTCGATCGGCGAGCTCGCCGCCGAGTTCTCCCTCGCCCCGCACGTGCTGCGCCACTGGGAGGCCGAGGGCGTGCTCGAGCCCACGACGCGCGTGGGCGGCAAGCGCCGCTACGACGAGAGCGCGCGCATGCGCATCGGCACGATCCTGCGCGGCCAGGACGCGGGCATGTCGCTCGCCACCATCCGCTCGGTGCTCGCGACCGAGAGCGCTGCCGAGCGGCACGCGCTGCTCGCCGACCACGTCACCCGGCTCGAGCGCCAGCAGGCGGAGCTCGAGGCGGCGCTCGCCGTCATCCGCCACCTCCAGTCGTGCACCCACAGCGACTTCGCGCAGTGCCCGGGCTTCCGCGACCTCATCACCGCCGAGCCGCAGCCGATCGCGCACTCGGCGCGCCTGCACCGACGCGCATCCCCCTGAGCACCTACGCTGACGGCCGTGGACCTCCTCTCCCTCGCCGTCGCGGCCGTCGCCGTCTTCATCGGCGCGGCGGGGCAGCGCATGATCGGGATGGGCTGGGGGCTCGTCGTCACCCCGGCGGTCGCGCTCGTGGCGGGCCCGCTCGCGGCGGTGCTCGTCGTCAACCTCTACGGCGCGCTCGCGTGCCTCGTGATCCTCCCGAGCGTCTGGCGCGACATCGACTGGCGGCGGCTCGCGTGGCTCGCCGTCCCCGCGGTCGCGATGATGGTGCCGGGCCTCCTGCTGGCGAAGGGTGCGGACACGGATGCGCTGCGCGTCGTCGTCGGCGTCATCGCGGTCGTCGGGGTGGTCGTCTCGGTCGCCTTCACGAGCAGCGCGCGGGCGCTCGACGGCCCGCCGCTGCGCGTCGCCGCGGGGGCGACGATCGGCGTCCTCAACGCGAGCGTCGGCATGGGCGCGCCCGCGCTCGGCATCTACACGCTGCTCTCCGGCTGGCAGGACCGCACGTTCGTCGCGACGATGCAGCCGTTCTGGGTGATCGTGAGCGGCGTGATCGTCGCGATCCGCCCGTTCGTCGCCCCCGAGGGCGCTCCCGAGTGGCCCTGGTGGGGATGGGCGCTCATCGTGGTCCCGGTCGTCGCGGGCGTGCTGCTCGGCAACCGGCTCGCGCACCTCGTGAATCGCACCGTCGTCAAGTGGTCGATCATCGCCCTCTCGCTCGCGGGCGGCCTCGCGCTCATCGTGACGGGCACGACCGCCCTGCTCGCCTAGCGCCGCCCGACCGGCGCCGCGCTGCCGTTGGCGCGAACCGCCGACGCTGGGCCACCAGCTGAGCCCGACTCAACCGGACAGCCGACAGGGCGCGACAGCATTCGGCTCGCCCGCCCGACTATCCGGTTGAAGATCCTTCAGGCTCCGCGAGGTGCGCGACCGCGTCGCCCGCGTGCACGATCGGCGCGCGGGTGAGGCCGATGACGATGCCGGCGCGGTCGGCGCGCACGATCCGGCCGCCCGTGCCGAGCGCATCCGCCACCCGGCCGAGCCGCGCGCCCGACTCGACCCGGTCGCCGAGCTCGACCTCGAGGTGCAGGATCCCGGTGCCGCGAGCGCGCACCCAGCCGCTCGCGCGGCACTCGATCGACGCATCCGCCGCCTCGTCGTCGTCGAGCATCCCGAGCGCGGCGAGCACGCGCAGCACGCCCGCGACGCCCACCTCGATCGGCTCCTGCTCGAGCCGCAGGGCCTCGCCCGCCTCGTAGAGCAGCGCGATCGCGCCCGCCTCGCGAGCGGCCTGGCGGAGCGAGCCGTCGCGCAGCTTCGCGTGCAGCATGACGGGCGCGCCGAACGCGGCCGCGAGCCGGCGCGTCTCGGGGTCGTCGAGGTCGGCGCGGATCTGCGGCAGGTTGTCGCGCCGGTCGGAGCCCGTGTGGAGGTCGATGCCGACGTCGCAGCGCGCGACGACCTCGGTCATGAGCAGGTGGGCGATGCGGCTCGCGAGCGAGCCGCGCGCCGAGCCGGGGAACGATCGGTTGAGGTCGCGGCGATCGGGCAGGTAGCGGTCGCCGTTGAGGAACCCGAGCACGTTGACGACCGGCACGGCGATGAGCGTGCCGCGGAGCCGCTTGGGCGACACCTGCGCGAGCACCTGCCGGATGACCTCGACGCCCACGACCTCGTCGCCGTGGATGGCCGCGTCGATCCAGACGACCGGCCCCTCCTCGCGGCCGTGCAGCACGCGCACGGGGAGCGAGACGTCGCCGCCGGTCACGAGCCGGGCGATCGGCAGCTCGACACCCTTCGCCTGGCCGGCGCGCACGCGCACGCCGCCGATCGCGAACGACTCACGCACCGGCGCGACCCCGGTTCTTGAGCCGCACGGTGCGCGCGGGGCGGCCGCCGAGGTACGAGCGCGCCGAGTCGACCGCGAACCCCTGCCGGAGCGCCTCGCGCCCGACGAGCAGCCGGAAGCCCATCTCGTCGCGGCGCGCGAGCGTCACCTCGGTGAGCACCTCGCGCCCGAGCAGCGCGAGCGCCGTGCGGATGACGATGCGCTCCTGCTCGTGACCCGTCGAGGAGCGGACGAGCCGGCGGTCGTGCACGGGCACCTCGACGACGACGGCATCGGCAGCCGAGCGCTGCCACGGGTGCACCGAGAAGCGCACCCAGTCGGCGCCGTCGCGCGTCGACTCGACGATGTCGAACGCGTGCAGGGCGCTCGTGCGCGCGCCGGTGTCGAGCTTGGCCTTCACGTGCGGCACGCCGAGGTGCGGCAGGCCGACCCATTCGCGCCAACCGGCGATCGCAGGCCTGCGAGGATGGTCATCGCCCATAGGCCCCCATCCAAGCAGGAAGGCAGGTCGACCTCGCATGAGGCTCGCCATCCTCTCGCGCGCTCCGCGCGCCTACAGCACCCGCAGGCTCCGCGCCGCGGCCGCCGAGCGCGGCCACGACGTGAAGGTGCTCAACACCCTGCGCTTCGCGATCGACCTCTCGGGCGAGGCGCCCGACCTGCAGTTCCGCGGCCGGCAGCTGACCGACTACGACGCGATCCTGCCGCGCATCGGCAACTCGATCACCTACTTCGGCACCGCGGTCGTGCGGCAGTTCGAGCAGATGGACGTCTACACGCCCAACACCGCGAACGGCATCGCCAACTCGCGCGACAAGCTGCGGGCGACGCAGATCCTCGCGAGGCACGACATCGGGATGCCTCCCACGACGTTCGTGCGCGATCGCGCCGACGTGATCCCCGCGATCGAGCGCGTCGGCGGCGCACCGGTCGTGCTGAAGCTCCTCGAGGGCACGCAGGGCATCGGCGTCATCCTCGCGCCCACGATCAAGGTCGCCGAGGCGATCATCGAGACGCTGCAGAGCACCAAGCAGCAAGTGCTCATCCAGCGCTTCGTCGCCGAGAGCAAGGGCCGCGACATCCGCGCGCTCGTCGTCGGCGACCGCGTCGTCGCCGCGATGCGGCGCAGCGCCCAGGGCGACGAGTTCCGCTCGAACGTGCACCGCGGCGGCAGCGTCGAGCCGGTGACGCTCGACCCCGACTTCGAGCGCGTCGCGGTGCGCGCCGCGCAGATCATGGGCCTCAAGGTCGCGGGCGTCGACATGCTCGAGGGCAACGACGGCCCGCAGGTGATGGAGGTCAACTCCTCCCCCGGGCTCGAGGGCATCGAGCGCGCGACGCGGCTCGACGTCGCGGGCGCGATCATCGACTACATCGACAACCAGGTCGCGTTCCCGCAGATCGACGTGCGCGAGCGGCTCGCCGTCTCGACGGGCTTCGGCGTCGCCGAGCTCGTGGTGCACGGCGACGCCGACCTCGTCGGCAAGCCGCTCGACGCGTCGGGGCTCCGCGAGCGCGACATCACGGTGCTGACGCTGCATCGCGGCACGACCGTCATCCCGAACCCGAAGGGCACCGAGGTGCTGCATGCCGAGGACCGGCTGCTGTGCTTCGGCCGTCTCGAGGAGATGCGCTCGATGATCCCGGCGCGGCCGAAGCGCCGCGCGCGGGTCAAGAAGCTGCCGAAGGTGCCGCTGCCGCCGCAGGAGGACTGACGGCGGCTCGGCCGGCGCGTCAGGCGACCGGCGCGGTCGCCTCGGCGAGCACCCCCTCGGCCCACTCGAGCGCAGCCTCGGTCGCGGGCACGGGCCCGCCGGCGTCGTGCCTGCCGTACTCGCCGACCCGCTCGGCGCCGCTCGCCGCGAGCGCCTCGGCGACGAGCTCGCTGCCGCGCGAGTACGTCCTCGTGTAGCTGCGATCGCCCATCCCGAAGGCCGCGAAGCGCACGCCGCGGAGATCGGGACGCTCCTCGACGAGCGCGCGGAGGAACGACCGGGCGCTCGTCGGCACCTCGCCGTCGCCGTACGTCGAGCAGACGAGCAGGTGGAGGCGGCTCGCATCGAGGTCGCCCGGCGCGGCGTCGGCGATGTCGACGACCTCGACTGCCGCCCGGCCCGCGAGGCCGCGCCGCAGCTCGTCGGCGACGAGCTCGGCGCCGCCCGACTCGGTGCCGAACAGCACCGTCACCGGCAGCCCCGCCCCCTCGCTCGCGGTCTCGAGGCGCTCGACCTCCGGCAGGGGGATCGTCGCGTCGCGCGCAGCCTCGAGCAGCGCGGCGCGCGAGCGCAGCTTCGACCGCGAGCGCCCGGGCGCCGCGCCGAGCTGCTCGCGCACGTCGATGCGCCGCCAGCCCTCGAAGTCGGTCTCCCCCTCGACCGGCGGCAGCCCCTCGCGGCCCACCCCGATCGCGCCGGCCTCGAGGTCGTCGGCGATGAGGCGCGCGAGCTCTCGCGCGTCGGTGCGCTGGTCGGGGATCGTGCCGCGCGGCCCGCGCCGCAGCCAGCCGGCGGTGTAGAGGCCCGGCTCGACCCGGCCGCTCGCGTGCGCGCCCGGTTCGACGAGGCACTCGTCGTCGCCGGCGAAGCCGACGGCCGTCACGACCGCGTCGGCCGCGAGCTCGACCTCGCCGTCGGCACCGCGGAAGACGGCCCGCTCGACCCGGCCGTCGCCCTCGATGCGCGCGGGCGAGAGCCCGAACCACCAGTGCACCTCGACGCGCGGCTGGGAGGAGGGCTCCGCGACCAGGCCCCGCACCGCATCCGCCCGCGCGTCCTTGCCCGGCTCGATGCCCTCGAGCCCGGCGCCGTGCACGCGATGCGCGACGCCCGGCAGGCCCGCGAGCTCGCGCACCATGACCGGGTCGAAGCGCGCGGCGCTCGGGGCGCTGCGGCCGACGACGTGGATCGTGCGCACGGCACCGGCGAGGCGCTCGTGCGCCTCGTCGTCGACGTCGGTGCCGCCGAGTCCCTCGGCGTCGCGCGCGAGCAGGCGCACGACGTCCATCGCGACGTTGCCGTGGCCGACGACCACGACGCGCTCGCCGAGCGACGGCGCCTCGCCCTCGTCGGCGTGCGCGTTGAGCAGCCGCGTGATGCGGCCGGCGCCGTGGACGCCCTCGAGCGCGTCGCCCGGCACGTCGAGCGGCCGGTCTGCGCGCATGCCGGTCGCGAGCACGACGGCGTCGTAGGCGCCTCGGAGCGCGTCGAGCGGCACGTCGTCGCCGACGCGCAGGTTGCCGCGGAACCGCACGCGCTCGTGCTGGAAGAGCCGGTCGAACTGCCGCGCGACCGACTTCGTGCCCGGGTGGTCGGCGGCGACGCCCGACCGCACGAGCCCGTACGGCACCGGCAGCCCGTCGAGCACCTCGAGCTCCGCCGCCGGGAAGCGGCGGCGGAGCGCCTGAGCGGTGAAGCAGCCTGCGGGCCCGGCGCCGACGATCGCGATGCACGGCGCGGCCTGCTCGGCGGCTGCCGGCGCGGCGACGACCGTCGCGGGCTCGGCGACCGAGCGCCACCGCACGGGGAGGCTCGTCATGCCGCGGAAGACCCAGCCGGCGATCGTCGGGGGCGCGTCGGGCACGACGTCGAGCCCGCGCAGCCGCTCGAAGAGCATGGGCAGCGCGACATCGGCGACCTCCGAGCGCGCGACCCACGCGCCGAGGCACACGTGCACGCCCTTCCCGAAGGCGAGGTGCGGCTTGACCTCGCGGCGCACATCGAAGCGCGCGGCGTCCTCCCACACGCGCTCGTCGCGGTTGGCGGAGAGGATGCAGATGCCCAGGCGCGCGCCGGCCGGCAGCCGCACGCCTGCGAGCTCGGTGTCGCGCGTGACCTGCCGCGAGTAGAGCCCGATCGGCGCGACCCAGCGGAGCGTCTCGTCGAACGCCGCGTTCCACAGCGACGGGTCGGCCTCGACGGCGCGCCGCTGCTCGGGGTGCGTCAGGAGCGCCCACGCGGCGACCCCGAGCGCGTCGCGCGGCTCGTTGAGGCCGCCCCCGATCGTCATCTTCACGTTGGCGCGGATGCGCTCGATCGGCATCTCGTAGTCGGGGATGCGCAGGAGCTGCGACAGCAGCGACTCGTTCGGGTTGGCCGCGTGCCACGGCAGCACCTCGTCGAGCGCCGCGTCGACCTCGTCGAACGAGCGCAGCCCCTTCGCCCACACCTCGGGGTCGTCGGCGTAGTTGCCGGTCGCGTCGATGAGCGTCTGCGACCAGCGCTGCAGGTCCTCCTGCCGAGCGCTGTGGAGGCCGATGATCTCGCGCAGGCTCTCGGCGGCGTAGGGGGCGGCGAAGTCCCAGATGAGGTCGGCGCCCGGCCCCTTCTCGACGAGCTCGTCGAGGTAGCGCTCGGCGTTCCGCTCGAACGTCGAGCGCCACACGCGCTGCACGACGCCGGGCCGCAGCGCGGGCTGCCACGCCTTGCGCTCGAGGTAGTGCTCGGGGTCGTCGCGGCGCAGCATCGAGTGGCCCATCGCGCGGATCTGCAGCGAGCCGCGCTCGTTCGCCGAGAACACCTCCTGGTCGAGCTCGGTCTCGTGCACCGCCTCGTAGGAGGTGACGAGGTAGCGCCCGACGGCGGGCACCCAGTGCACGCCGCCCTCGGCGCGCAGGCGCTCGTAGATCGGGAACGGGTCGCGGTGGAGGTCTGGGATCGTCACCCAGTCGGCGACGGGAGCTTCGGGCATGGAGCACATCCTCGTGATCGGTCCTGCCTCGATCATCCGCCACCCGCTACGTTGGCGAAAGCGGATGCATCGCACGTTCTACCTCGGAGGAGTTGAAGAATGGATGCCCTCGACGCCCCTGGCTTCACCCTGCGGCAGCTCTCGTACCTCGTATGCGCTGCCGACGAAGGCACGATCGCCGCTGCCGCCGCGCGATTGCACGTGTCGGCGTCGGCGATCTCGGAGGCGATCAGCGAGCTCGAGCGCGAGCTCGGCTCGCAGCTGACGGTGCGCCGGCGAGCGCGCGGCCTGACGCTCACGAGCGCGGGTGCGGATGTCGTCGCTCGCGCCCGCGACCTGCTCGCGTCGTCCCGCGAGCTCGAGACCTCGCTGCGGGGAGCCCCCGGCGAGCTCGTCGGGCCGGTCACGATCGGCTGCTACCCGACCCTCGCGCCGACGATCCTCCCTCCCCTCCTCGCCGGGTTCGGCCGCGCGCATCCGCGGGTCGAGCTCGACATCGTCGAGGCGACGCACGACCGGCTCGAGGGCCGGCTCGAGTCGGGCCGCATCGACGTCGCCTTCGTCTACGACACGCTCGTGCCGGGCGAGCCGCGCCGGGCCAAGCTCTTCGCCCTGCCCGCGCACGTCGTCGTCGCGGGCGACGACCCGCTCGCCGCGCGCGGCTCGGTGCGCCTCGCCGAGCTCGCCGAGCGCGACCTCATCCTGCTCGACGCGCCGCCCTCGAGCGAGCACACCCTCTCGCTCTTCGCGGCGGCGGGCGTCACGCCGCGCGTGCGCCACCGGGCGCAGAGCTCAGAGGCCGTGCGCGCGCTCGTCGGCCGCGGCCTGGGCTACGGCATCCTCGTGCAGCGGCCCGCGAACCCCGCGAGCTACGAGGGCTACCCTGTCGCCATGCTCGAGATCGCGCCGCGCGTGCCGCCGGTCGGCATCGACGTGATCTGGCCCGCGTCGCCCGAGCCGACCGCTCGCACGCGCGCGCTCATCGAGTTCGCGCGCTCGCTCCCCTGGCCCGGCCGCCCGTGACCGCGCTCGACTGGGGCATCAAGGCGTCGCTGCTCGACTACGTGCGCGGCCGCGGGGCGGGCACGGTCGAGGCCGGCGGCGGGGCGACGGCCGAGGGCGACCGCTTCCGCTTCCCCGCGGCCGGCGACGGCGCGTTCCTCGGCTCCGTGACGCTCACCGCGCACAGCGGCATGCTGCGCCTCGTCATCGCCGATCCCGCGATCGTGCGCTCGCCCGAGGGCTGGCTGCTCGAGATCGCCGACCCGCACGAGCCGGGCGAGCGCCTCGCCTTCGCGACCATCGCGGCGTTCGACGGCGAGCGCGCCTCGGGCACCGCGCTCACGCAGGACGGCGCCGACCTCTTCTTCGGGCCCTACGAGGCGGGCACTCCGCTCGACGACCCGCGCGTCGAGCCCTGATCCGACGCAGACGCGGAACGGCCCCGCCACAGTGGCGGGGCCGTTCCGGTCTTCGAGGGTCAGCGCTCGACGGCTGCCTCGCGGTCGACCTCGGAGAGCGCGACGAACTCGTCGCCCTTCTTCCAGCCGTCCCACTTGCCCGACTTCTCGAACTCGATCGAGAGCGGGATGCCCGTGCGGTCCTTCAGCAGCAGCGTGCCGATGAGCGAGAGCACCACCGTCGCGAGCAGGTAGCCGACGATCGCCCACGTCGAGCCGGTCGCCTGCAGCAGCGCCTGCGCGATGGTGGGCGCGAACGCGCCGCCGATGACCGCGCCGATCGCGTAGGCGATCGAGACACCCGAGAAGCGCACCGAGGCGGGGAACGACTCCGCGTACCACGCCGCCTGCGCGCCGTAGGTGAGGCCGAGGCCCACGCCGAGCAGGATCGTCGCCCACGCGACGCCCGCGACGCCCGTCTCGACGAGCAGGAACAGCGGCACGATGCCCGCGGCGAGCGCCGTCCAGCCGATGAGGTAGAGCGGCTTGCGGCCGATGCGGTCGGACGCCCAGCCGGCGACGAACGTGAACACGAGCCACGAGAGCGAGCCCGCGAAGGTCGCCAGCTGCACGCCGACGGGGTCGAAGCCGAGGCCGGGCACCGGCGCGTCGACGGGTCGGGACGCGAGGCCCTGCACGTAGCCGCCGGTCGTCATGTAGCCCGTGGCGTTGTTCGCCATGAAGACGAGCGCGGCGAAGAGCACGACGAGGCCGTACTTCTTGAAGACCTGCACGATGGGCGCCGACTGCTCCTGCGCCGTCTCCTTGATCTCCTGGAACACCGGCGACTCGTCGACCGAGCGGCGCACGAGGTAGCCCACGAGCACGAGGATGATCGAGATGAAGAACGGGATGCGCCAGCCGACCTCGAGGAACGCGTCGCCCGGGAACATGGCGCGGATGGCCGCGAGGATGCCGGTCGCGAGCAGCATGCCGATCGGCACGCCGGCCTGCACGAACGAGCCGTAGAGGCCGCGGCGGTTGGCCGGCGCGTGCTCGATGGCCATGAGCACGGCGCCGCCCCACTCGCCGCCGGCCGAGAGGCCCTGCAGGATGCGCAGCACCATGAGCATGATCGGCGCGAGGATCCCGACCTGCTCGTAGGTGGGCAGCGCGCCGACGAGCGTGGTCGCGGCGCCCATCAGGAGGAGCGTGAGGACGAGCATCGGGCGACGGCCGATCCGGTCGCCGAAGTGGCCGGCGAGGAAGGCGCCGAGCGGGCGGAACAGGAACGAGATGCCGATCGTCACGAGCGAGATGATCTGGCCGACGCCCGGTCCGGCCGGCTCGAAGAAGAGCTGCGCGAAGACCAGGTTCGCCATGAAGGCGTAGATGAAGAAGTCGTACCACTCGATCGTGGTGCCGACGACGACGGCCGCGAGGACCTTGTTGCGCTCTCGCGCGGAGGTGTGAGGCGTCGTGCTGTGAGACACGCTGACTCCTTTGTCAGGGGAAGGGCGCCGAGGGCTCGGTGCCGGGACTGAGTGGAAGATATACGATTTCGTGCACGACGACAAGCGCCTTGGGCGGACCCTGAGGCTGCCCCGAATCGGCCAGCGCACGACGGCCTTGCAGACCAGATTCGGAATCGTATACGATGCCGACATGCATGCATCGTCGCAGCTCCCGACCGACTCCCTCGCCTCCGCCGAAGCGGCTTGGGGCCTGCTCGGCTCCCGCCCCGGCAAGGTCTTCGCGATGCACATCGGCTACCGCGGCCGCGCCGCGCAGAAGGGCCGCACGCCCGAGGCGCCGGGCTTCTTCCTCAAGCCCGCGACCTCGCTCTCGACCGGCGGCGAGGTCGTCATGCCGGCGGGCACCGAGATCTTCGGCTTCGAGGGCGAGATCGCGATCGTCATCGGCTCGCACGCGCGAGCGGTGGACGAGGCGGATGCGTGGGCGCACGTCGCGTCGGTCACGGCGTCGAACGACCTCGGCGTCTTCGACCTCCGCTGGGTCGACAAGGGCGCCAACATCCGCTCGAAGGGCGGCGACGGCATGACGCCGATCGGCCCGGCGCTGCTCGACGCGACGCGGCTCGACCCGCACGCGATCGAGGTGCGGACGTGGCTCGACGGCGAGCTCGTGCAGGAGGACTCGACCTCGACGCTCCTCTTCTCGCTCCCGCAGATCGTGAGCGACCTCTCGCAGCTCATCACGCTCGAGCCCGGCGACGTGATCCTCACGGGCACGCCCGCCAACGCATCGACCCTCTCCCCCGGCCAGTCGGTCGAGGTCGAGGTGACGGCGACCGCGCTCGACGGCGAGCGCCTCTCGACCGGGAGGCTCGCGTCGACCGTGCGGGTCGGCGAGCAGCGGCTGCCCGCCTACTCCGCCCAGCCGAAGCCGACGCCCGACCAGTGGGCCGACGCATCCGGCCGCCCGATCGCCGAGTTCGAGCCGCAGGCCGCGCCCGTGCTCGACGACGAGCTGCGCGACAAGCTCTCGCGCGTCGCGCTCGCGACGCTCTCCTCCGGACTGCGGAAGCGCGGCCTCAACAACGTCTCGATCGACGGCCTGCGCTCGACGCAGCCCGGCAAGCGGATGGTCGGCACCGCGCGCACGCTGCGCTACGTGCCCAATCGCGAGGACCTCTTCAAGACCCACGGCGGCGGCTACAACGCGCAGAAGCGGCTGTTCGACTCGCTGCAGCCCGGCGAGGTCGTCGTGATCGAGGCGCGCGGCGACAACCGCTCGGGCACGCTCGGCGACATCCTCGCGCTCCGCGCCCGCCACCTCGGCGCCGCGGGCCTCGTCACCGACGGCGGCGTGCGCGACCTCGACGTCGTGACCGAGATCGGCGTGCCGACCTACCACGGCGGCGGCCACCCCGCCGTGCTCGGCCGGCTGCACGTGCCGTGGTCGTTCGACGAGACGATCGCGTGCGGCGGCGCGACGGTGCAGCCCGGCGACATCATCGTCGGCGACAACGACGGCGTGCTCGTCATCCCGCCGGCGCTCGCGCGCGAGCTCGTCGACGAGTGCCTGCAGCAGGAGGCCGAGGAGGAGTGGATCGCCGCGCAGGTCGAGGCGGGCCACCCCGTCGACGGGCTGTTCCCGATGAACGCCGAGTGGCGCGCGAAGTACGAGGCCGAGACCGGCGCGACGGAGGGGTCGTGAGCGGCCGGCGGCAGCGCATGGCCGCCGTCGCCGAGTCGGGCGGCACGATCGCGCCCTCGAAGTCGCAGCGCGCCTACCGGCTGCTGCACGACCGCATCGTCGACGGCACCTACTCCCCCGGCTTCCGGCTCGTGCTCGACGCGATCGGTCGCGAGCTCGACATGAGCGTCGTGCCGGTGCGGGAGGCGATCCGCCGGCTCGAGGCGGAGGGCCTCGTCACGTTCGAGCGCAACATCGGGGCGCGCGTCGCCGAGATCGACGAGCTCGAGTACCACGACACGATGGAGACGCTCTCGTACGTCGAGGGCGCCGCGATCTCGCTCGCCGCCGGCCTCTACTCGGCGTCGGACGTCGCCGCCGCGCGCGCGATCAACGACGAGATGCGGCAGTCGCTCGCCGACTTCGACCCCGTGCGGTTCACCGCCCTCAACGAGGCGTTCCACCGGCAGCTCACCGACGTCTGCCCCAACGGCGTGCTCGGCGACGTCATCGACACCTGCTGGAAGCGCCTCGCGCGGCTGCGCCAATCGACCTTCTCGTTCGTGCCGAGCCGCGCCGTGCCGTCGGTCGACGAGCACGACGCGATCCTCGCGCTCATCGAGGAGGGCGCCGACCCGCGCCGCATCGAGCTCGCCGTGCGCGCGCACCGCCTCGCGACGCCCGATGCCTACCTGCACCGCACGCAGCCCAAGCCCTGAGCCCCGCACAGCCCTCAGCTGCCGACAGCCCTGAACCGCCGACACCGGCGACGACGACCCGAACAGACAAGGAGCCACCATGGCCGACCAGCCCGCAGGCATCCCCGACCTCATCCCCCACTACATCGACGGCGAGCGCGTCGCGTCGGTCGACGGCGACACGTTCGGCGTGCTCAACCCGGTCACGAACGAGGACTACACCGTCGCCGCCTCCGGCAAGCAGGCCGACATCGACCTCGCCGTCGCCGCCGCGAGCCGCGCCTTCCATGAGGGCCCGTGGCCGCGCATGAAGAACCGCGAGCGCGCGCGCATCCTCTCCCGCATCGCCGACATCGTCGAGTCGCGCGACCAGGAGCTCGCGCAGTTCGAGTCGTGGGACTCGGGCCTGCCGATCACGCAGGCCAAAGGCCAGGCGCAGCGCGCCGCAGAGAACTTCCGCTTCTTCGCCGACCTCATCGTCGCCGGCCGCGACGACACCTACAAGGTGCCCGGCACGCAGGTGAACTACGTCAACCGCAAGCCCAAGGGCGTGGCGGGCCTCATCACGCCGTGGAACACCCCCTTCATGCTCGAGTCGTGGAAGCTCGGCCCCGCGCTCGCCTCCGGCTGCACCGTCGTGCTGAAGCCCGCCGAGTTCACGCCGCTCTCGGCGTCGCTGTGGGCGGGCATCTTCGAGGAGGCCGAGCTGCCGCGCGGCGTCTTCAACCTCGTCAACGGCTTCGGCGAGACCGCGGGCGACGCGCTCGTGAAGCACCCCGACGTGCCGCTCATCTCGTTCACGGGCGAGAGCCGCACGGGCCAGCTCATCTTCGGCAACTCGGCGCCGCACCTCAAGGCGCTCTCGATGGAGCTCGGCGGCAAGAGCCCCGCCGTCGTCTTCGCCGACGCCGACCTCGATGCCGCGATCGACTCGACGCTCTTCGGCGTCTTCTCGCTCAACGGCGAGCGCTGCACCGCCGGCAGCCGCATCCTCGTCGAGCGCAGCGTCTACGACGAGTTCGTCGAGCGCTACGCGGCGCGAGCGAAGAGCATCGTCGTGGGCGACCCCGGCGACCCGAAGACCGAGGTCGGCGCGCTCGTGCACCCCGAGCACTTCGACAAGGTCATGTCGTACGTCGAGATCGGCAAGGAGGAGGGCCGCCTCGTCGCCGGCGGCGGCCGCCCCGAGGCGTTCCCCGAGGGCAACTTCGTCGCCCCGACCGTCTTCGTCGACGTCGCCCCCGAGGCACGCATCTTCCAGGAGGAGATCTTCGGGCCGGTGGTGTGCATCACGCCGTTCGACTCCGACGAGGAGGCGCTCGCGCTCGCCAACAACACGAAGTACGGCCTCGCCGCCTACATCTGGACGAACGACCTCAAGCGCGCGCACCTGTTCGCGCAGGACGTCGAGGCGGGCATGGTGTGGCTCAACAGCCACAACGTGCGCGACCTCCGCAGCCCCTTCGGCGGCGTCAAGGCCTCGGGCCTCGGCCACGAGGGCGGCTACCGCTCGCTCGACTTCTACAGCGACCAGCAGGCCGTGCACATCACGCTCGGCGACGTCCACACCACCCGCTTCGGCGCATCCGCCTGACCCCTGCCAAGGAGCAGCACCATGAACGAGATCCCCAAGCCCTCCGTCCCCGCGCCCGACATCATCCGCTGCGCCGCGATGGACCTCGTGGTCACCGACCTGGCCAAGAGCCGCGAGTTCTACGTCGACATCCTCGGCCTGCACGTGACGGAGGAGGACGACGAGGCGATCTACCTGCGGTCGTTCGAGGAGTTCATCCACCACAACCTCGTCCTCCGCAAGGGCCCCGTCGCCGCGGTCGCCGCGTTCGCGTACCGCGTGCGCACGCCCGAGGACGTCGACCGCGCCGAGGCCTACTACCGCGAGCTCGGATGCCGCACGGAGCGTCGCGCGGACGGCTTCCAGAAGGGCTTCGGCGACAGCGTGCGCGTCGAGGACCCGCTGGGCTTCCCCTACGAGTTCTTCTACGCGACCGAGCACGCCGAGCGGCTGCACCAGCGCTACGACCTCTACTCGGCGGGCGAGCTCGTGCGCCTCGACCACTTCAACCAGGTCACGCCCGACGTGCCGCGCGGTCGCAAGTACCTCGAGGACCTCGGCTTCCGCGTCACGGAGGACATCCAGGACGACCAGGGCGTCACCTACGCCGCGTGGATGCACCGCAAGGGCACCGTGCACGACACCGCGCTCACGGGCGGGAACGGCCCGCGCATGCACCACATCGCGTTCTCGACCCACGAGAAGCACAACATCATCCAGATCTGCGACAAGCTCGGCGCGCTGCGGATGTCGGACCACATCGAGCGCGGCCCCGGCCGACACGGCGTCTCGAACGCGTTCTACCTCTACATCACCGACCCCGACGGCCACCGCGTCGAGATCTACACGCAGGACTACTGGACCGGCGACCCCGACAACCCCGTCATCACGTGGGACGTGCACGACAACCAGCGCCGCGACTGGTGGGGCAACCCGGTCGTGCCCTCCTGGTACACCGAGGCCTCGCCGGTGCTCGACCTCGACGGCAACGTCGTCGAGATCGTCGAGCGCACCGACTCGAGCGAGATGGAGGTGACCGTCGGCGCCGACGGCTTCTCGTACACGCGCAAGGGCGACGAGGACGGCACCTACAAGGGCGAGGCCGCGAAGGGCTTCAAGATCGGCAACCAGCTGTGACGACGGACCACCTGCGCCCTGGCCGGGGCCTCGACGACGCGACGGTCACCGCGATCGCCGACGAGCTCGCCGAGGCCACGCGCTCGCGCGGCACGATCGAGCGCATCTCGACGCGCTACCCCGAGGCGACGATCGAGGACTCCTACGCGGTGCAGCGCATCTGGCGCGCTCGCCGCGAGGAGGCCGGGGCGCGGCTCGTGGGCCGCAAGATCGGCCTCACGAGCAAGGCGATGCAGGATGCGACGGGCATCACGGAGCCCGACTACGGCGTGATCTTCGCCGACCAGGCCTACCGCTCGGGCGACACGGTCGAGCACGCGCAGTGGTCGAACGTGCGCGTCGAGGTCGAGCTCGCCTTCGTGCTGCGCTCGCCGCTCGAGGGTGAGGGGCTCACGATCGAGCAGGTGCTCGACGCGACCGAGGTCGTCGTGCCGGCGCTCGAGATCCTCGACTCGCACATCGAGCTCGCGGGCCGCACGATCGTCGACACCATCAGCGACAACGCGGCGCTCGGCGCCGTCGTCGTCGGCGACGTCGAGCTCGGCCCGCGCGACCGCAACCTCGCCTGGATCGGCGCGCAGTGCTTCGTCAACGACGAGGTGATCGAGACGGGCGTCTCGGGCGGCGTGCTCGGCCACCCCGCGCACGGCGTCGCGTGGCTCGCGGGCAAGCTCGCGCAGCACGGCGACCGGCTCGAGGCGGGCGAGCTCATCCTCGCCGGCTCGTTCACCCGCCCCGTGTGGGTGCACCCGGGCGACCGCGTGCGGGTCGAGTTCCAGGACGCGGGGATGGTCGAGGTGGCGTTCCGATGACGGCGCTCAAGCCGACCCTGCGCGACGCGCTCGCGGGAGCCGACCGCGCCCTCGTGGGCCTGTGGAACGCATCCGGCAGCCCGATCGCCGCCGAGCTCATGGCGGGCTCGGGCGCCGACCTGCTGCTCGTCGACGGCGAGCACGGGCCGATCGAGCTGCGCGACATCCTGCAGATCCTGCAGGCGGCCGAGGCCTACCCGGTCACGACGATCGTGCGCATCCCCTGGAACGACCCCGTGCGCATCAAGCAGGTGCTCGACCTCGGCGCGCAGAACATCGTCGTGCCGATGGTCTCGAGCGCCGCCGACGCCGAGGCCGCCGTGCGCGCGGCCCGCTACCCGGGCGCGGCAGGCGAGCGCGCCGGCTCGCGCGGCATCGGCTCGGCACTCGCCCGCTCGGCCCGCTGGGGCCGCGCGGCCGGCTACGTCGGCGACGCCGACCGGCACGTGTCGGTCGTCGTGCAGATCGAGACGGCGGATGCGGTGGCGAACGCCGCCGAGATCGCGGCGGTCGACGGCGTCGACGCCGTCTTCATCGGCCCCGCCGACCTCGCCGGCTCGATGGGCTTCCCCGGCTCGCCCGGAGCGCCGGAGGTCGTCGCCGCGGTCGACGCGGCGATCGACGCCGTGCGCGGCGCGGGCAAGCCGGTCGGCGTCAACGCGTTCGCGGAGGCCGACCAGGATCGCGTGCTCGCGCGCGGCGCCGCGTTCGTCTTCGTCTCGGCCGACGTCACGCTCATGGCGCGCGGCTCGGAGGCGGCCGTCGCCCGCATCCGCGACACGCGCGCCGCCGCAGACAGCTACTAGAGAGCCTTCGAAGGAGAAGCCATGCAGTTCCACCACCACGGCTACGTCAAGGGCGACCCGCGCATCCTGCCCGCCGCGGGCATCGGCCTCGACCGGCCCGCGGAGCTCCCCGACGAGATGGACGTGCTCATCGTCGGCACCGGTCCGGCGGGCGTGCTGCTCGGCGCGCAGCTGTCGATGTACCCGGAGGTGCACACGCGCATCATCGAGCGCCGCGAGGGCCGCCTCGAGCTCGGCCAGGCCGACGGCCTGCAGGCGCGCTCGATCGAGACCTTCCAGGCGTTCGGCTTCGCCGAGCGGCTGCTGCAGGAGGCCTACCGCATCACCGAGATGCAGTTCTGGCGCCCCGACCCCGCCGACCGCTCGCGCATCTACCGCGCGGAGGCGACGCTCGACTCCGCGGGCGTCGAGGGCTCGACGCTCAGCGAGTTCCCGCACGTCATCTGCAACCAGGCGCGCGTGCAGGACTACTTCTGCGAGTACATGGCCAACTCGCCGAGCCGCATGAGCCCCGACTTCGGCTGGGAGCTGCTCGGGCTCGAGGTCGAGGACGGCGAGACCCACCCCGTGAGGGCGACGCTCCGCCGCACGGCCGGCCCCGACGCGGGCACCGAGCGCGTCGTGCGCGCGAAGTACGCCGTCGGCTGCGACGGGGCCCGCTCGGTCGTGCGCAAGTCGATCGGCGGGCAGCTGCTCGGCGACTCGCGCAACCACGCGTGGGGCGTCATGGATGTGCTCGTCGACACCGACTTCCCCGACATCCGCACGAAGTGCGCGATCCAGTCGGAGGCCGGCAGCATCCTGCTCATCCCCCGGGAGGGCAACGCGCTGTGCCGCATCTACGTCGACATGGGCGACATCTTGCCCGAGGACCACGGCAAGGTGCGCGAGACGCCGCTCGAGCGCATCGTCGAGATCGCGCAGTCGATCTTCCGCCCCTACCGGCTCGAGGTGCGCGACGTCGCGTGGTGGAGCATCTACGAGGTTGGCCAGCGCCTGACCGACACCTTCGACGACGTGAAGCCCGAGGAGCGCGGCACGGTCGAGCCCCGGGTGTTCATCGCGGGCGACGCGTGCCACACCCACTCGGCGAAGGCCGGGCAGGGCATGAACGTCTCGATGCAGGACACCTTCAACCTCGGCTGGAAGCTCGGCTCGGTGCTCACGGGGCGCTCGCCCGAGTCGCTGCTCGACACCTACTCGGTCGAGCGCCAGGTCGTCGCGCAGAAGCTCATCGACTTCGACCGCGAGTGGTCGACGCTCATGGGCGCGAAGGTGCTCGACCCCGAGCACCCCGAGCTCGGCGGCGTCGACCCCAAGGAGGTCACGGCGCACTACCTCAAGAGCGAGGTGCAGGCCTCGGGCTTCGGCACCCACTACGAGCCCTCGATGATCACCGAATCGGGCGAGCACCAGCACCTCGCGACCGGCTACCCGATCGGCAAGCGCTTCTGGTCGGCGCCCGTCGTGCGCGTGTGCGATGCGGTGCCGATGGAGCTCGGCCACCACATGCGCGCCGACGGCCGCTGGCGCCTCTACGCCTTCGCGGGCCGCGAGGCGCCCGGGCAGGGGGGCGCGATCGAGGCGTGGGCGCAGTGGGTGCGCACCTCGCCCGAGTCGCCGTACGTGCGGACGCGCCGCGAGGGCGACGACGCCGGCAGCGTCTTCGACGTCAAGGTCGTCTGGCAGCAGGACCACGACGCGATCGAGCCGCACGACGTCGACGACGTCTTCCGGCCGCGCTTCGGCCCGTTCCAGCTGCGCGACGACGAGCTCGTGTACGCGGCCGACCCGAAGGACGACATCTTCGAGCGCCGAGGCGTGAGCCGCGACGGATGCGTCGTGGTCGTCCGGCCCGACATGTTCGTCGCGACCGTGCTGCCGCTCGACCGCCCGGAGCTGCTGGCCGAGTTCTTCGACGGCGTGCTGCTGCCGGCCGACCCGCAGCACGACCCGGCCGTCGAGATCGAGCCGCGCCCCGGCGCGCTGCAGCAAGCCCGCGCGAAGGTCTCGGCCGAGGCCTGAGCTCCTCGGGCTCGGGGCCCGCGCCGCCGTCACGACCGGCTCGGCGCGGGCCCCGCTGCATGCTTGGCGCCCCTTGCGCAGCGATGGCTAATGCCATTAGCCTGATCGCATGACCACTGCCACGACCGCCCGGCTCGCCTTCGAGGGCCACTCGCTCGCCTTCGACGTCGCGGGCGCCGGCCCGCTCGTCGTGTGCCTCCCCGGCATGGGCGACCTCCGCAGCGCCTACCGCCACCTCGTGCCCGAGCTCGTGGCGCACGGCATGCGCGTCGCGACGCTCGACCTGCCCGGGCACGGCGACTCCGACGCGACGGCCGAGCCGCTCGTCGGCCAGCGCGACATCGCTCGCGCGGCCGTCGCGCTCGCCCGGCACCTCGGCGGCCCCGCGATCGTCGTCGGGCACTCCTACACGCCCGACAGCGCGCTGCTCGCGACGCAGCTCGCGCCCGACGCGATCGTCGGCGCCGTCGCGATCGCCCCCTGGGCGAGCACCGCGCCGCCCTCGCCCGCCATGCGCGTCGCGACGCGCGCCGTGACGAGCAGCGCCCTGCTGTGGTCGCTCTTCTACCGCTCGCTGCACCGCACGCCGCCCGTCGACCTCGGCGACCACCGCCGCCACATCGTCGCCTCGATGCGGCGTCCCCACGGCACCGCCGCGCTCCGGGCGATGGGCGAGGGCAGCGGGAAGGACGCGATCGGCGCCCGAGCGACGCAGACCGCCCCCGTCGCGGTCGTGATGGGCGAGCGCGACCCCGACTTCCGCGACCCCGCGGCCGAGGCGAATGCGTACGCCGAGGCCATGCCCGCGGGCGTCGCCGAGGTGCGCACGGTCGCCGGCGCGGGGCACTACCCGCACGCGGAGCGACCGGTCGAGACGGCGGATGCGGTGCTCGCCCTCGCGCGCCGCGTCGGGTGGGCCGTGGGCTCGGCGCGTGCCTAGGGCGGGCCTCTCCCCCGCCGCGCTCGTCGACGTCGCGCTCGAGGAGCTCGACGCGGGCGGCGGTCCGCTGTCGATCGGCGCGATCGCCGCGCGCGCGGGGGTCAAGCCGCCCTCGATCTACAAGCACGTCGCGGGCCTCGCCGAGCTCGAGGCGCTCGTCGGCGCGCGCATCTACGACGACCTCGGCCACGAGCTCGAGGCGGCGACGGCAGGGCTCGAGCGGGCGGATGCCGCGCGGGCGTTCCTGCACGCGTACCGCGCCTTCGCCGTGCGGCACCCGGAGCGCTACCGGGCCCTGCCGGTGCATCCCCTCGGCCATCCGCTGCTCGAGGCGGCGGGCGAGCGCGTGCTCGGGATCGCCGCGCGCGCCGTCGACGACCTCTCGGGCGACGACGCGATCCACGCGCTCCGGGCGCTCCGCGCGGCCGCGCACGGCTTCGCGACGCTCGAGGCCGCGGGCGGCTTCGGTCTCGCGACCGACGTCGACGCATCCTTCGACCGCCTCGTCGACCGCCTCGTGGCGCCCTGACGCCTCTCGCCCGACGTCCTGTCGACTCCCAAGTTCGGGCCGGTTCGCTGGGGTACAGTCGCCCGCACCGGGGGCTCCCGGAGGACGATGGGAGAACCGCATGTCGGACAGCAGCGACCGCCTCGACGCGACACTCGATGCCGCAGACGCGCCGGCGCCGGATCACGACGCGAAGCCCGACTCCCCGCCCAAGCTCGAGGGCGCGAGCTGGAAGTACGCGCTCAAGCGGGCCATCAAGGAGTTCGGCACCGACGGCGGCACCGACCTCGCCGCGATGCTCACCTACTACATGGTGCTCTCGCTCGCGCCGGGACTGCTCGCCGTCTTCTCGATCATCGCGCTCGTGCTCGCCAACAACGCGAGCACCGTCACGAGCCTCGTCGACGACCTCGCTCAGCGCGTGCCGGAGGACTACCGATCGCTCGTCGTCGACCTCGTCGAGACGATGACGAGCTCGGCCACCGGCGGCGTGATCGCGCTCATCATCGGCATCGCGACGGCCGTGTGGTCGGCCTCCGCCTACGTCAAGGCGTTCTCGCGCTCGATGAACATCATCTACGGCATGGAGGAGGGTCGCGGCCTCATCAAGCAGACCGCGACGATGCTCCTCATCACGATCGCGCTGCTCGTGGGCGTCGTGCTGCTGCTCGTCTCGCTCGCCCTCAACGAGTCGCTCGTCGAGGGCGTGCTCGGGCCGATCGCCGAGCCGCTCGGCCTCGGCGGGCTGCTCGCCTTCATGCTGCAGACCTTCCTGCCGATCTGGGCATGGGTGAAGTGGCCCGTGATGCTCGCGATCGTGATCGCGATGATCGCGCTGCTCTACTACCTCGCCCCGAACGTGCAGCAGCCGAAGTTCACGTGGGTGAGCCTCGGCTCGATCTTCGCGATCGTCGGCATCGCGATCGCTGCAGTGGGCCTCTACCTCTACTTCACGCTCCTCACCGGCTACAGCGCCTACGGCACGATCGGCACGGTCATGGCGCTGCTGTTCGCGCTCTGGATCTTCAACATCGTGCTGATCCTCGGCGCCGAGGTCGACGCCGAGACCGAGCGCGCGCGGCAGCTGCAGACCGGCATCGAGGCGGAGGCGACCATCCAGCTGCCGCCCCGCTCGACGAAGAAGGTCGAGAAGAAGGCCGAGGCGCGCGACAAGCTCGAGGCCGAGGGCCGCGAGATCCGCGAGGAGCACAGCGACGACACCGAGGACGACGATCGGGCGGATGCGCGGGGTCGCGACGACGACGGCGGTCGCGGCGATCGCGCCGGCGTCCGCGCCTCGAGCGAGGCGCGTCCCGCCAAGCGCAAGTTCCTCGGGATCTTCCCCCGGAAGGACTGACCGGTCAGCGGCGCGGAGGCCGCGTCGACCACAGCGCCCACGCGATGAGCACGGGCTGGAAGAGCAGTCGCGTGAAGCGCTTGTCGTCGGTGTCGAGCCCGAACGCATCCCGCCGGTGCAGCCACTGGGAGATGTTGCCGGGGAAGACGGCGGCGAAGAACGCCGCCGCGACGCGGCCGACGGCGCGGCGCCGCCCGTGCGGGGCGAGCAGCAGCGCGCCGCCGAGCGCGACCTCGGCGACGCCGGAGCCGAGCACGACCGCGTCCTCGCTCACGGGCGCGAGCTCGGTGACGAGCTCTGGTACCTGGGCGCGGAACTCGTCTCGCGCGAACGTGAGGTGGCTGACGCCGGCGAAGACGAGCGAGGCGCCGAGCAGCACGCGAGCGGCGGTGCGGATGCCGGCCATCAGACGCTCTGGCCGAGGGCGACGAGGCCGGTGACGACCGCGACGAGCGGGAAGAAGCCCTGGACGACGGCCGCCCTCCCCTTCGAGCGATCGCTCACGACGAGGTAGAGCGCCGCGGCGAGCATGATGCCCGTGATCGTCAGCAGCAGCGTGAGTCCCGGGCCGCGGAGGCCAGTGACGATGAGGATGACGCTCGCGACCGCGGCGATGCCGAGCAGCAGGTTGTAGACGCCCTGGTTGGCGGCGAGCTGCTTCGAGAGCGCCGCCTGCTCGGGCGTCGTGCCGAAGACGCGGCGCGTGCCCGGCTCCTCCCAGCGGAGCGTCTCGAGCACGAAGATGTAGCCGTGCACGGCTGCGGCGAGCGCGGCCGCGATGCACGCGATGACGGCGAGGTCCATGCGCCGCAGTCTAGGCAGTCGGGCTCGGATCGTGGCCGAGCGAAGCGCGGGCTTGCCGCGGACGCGCTCGTGTGGCATGACTGGAGCGAGCGCCGCGCTCGAGTGGCGCACACTCGCGGGAAGCAGGGCGCATGGGCGAGCACGGCATCCTCTCCTCGCCGCTCGATGCGATCGGCGGCACGCCGCTCGTGCAGCTGCGCCGCCTCGTGCCGCCGCGGGCGGCGCGCGTGCTCGTGAAGCTCGAGGGCGGCAACCCGACCGGCAGCTACAAGGACCGGATGGCGAGGGCGATCGTCGAGGCGGCCGAGGGGCGCGGCGACCTGCGGCCGGGCAGGCGAGTCGTCGAGTACTCGGGCGGCAGCACCGGTTCGTCGCTCGCCTTCGTGTGCGCGGTCAAGGGCTACGCGCTCTCGATCGTCTCGTCCGACGCCTTCGCGAAGGAGAAGCTCGACACCATGCGCGCGCTCGGCGCCGAGGTCACCCTCGTCGCCAGCGACGGCGGGCGCATCACGCCCGACCTGTTCGTGCGGATGCGCGAGGAGGTCGAGCGCATCGTCGAGGGCGAGGACGCGTGGTGGGTCGACCAGTTCCACAACGCGGATGCGCTCACGGGCTACGCGGCGCTCGGCCGGGAGATCCTCGAGGCGGTGGGCGCGAGCGGCGGTCGCGTCGACGCGTTCTGCGCGGGCGTCGGCACCGCGGGCATGCTCGTCGGCGCCGCCGGCGCGCTGCGGCGGCAGTCCGCGCCCGTGCGGGTCGTCGCGCTCGAACCGACGACCTCGCCGATGCTCACCGAGGGCAGAGCGGGGCCGCACCGCGTCGAGGGCATCGCGACGGGCATCGTCCCGCCGCTGCTCGCGCCCGGTACCTATGACGAGGCGGCGACGGTCGACGAGGCCGAGGCGCGCGCGCTGGCACGTCGGCTCGCGCGCGAGGAGGGCGTCTTCGCCGGCACGTCGAGCGCGGTCAACGTGGCGGGAGCGCTGCGCCTCGCCGAGCGGATCGGCGAGGGCGGCACCGTCGTGACGGTCGCGACCGACTCGGGGCTGAAGTACCTGGCCGGGGACCTCTACCGCGCCTGAGGAACCGTGCCGGGAAAACGGAAGAAGCCCCGCTTCCGCGGGGCTCCGAACGCTGGGGTACCTGGACTCGAACCAAGAACAAAGGTACCAGAAACCTCCGTGTTGCCAATTACACCATACCCCAATGGTCGCGCGCCGAGGCACTGCGAACCAAGAGTCGAGCATAGCAACTCCCGCCGCCGAGCGCGAATCCCGGTCGGCCGCGACCGCGGTCGGCGCGCCGGCGTCAGTCGCCGACGGACTGCCCCGAGACGTCGACCGAGTAGCTCACGACGCAGAGCCCCTCGCCCGAGCAGCTGACCGCGCCGCTGACGGGGACGCCCATGGCGCCGGCCGCGCCGATCTCCCACGAGATGGGCTCGCCCTGCCGCACCGACTCCGCCGTGCGCGTCGTGAAGGCGTCGATGTCGTCCTGGTCGACGTCCCAGCCGAAGGCGACCGCGCCGAGCTCGACGGCGTTCATCGCGCTCGGGAACTCCGCCCAGCCCACGGGCGCTCGCTGCATGTCGATGCGGGTCACGGTGCCGCGCTCGGTGGTCGCCGCGACCGACGACATCATCTCCGAGAAGTAGCCCTGGCCGTTGATGCCGCCGCCCTCGCCGACGTACATCGTCGTGTCGAGGAAGCCGTAGCCCGGCGCGATGACCGCTTGGGCGTCGTCCGCCATCGACAGGTCGGCGGCGGCGATGGGCCGCTCGCTCAGGTTGAGGGTCACGACCTGGTACTGCACGGCGTACGAGGTTCCCGCCTCGCCGAACTGGGTCGTGTTGTTCGCCGAGACCTCCTCGGGCAGCGCCTCGCGGGGCTGGCCGAGGCCGTTCGCGAGCAGGTGCTGCGTGAGGAGGAAGAGGCCGGCGATGAGGGCGACGCCGATCGCGGGCAGCACCCACGACAGGATGCGCTTGCGGCGCGCCTTCCGCTCGGGCGGCGAGAGCTTCGTCGCCGACGAGGGTCGCTCCTCGGTGATCGTCATCGGTGGCCTCCTCAGCGGCGGTGGCCGCGCGCTCACCAGGGTACAACCGGGGCCCGTCATCTCGATACGGCCCTTCGGGCCTACTCGATGAGCGGAGGAGGAGCGAGGAGGCTAGAGCTCGCGCGCGATGAGGTCGCGGTTGATGACCGACGCGGCGATCGTGCCCGCGCCCGCGGCGACCGAGAGCTGCCGGAAGCCCGGCGTGATGTCGCCGGCCGCGTAGATGCCCTCGACGGAGGCCCGCTGGGCCCGGTCGACGACGACGAGCCCGTCGTCGTCGGTGTCGAGGCCGAGCGGCTCGGCGAACTCGAGCTGCGGGTGCCACCACGGGCGCACGAAGCCGCCGGTGCGCTCGCTCCGCCGGCCGTCCTCGAGCACGATCGCGCGCATGCCGTCGCGGTCGCCCTCGATCGCGGCGATGGGCGTGCGCTCGAGCGCGACCCCGTGCGCGGCGAGCCGCTCCGCGCCCGCCTCGCTCACCGCATCCGACCCGTTCGTGAACACCGCGAGGTCGTCGGTGTGGCGGCGGATGACCATGGCGCGGTCGACGAGGTCGGGCGTCTCGCCGATGAGCGCGAGCGCCTGGCCGCGCTTGTCGTACGCGTCGCAGTCCATGCACGAGTGCAGGCTCGTGCCGTACCAGGGGCGCACGTGCTGCGACGCGGGCAGCGTCTCCGACAGCCCCGTCGCGATGAGCACGGCCGACGCCCGGGTCTCGCTCTCGGCGCTCGCGCCGCGCTGCTCGGCCTGCACGGCGAAGCCGCCGTCGACGCGCACGACCTGGCGCACCGTCGTGCGCTCGAACGACACGGTCGGGTAGCGCAGCACCTCCTCGCGGCCCATGCCGCGCAGCTCGAGCGGCGAGATGCCGTCGCGCGTGATGAAGCCGTGCGACTGGAGCGTCGCCGCGTGCCGCGGCCGGTTCGAGTCGAGCAGCGCCACCGAGCGCTGCGCGCGCGCGAGGTTGAGCGTCGCGGCGAGGCCCGCGGGGCCAGCGCCGATGACGACGACGTCGACGTCGGGCTGCATCAGGCGCTCGCGGCCAGCCGCTCGATGCGGCGCAGCGTCGACTCGCGGCCGAGCAGCTCGATCGACTCGAACAGCGGCGGCGAGATGCGCCGGCCGGTGACCGCGACGCGCAGCGGCGTGAAGGCGAAGCGGGGCTTGATGCCGAGGCCGTCGATCAGCACCTCGCGGAGGACCGCCTCGATCGACGCGGTGTCGAACGACTCGAGCTCCGCGAGCGCGCGGCGCGACGCCTCGAGCACCGCGAGCGCGTCGTCGCCGAGGCTCGCGACCGCGTCGGCGTCGTGGCGGATGTCCTCGTCGTCGAGGAAGAGGAAGCCGAGCATGTCCTCGGCCTGGCCGATGAGCTGCATGCGCTCCTGCACGAGCGGCGCGGCCTTCGCGAGCAGGGCGCGCTGCTCGTCGCTCGGTGCGCCGTCGAAGACGCGGCCGAGGTAGGGCTCGAGGCGGGCGGCGAAGTCGTCGGGCGCGAGCATGCGCACGTGGTCGCCGTTGATCGACTCGGCCTTCTTCGGGTCGAAGCGCGAGGGGTTCGGGTTGACGTCGGCGACGTCGAAGGCGGCGATGAGCTCGTCGCGCGAGAAGACGTCGCGGTCGGGCGCGATCGACCAGCCGAGCAGCGCGAGGTAGTTCAGCAGCCCCTCGGGGATGAAGCCCGCCTCGCGCAGCAGGAAGAGGTTCGACTGCGGGTCGCGCTTCGAGAGCTTCTTGTTGCCCTCCCCCATGACGTACGGCAGGTGGCCGAAGCGCGGGATCGCGGTCGCGACGCCGATGTCGGCGAGCGCGCGGTAGAGCGCGATCTGGCGCGGCGTCGACGAGAGGAGGTCCTCGCCGCGGAGGACGTGCGTGACCCCCATGAGCGCGTCGTCGACGGGGTTCACGAACGTGTAGAGCGGCGCGCCGTTCGGTCGCACGACGACGAAGTCGGAGAACGAGCCCGCGGGGAAGGTGATCTCGCCGCGCACGAGGTCGTCGAACGAGAGGTCCTCGTCGGGCACCCGCAAGCGCAGGCTCGGCTGGCGCCCCTCGGCGCGGAGCGCCGCGCGCTCGGCGTCGGAGAGGTCGCGCTCGAAGTTGTCGTAGCCCTGGCGCGGGTCACGGCCGCGCTCGACGTTGCGCGCCTCGATCTCCTCCGCGGTCGCGAACGACTCGTAGAGGTGACCGGCGTCCTGCAGCCGCTGGATGAGCTCGGCGTAGATCTCGCCGCGCTGCGACTGCCGGTAGGGCTCGTGCGGGCCGCCCGTCTCGACGCCCTCGTCCCAGTCGATGCCGAGCCAGCGCATCGCCTCGAGCAGCTGCTCGTACGACTCCTGGCTGTCGCGCGCCGTGTCGGTGTCCTCGATGCGGAAGACCATCTTCCCGCCGTGGTGGCGCGCGTACGCCCAGTTGAACAGCGCCGTGCGGATGAGTCCGACGTGCGGCGTGCCGGTGGGCGAGGGGCAGAAGCGGACGACGACGTCGCCGCCCGTGGCGGTCGAGAAGGGGACGCTCATGATGCCTCCCATCCTAGGCGTGGGAGGATCGATCGGTGCCCCGCTCCCGCCCGGTCTCCCGCGCCGCGGCCGACCCCGTCGGCGAGCTCGTCGACCGCCTCGAGCGCGCCGTCGTCGCGTCGCCGCGCCGGCGCGCCGAGCTCGCTCGAGAGGTCGAGGGCGACCTGCGCGAGGCCGTCGCCGATCGCGTCGTCGCCGGCGCGGCGGAGCCAGCGGCAGCCGCCGCCGTCGTCGCGGAGTTCGGCGACCCGCGCGCGATCGCCGCGGAGCTCTCGCGGGAGCTGCTCGCGGCGCACGGCCGCCGCTTCGCCCCGCTCGCCGCCCTCGCCGCGGTCGCGCTGCTCGCCGCGTGGTTCGCGGGCATGACATCGCTCGCCGCGGTGCCGGGCTTCGGCGTGCCCGTCGAGGCGGGGTGGATGCTGCGGGTCTCGCGCGCGCTCGACGTCGCGGGGCCGTTCGTGGCGGCTGCCGCGCTCGCCGGCTGGGTCGCGCTGCGCCGCGCCGATTCGCTCGCGGCGCTCGTCGCGGTCGCGGCGCTCCAGCTCGCCTTCGCGGTCGCGCTCGTCGCGGGCGCGATCGCGATGGTCGGCGCCGTCGCGGTACCGCCCGCTGGGGTCGGCCTGCTCGTCGCGCTCGTGGCGCTCACGCTGACGCTCGGCGGCGCGCTCGCGGCCGCCGCGGCGGCGCTGCTCGTGCGGTGGGGCGCCGTCAGGCTCGCGCCGCGCCGAGCACTCGGCTGATCACCGTCGACGTCGCGGCCCAGTCGCTGCGCTCGTCGGCGAGGGCGCGCGTGCCTGCCGGCGTCAGCCGGTAGACGCGCTTCGAGCGGCCGCTCGAGGCCCACTCCCCCTCGATGAGCCCGCGGCCCTCGAGCCGCTTGAGCGCGGGGTAGACCGTGCCGCTCGGGAAGTCGAGCGCGCCGTCGGAGCGCTCGCGGATGCGCTCGATCGCACCGTAGCCGTGCACGGGCCCGTCGGCGAGCACCGACAGCAGCATCGCGTCGACGTGGCCGCGGAGGGCATCAGGGGAAGCCATGCGGGCAGTCTAGCCGTGGGCTGCCTGCATATGGAGACAGCCTGCAGCGGGTCAGCCGGCGACGGCCTGCGCGACGACGGGGTTCCGCAGCGTGCCGACGCCCGGCACCTCGACCTCGACGGTCTCGCCGGCGCGTAGCGGCCCGACGCCCTCGGGCGTGCCCATGAGCACGACGTCGCCGGGCAGCAGCGTCATCGACGCGGTGATCCACTCGAGCACCGTCGGCGCGTCGAAGATCCAGTCGCTCGAGACGCCGTCCTGCTTCACGTCGCCGTCGACGCGCGTGATGAGCCGCAGCGCGTCGTAGTCGGGCTCCGTCTCGATCGCCGGGCCGAGCGGGCAGAAGGTGTCGAAGCCCTTCGCGCGCGCCCACTGCGGCTCGCGCTGCTGGAGGTCGCGCGCGGTGACGTCGTTCGCGACCGTGACGCCGAAGACGGCGTGCATCGCGTTCGCGCGCGTGAGGCGGCGCGCGACCCGGCCGATCACGAGCGCGATCTCGCCCTCGAAGTGCACGTCGGTCGACTCGGGCGGCAGCACGATCGCGTCGTTCGGCCCGATGACGGAGGTGTTGGGCTTGAGGAAGACGAGCGGCTCGCTCGGCACCTCGTTGCCGAGCTCGGCGGCGTGCTTCGCGTAGTTGCGGCCGACGGCGACGACCTTCGAGCGCGGGATGACCGGCGCGAGCAGCCGCGCCTCGGCGAGCGGCACGCGCTCGCCGGTCGTGTCGAAGCCGGCGACGATCGGGTCGCCGACGAGCACGACGAGCGCGTCGTCGTCGACGACGCCGTAGCCGATGCGCTCCCCGTGGGCGAAGCGGGCGACGCGCATCAGCGGGCCTCCACCATCTGCACCATCCAGCCGTGCGGGTCCTCGGCGCGGCCGTACTGGATGTCGGTGAGCTGCTTGCGGAGCGCGAGCGCGACGGGCCCCGCGGGCGCGTCCGGGTCGCCGATCGTCTCGGTCGGGCTCTTGAGCGCGGCGATCGGCGTGAGCACCGCGGCGGTGCCGCACGCGAACGCCTCGGTGATCGAGCCGTCGGCGATGCCCTCGCGCCACTCCGCGAGCGTCACGGCGCGGCGCTCGACGGCGTGCCCCGCGTCGGCGGCGAGCTGCAGCAGCGAGTTGCGCGTGATGCCGTCGAGGATCGAGTCCGACTCCGGCGTCACGAGCGTGCCGTCGGCCTTCACGAGCACGACGTTCATGCCGCCGAGCTCCTCGAGGTCGCTGCCCGACTCGTCGAGGAACAGCACCTGGGCGCAGCCGTGCTCGGCCGCCTGCTGCGTCGGCAGCAGGCTCGCGGCGTAGTTGCCGCCGCACTTCGCGGCCCCCGTGCCGCCCTTGCCGGCGCGGTTGTACTCGGTCGAGAGCCAGATCGAGACCGGCTTGACGCCGCTCGCGAAGTAGGGGCCCGCGGGGCTCGCGATGACCATGAACCGCACGGTCTGCGCGGCGCGGACGCCGAGGAACACCTCGTTCGCGATCATGAAGGGCCGCAGGTAGAGCGAGTCCTCGCCGCCCGCGGGCACCCACGCCTCATCGACCTCGACGAGCTGGCGGACCGCCTCGACGAAGAGCTCGACCGGCAGCTGCGGCAGCGCGAGCCGCGCCGCCGAGCGCTGCATGCGCTTCGCGTTCTCCTCCGGCCGGAACGCCCACACCGAGCCGTCGGCGCGGCGGTAGGCCTTCATCCCCTCGAAGATCTCCTGGCCGTAGTGCAGCACCGCCGAGGCGGGGTCGAGCTGCAGGGGGCCGTACGGCTCGACGCGCGCGTCGCTCCAGCCGCCCTCGAGCGTCCAGTCGATCGAGACCATGTGGTCGGTGAAGTGGCGGCCGAAGCCGGGCTCGGCGAGCACCGCCGCGCGCGCCTCGGCGGAGGCGGGGCTCGGGTTGCGCGTGAGGGTGAACTCGAGGGTCATGCGTGCTCCTTCGCGGTGGCGCGGATGCGGTCGGCGATGGCGTCGCCGACCTCGCTCGTGGTGCGGCGGCTCCCGTCGCGCGCGTCGATGTCGGCGTCGACGGCGTCGCGGATGCGCTGGGCCGCGTCGCGCAGGCCCGAGTGCTCGAGCAGCAGGCCGGCCGAGAGGATCGCCGCGGTGGGATCGGCGATGCCGCGCCCCGCGATGTCGGGCGCGGAGCCGTGCACGGGCTCGAACATGCTCGGGAAGGCGCCGGACGGGTTGAGGTTGCCGGAGGCCGCGAGCCCGATGCCGCCGCCGACGGCGCCCGCGAGGTCGGTGAGGATGTCGCCGAAGAGGTTGTCGGTCACGATGACGTCGAACCGGCTGGGGTCGTCGACGAGGAAGATCGTCGCGGCGTCGACGTGGAGGTAGTCGACCGACACCTCCGGGTGGTCGACCGCGACCTCGTCGACGATCCGCTGCCAGAGCGCGCCGGCGTGCACGAGCACGTTCTTCTTGTGCACGAGCGTGAGGCGGCGACGGCGCTGCTCGGCGAGCTCGAACGCGAAGCGCACGACCCGCTCGACGCCGAAGGCGGTGTTGACGCTCGTCTCGTTCGCGATCTCGTGCTCGGTGCCGACCCGCAGGGCGCCGCCGTTGCCGACGTAGGGGCCCTCGGTGCCCTCGCGCACGACGACGAAGTCGATGTCGCCCGGCTCGCGGAGCGGGCTGCCGATCTTGGGGTGCAGGCGCGTCGGGCGGAGGTTGACGTGGTGGTCGAAGGCGAAGCGCAGGCGCAGCAGCAGTCCGCGCTCGATGATGCCGCCCGCGAGCCGCGGGTCGGCCGGGTCGCCGCCGACGGCGCCGAGGAGGATCGCGTCGTGCTCGGCGAGCGACGCGAGGGTCGCGTCGTCGAGGATCTCGCCCGTCGCGAGGTAGTGCGCCGCCCCGAGGTCGTACTCGGTCTCGACGAGCTCGACGCCGTCGAGCGCGGCGCGCATCGCCTTCCGGGCCTCGAGCGTGACCTCCTGCCCGATGCCGTCCCCACCGATCACCGCGAGCCGCAGCTGCTGCACAGTTCCTCCCAGGCGCACGCGAGGTGCGCGTCGACCGGCGCCGCACCCGCGCGGAGCCGTGCTCCCCAGCCTACTGGCGGCCTCGGATCCCCCACGACGCTCGCAGGTTCGGTCGGTATGTTCCGCGGCAGGCGCGCTGGTCCCGGGGCGCCCGGACGAATGGAGAGCACCTTGAGCATCGGCTTCGGCATCTTCCTCATGGCCGTCGGCGCGATCGTCGCGTGGGCGCTGCCGGGTCTGTGGCAGGTCGAGGGCGCCAACTGGACCCTCATCGGCTACATCCTGCTGGGCGCGGGCGCCCTCGTGACCCTCTTCGGCATCATCATGGCGGCGCGCTCGGGCCGCTCGAGCCAGGTCTCGCGCTCGCGCGTCGACCCGGACACGGGCATGCGGGTCGAGCGCACGGAGCGCCGCGACGACGTCATCTGACGCGCGACGGCGACCCGGGACCGGCTCCGGCCGCGTCCCGGGCGCGCCCGCGCCCCGGCATCGGCCAGGATGGAGCCGACCGAGCGGAGGCTCGGACGGAGGGAGCCCGCGTGCCGAACGCCCAGGATGTCGTCCGCGCGGCGGCGATCGCCGACTACGGCGTGCTCGCCGAAGCGCCTGCCGCCGACGCGGGAGGTGCCGACCTGCGGGGGCTCACCGAGCTCGCCGCCGCGGTCGCGGGCGTGCCGAACGCGGTCATCAACATCATCGACGAGCGGCAGCAGCACCAGATCGCCGCGGTCGGCTTCGAGGCGTCGGTGTGCTCGCGCGAGGACTCGATGTGCAGCCGCGTCTTCGAGGGCCCCGACCAGACGATCGTCGCCGATGCGCGCGCCGACGCGCGGTTCGCGCAGAACCCCTTCGTGACGGGTGAGATCGCCGACGTGCGCTTCTACGCATCCAGTCCACTCCGAACGCCCGGCGGCCTGCCGATCGGGAGCCTGTGCGTCTTCGACGACGAGGTGCGCGAGCTCGACGAGCACGGCGCTCGCAGCCTCGGCCTGCTCGCCGAGCAGGTCGTCGACGTGCTCGAGCTGCGCCGCCTCACGCGCGAGCTGCGCCGCTCCAACGAGCAGCTCGCGCAGTTCGCGGGCCAGGTGAGCCACGACCTGCGCAATCCGCTCGCGGCGCTCACGGGCTACCTGGAGCTCGCGGCCGACAGCCCCGAGCTCGCGGGCGCGCCGGATGCGACGAAGGCGCTCTCGCGCGCGGAGTCGGCGGCCGAGCGCATGGCCGCGCTCGTCGAGGACCTGCTCGACTTCGCCCGCATCGGCGGCAGCGCCCGCCGGCGGCCCGTGGCGCTCGGCGACGTCGTGCGTGCCGCGATCGCCGACCTCGACGCGCAGATCGACGCGGCGGGCGCGGCCGTCGACGTCGGCGAGCTGCCGGTCGTGCAGGGCGACGCGACGCTCTTGGGCGCGCTCGCGCAGAACCTGCTCGCGAACGCGGTGAAGTTCGCGTCGGCCAACGGCGCCCGGCCGCGCGTCGCGGTGCGCGCGGAGCGCCTCTCGGGCGGGTGGCGCCTGACGGTCGACGATGACGGCCCTGGCGTGCCGGCCGAGGAGCGCGAGCGCGTGTTCGGACTCATGCAGCGCGGCGACCGCGCCGAGGTCGAGGCGGGCGTCGAGGGGCTCGGCATCGGGCTCTCGACGTGCCGTCGCATCGCGCAGGCGCACGGCGGCCGGATCGGCATCGACGACTCGGCGCTCGGCGGCGCGAGCGTCTGGGTGCTGCTGCCCGCAGGGGACTGAGCCCGCGACCGCCGTGGCCGGTCAGGCGCGTTCGGCGACCTCGGCGATGCGCTCCGCGAGCTCGCGCGGCTTCGACCACATCGGCCAGTGGCCCGTCGGCAGGTCGACGAGCTCGAGCGCGCGGTGCTCGAGCACGCCCGCGAGGAACGGCACGCCCTGCTCGGCGTAGGCGCGGTAGTCGGCCGCCGAGAATGCCGTGCAGATGATGGTCGCCGGCACGTCGAGCCGGCGGTCGTCGCGCAGCGCGACGGCGTCGCGCACGGCTCCCGCGGGCTCGGGCACGGCTCGCTCGCGGAACTCGTCGAGCTGCTCGTCCGTCAGCCCCTGCATCGAGCCCTGCTCGAGCTCGTCCTCCCACGCGGCCTCGAGCGGCATCTCGTCGCCCTCGAACGAGGGGTCCATCGCGTGGCCGTCGACGACCGGCGCGGTGTCGACCCACACCGAGCGCGAGACGCGGTCGACGTGGCGGTCGATCGCGACGGTCGCGGGCGAGGCGGCGCCGCTGTGGGCGACGAGCACGACCGGCCCCTCCCCCTCGAGCGCCGCCTCGATCGCGGCGACGTGGTCGTCGAGCCGCACGCTCCCGCGGTCGGCGTGGTCGGGCTCGAGCCCCGGCAGCGTCAGCGCGGTGACGTCGTGGCCGCGCTCGCGCAGCAGCGCCGCGACCTCGTCCCACGCCCAAGCGCCCAGCCAGAAGCCGGGGACGAGCACGATGCGGGCGCGCACGGCGCCTCCGGTGGTGTCCATGGCGAGACGCTAGCCCGCGCCGCCCACGTGCGCCAGGCGCCCGGGGCAGGCGGCTCAGTGCGCGGGGTGCCGCAGGGTGCGGAACGCGACGAGCATCGCGACGAGCATGAGGCCGGCGCCGAGCGCGCTCGTGGCGACCACGCCGTGGTCGAACGCCGTCCGCGCGGCCTCCACCACCGCATCCGCCGCGCCGCCCGCCCCGGGCGCGGCCGCGATCGCCCCGCCGAGCGTCTCGCGCGCGGCCGCCGCGACGTCGGCGTCGATGCCGGCCGGCAGCGCGAGCGTCGAGCGGTACACCGCCGTGACGAGGCCGCCGAGCAGCGTCGTGCCGAGCACGGCGCCGAACTCGTACGCCGTCTCGGAGAGGGCGGATGCGGCGCCCGCCTTCGCGGGCGGGACGGCGCTGAGCACGAGGTCGTTCGAGACGGTCTCGGCGGCGCCGATGCCGATCCCGAGCAGCGCGAAGGCGCCGACGATGCCGGCGATGCTCACGTCCTCGCCGAGCACCGCGAGGATGCCGTAGGCCGCCGCCGAGCCGCCGAGCGCGACGACGACCGCGATGCCGGGGTCGACGGCGCGGACGACGCGCACGACCGCGAGGCCCGAGACGATCATCGCGACGACGCCCGGGACGAGCACGAGCGCGGCGTCGAGCACCGGGAGCCCCTCGACGAGCTGCAGGTGCTGGGTGACGAAGAAGAGGAAGCCCGTGAGCGCGACGACGCTCAGGAGGTTGACGACGAGCGCGCCGGAGAACTGCGGCACGCGGAAGAGCGCGACGTCGAGCATCGGGTTCGCCCGGCGGCGCATGCGGCGCACGAAGAGCCAGCCCGCGAGCGCGGCGACGGCGACGAGCGCGATGCCGATCGGGTCGAGGCCCGCGACCGCGAGCTCCTTGACGCCCGCCGCTAGGCCGCCGAGCGCGAGCATCGAGAGGACGATGCCGATCGGGTCGATGGGGCCGGGCGCGGGATCGCGCGACTCGGTGATGAGCAGCGGCGCGAGCACGAGGAGCGGCACGAGGAACGGCACGGCGATGAGGAAGATCGAGCCCCACGGGAAGTGCGCGAGCAGCAGGCCGCCGACGACTGGGCCGGCCGCGGCGCCGACCGAGAACGTGGTCGCCCAGATCGCGACCGCGAGCCGCCGCTGGCCGCGGTCGAGGAACGTCGTGCGCAGCAGCGCGAGCGTCGCGGGCATGAGCGTCGCGCCGAAGAGCCCCATCGCGGCGCGCGCCGCCACGAGCAGCTCGGGCGTCGGCGCGAAGGCGGCGAGCACCGAGACGATCGCGAAGCCGGTCGCGCCGATGAGGAGCAGCCGGCGGCGGCCGACGCGGTCGCCGAGGTTGCCCATCGCGACGAGCAGGGTCGCGAGCACGAGCGAGTAGGCGTCGACGATCCACAGCTGCTGAGCGGCCGTCGGCTGCAGCGCGACCGCGATCTCGGGCAGCGCGAACGAGAGCGCGGTCGTGTCGATCGAGATGAGCAGCACGGGGAGCATCAGCACCGCGAGCGCGCCCCACTCGCGCGCTCCCGCTCGAGCGGGCGCGGCGATGGCGGAGGGGTTCGATCGAGTCACCCGATTACTGTACCGTCCGGACGGTTTGATGGCAAGGTATGGTGAGGGCGTGAGCAAGGCAGCCGACACCCGCGACCGCATCCTCGACGCGTTCGAGGCGCTCGTGATCGAGCGCGGCGAGCGCGCCGGCACGCTTGCCGCGACGGCCGAGGCCGCCGGCGTCTCGAAGGGCGGGCTGCTCTACCACTTCGGCTCGAAGGCCGCGCTCGTGGCCGGGCTCGCCGAGCGCCTCGATCGCTTCGGCGAGGCGGAGGAGGCGCGGTTGCGCGGCACCGACGACGCCATCGCGGTCTTCCTCCGCGAGTCCGTCATCGCCGACCAGCCCGTCGACCGCACGCTGCTCGCGCTCCTGCAGCTCGGCCAGCTCGAGGAGCACGGGGCCGCGCGCGACGCCCTCACGCGGCTCGACGACCACTACCTCGCGGCGCTCGAGTCGAGCATCGGCGACCGCGACCTCGCGCTCGTGATCGTGCGCTTGAGCGACGGCATCTACTTGCGCTCGGCGCTCGGCGGCAGCGAGTCGATCCCTGCCGACTCCGTCGACCGCGTGATCGCGCGGCTCGACGGCCTCATCCGCGGCGCTTGAGCGAGCCGGAGCGGCCGCTCAGAGCTCGCGGATCGAGATCTGCCGGATCGTCTTCGCCTGGATGGTCGCGCCGAGCTGCTCGACGAGCGCGTCGGGCGCCGCCTGGTCGATCGTGATGATCGAGAGCGCCTCGCCGCCCGCGCGCGTGCGCGCGATCTGCATGCCGGCGATGTTGATGCTCGCCTCGCCGAACGCGGCGCCGTAGGCCGCGACGATGCCGGGCCGGTCCTCGTACTCCATGACGACGAAGTGATCGGCCATCGGCACCTCGACCGACTGCCCGTTGACGCCGACGATCTTCTCGACCTGCTTCGGGCCCGTGAGGGTGCCCTCGACGCTCACGCGGCGGCCGTCGCTGCGCGCGACGACGACCTCGACGACGTTGCGGTACTCCTCGCTGCGCTCGTCGACCGAGAGCTCGCTCGTGACGCCGCGCGACTCGGCGATGACGGGCGCGTTGACGAACGTCACCTGCTCGCTCACGATCGACGAGAAGAAGCCCTTGAGCGCCGCGAGCCGCAGCACCTTGACGTCGTAGGCGGCGAGCTCGCCGTGCACCGCGACGTCGACCGCCTCGACGGGACCGGCGGCGAGGCCGGCCGCGAACTGCCCGAGCCGCTCGGCGAGCGCGATGCCGGGGCGCACGTACTCGTCGATCACGCCGCCCGCGACGTTGACCGCATCCGGCACGAGATCGCCCGAGAGCGCGAGCCGCACCGAGCGGGCGACGGCGATGCCGGCCTTCTCCTGCGCCTCGTCGGTCGAGGCGCCGAGGTGCGGGGTGACCTGGATGTTGGGGGCGCTCGTGAGCGCGTCGTCGGTCGGCGGCTCGGAGACGAACACGTCGATGCCGGCGCCGGCGATCGTGCCGCTGCGGAGCGCCTCGGCGAGCGCGGCCTCGTCGATGATGCCGCCGCGCGAGGCGTTGACGATGCGGAGCGTCGGCTTCGCGAGCGCGAGCTCCGCGGCGCCGATGAGGCCGACCGTCTCGGGCGTGCGCGGGATGTGGATCGTGATGAAGTCGCTCTCGGCCATGAGCTCCTCGAGCGAGCGCAGCTCGACGCCGAGCTGCGCGGCGCGCGCGGGGCTCACGAACGGGTCGAAGGCGATGAGCTTCGTGCCGAAGGCCGCGAGCCGCTCGGCGACAAGCACGCCGATGCGGCCGAGGCCGACGATGCCGACCGTCTTCTCGTAGAGCTCGACGCCCGTGAACGCCGACCGCTTCCACTCGCCTCGCTTGAGGGACGCATCCGCTGCCGGGATGTGGCGCGCGAGCCCCAGCAGGTGGGCGATCGCGAGCTCGGCGGCCGAGACGATGTTGGAGGTCGGCGCGTTGACGACCATGACGCCGGCCTTCGTCGCGGCGGGGATCTCGACGTTGTCGAGGCCGACGCCCGCGCGGGCGACGACCTTGAGGCGCGGCGCGTGCGAGAGCGCCTCGGCGTCGATGCGCGTCGCGCTGCGCACGAGCACGGCGGATGCGTCGGCGAGGGCGGCGAAGAGCGCCTCGCGGTCGGTGCCGTCGACGTGGCGCACGTCGAAGTCGGGCCCGAGGGCGTCGACGGTGGCGGCCGAGAGCTCCTCGGCGATCAGGACGACGGGCTTGGTCATGCGGGGCTCCTTGCACGGGTGGAGGGATCGCGATCGCGGGCAGCACCTCGTCGTGCTGAGCACAGCCTACTGAGCGTCGCGTGCCGCAGCGCGCGCGTGGCGGCCGTGGCGGACCGGGCGGGCCTGCGGGTGCGGGAGAATGGAGGCGATGGACGCCTTCGCTCTCGCGCAGCTCGTGCTGCGCATCATCCTCGCCCTCGTCTTCGTCGGCATGGGCATCACCCACTTCGTGCCGCGCGTGCGCCGGGCGATGCAGGCGATGATCCCGGCAGCGTTCGCCGGCCCCGAGCGGCGCTGGGCGCCCGCGCTCGTCGCGATCTCCGGCGTCGTCGAGATCGTCGCCGGTGCTGCGCTCCTCGCGCCGTGGTGGGGTGTGCGCTTCGCGGCCGGCATCGCGCTCATCGCGCTGCTCATCGCGGTCTTCCCCGCCAACGTGCAGGCCGCGCGCGAGCCCGAGCGCTTCGGCGCCGCCGCGGTGCCGATCGCACCGCGCGCCGTCGGGCAGGTCGTGCTCGGCGCGCTCGTGCTCGTCTCGGTGATCTGAGCCGGAGCCCGCGCCGGCTCAGCCGCCGAGCGCCGCGATCGCGATCTGGCGCGCGAGCTGCTCGGCGAGCAGGCTCGCCTGCGCGCTCACCGCGAGCGCGACGAGCATGACGCCCGCCTTGCCGACCAGCCGCATCCGCCGCCCGATCCAGAGCGACAGCGCGAAGAGCACGGCGGGCAGCGCGACGCTCGCGATGAGCAGCCACCACGGCGTCGACGCCTCGATGCCCGCGCTCGCGTAGAGCAGCGGCAGCTGCTGCAGGTTCGTGACCGCCTCGACCGTGTCGTAGCCGAATGCGAGCGCGAACAGCAGCGCGACGATCCACGCGTCGCCGGGGCGCTCCTCGTGCGGCTGCCGCGCGCTCACGCGAGCACCCCCGCGACGAGCGGCCACGGTGCGGTCACGACGAGGCCGGCGATCCACCACGGCGCGCGGCGCTCGAGCGGTGCGAGCCGGTCGACGCACCACCACCACAGCAGCGGTGCGATCACGGCGAGCAGCTCGCCGAGCTGGTACATCACGAGGCCGAGCAGGCTCGGCTGCTGCACGGGGTTCGCGAACATCACGACGATCCAGCCCACGGTGGCTGCGAGCGCGAGCACGAGCGCGAGCCAACCGAGCGGGCCGCGGGGCCGCGCCTCGCGCGCGGCGGGGGCCGCCGCGCCGGATCGCGCGCGATCGCCGTCGTCGGCGGAGGGCTCGAGGTCGAGGTCCTCGTCCCCCTCCCAGCGGAGGGCGTCGTCGTCGCGGCTCACTCGATCCAGCCTAGCCGTCGGGTCACGTCGCGAGGTCGGCGAGCCAGGTGATCGAGGCGCCGTGCGGATCGGTGACCGCGATCGGCTCGGCGTCGCGCCGGAGCACGAAGTCGCCGGCGTCGGCCCACGGGGCGGGCGGGCCGATCTCGAGCGACGCTCCCTCGTTCGCGACCCACGTGACGGGCAGCTCGCCCATGAGATCCGCGAACGTCGCGCGCTCGAGCGCGGAGACGTACGCGAGCACCGCGGAGTGCCAGACGACGACCGTCGGCGCGTGCCGGGCGGCCTCCTCGACGATCGCGCGCGCATCGACCGTCAGGTCGCCGAGCCGCACGTGGGCGGGCTCCCGCCGCGCGATCGCGAGCGCGGTGCGCAGCCGGTCGACGCGGGCGCCGTCGAGCCCACCCGACGCATCCGGCCACACGAGCGCCTCGAGCCACGCCCTCGTCGCCGGGTCGGCGGGATCGAGCGGCTGCAGGTCGATGCCGCCGCGCCATGCGACGACGGGCGGTCTCGTGGGCAGCGGGGTCGACGGCGAGGCGTCGGTCTCGAGCAGCGGCAGGCCGGCGTCGCCGACGTACCGGCCCGCGCCGAAGCGGTAGCGCCAGCGGTCCGGGTAGAGGCACAGCCCAGCCGAGGCGCCCACCTCGACGAGGGCGATCGGCCCCTCGAGGTGCGCGATCGCCGGCAGCAGGGTCGCCATGCGCCTCGCCTCGTTCGTCTGCGTCATGCGCGCGAGCATCGTCGAGCGGATGCGCTCCCACCCGCGGGCGAGCAGGTCGCGCGCGTCGCTCCACGGCACGAGCGGGACGCCCTCGAAGCGCGCGGCCGCGAAGAGCAGGTTGGGCTGCCGCTTGATGGGCTCGAGCTGCGCGAGCGCGGCGCACAGCGGCTCGTCGTCGGCGACGCCGCGCGCCCACTCGGCGTAGAGCGGCGAGCGCCCCTCCGCCTCGACCTCCGCCCAGCGGCGGTACGAGGCGGCCACGGATCCCGGCTGGGTGACGTCGTCCACGTCGACCACCCTGCCACGGTCGCGAGCGCCGGCCCTCAGCCCGCGACGGGCTCGCTCTCGCGCGGCGCTCGCCGAAGCGCGCGCAACGGGCAGTCGGCGGGCCCCTCGAGGCGCGACCCGTCGGGCGCGAAGCGCGAGCCGTGCGCGACGCAGTCCCAGCTGCGGTCCTGCGTGTTCCAGGCGACGAGCGCCCCGACGTGCGGGCAGTGGGCGGAGACCCGCCGGGTCTCGCCGTCGACCGTCGAGGTCGCGACGAGCCGGAGGCCCTCGCGGCCGAGCTCGCCCTCGCCCTCCGCGGGCGTGCTCGCGGGCTTGAGCGCCGACGCGGTCGCGCGCGCATCGGCCGCGACGACGGCGCCGAACGCTCCCGCGGCCTGGCCGAGCGCCGCGATCGTCGTGCCGCGCCGGCGCAGGGTGCGCGCCCACTCGGGCTCCTCCCCCGCGATGCGACCCGCGAGCGCGAGCGCGCTCATCGCGCCGCTCGACATGCCCCACTTGTCGAAGCCGGTCGCGAGCAGCACGCGCCCGCGCGAGCCCGGTCGCGCACCGATCCACGGCAGCAGGTCGGGCGTCGCGTAGTCCTGCGCGCTCCACACGTGCGTGCGCTCGGCGTCGGGCCAGTGCGACCGCACCCAGCGGTCGAGCTCGTCGACGAGCCGCCGCGGGTCGGCGTGCCGGCCGACGGCGTGGCCGGGGCCGCCGGCGACGAGCACCGCACCGCCCGGGCCGGCGGCGGTGCGGATCGAGCGGCTCGGCGAGTCGACGCTGATGGCCATCGGCTCGGGCAGCGGGGCGCTCGTGCGGTAGGCGGCGGCGTAGGAGCGGCTCGCGGTCAGCAGCGCCGATGTCGCGCGCGCCGGCACCGGCGAGCCGGTCGCGAGCACCGCCGTGCCCGCGCGCCAGACGCCGCTGTCGGTCTCGAGCTCGACGCCGCGCCCGACTGTGCGCACCGAGCGCACCGCCGCGCGCACGATGCGCCCGCCGTGCTCCCGCAGCTCGGCGGCGAGCGCCGCGAGCATCGCGACCGGCTGCACCTGCGCCTGCTCGATGAGCTGGATCGCGCCGGCCACCTGGAACGGCAGCGCCTCCGCGCCGCTCGACTCGACCGGGATGCCGAGCCCGCGCGCGGCCTCGACCTCGCGCTCGAGCGCCGCGACGCCCTCGGGGGTGAACGCGAACGAGATCGCCGTGCGCTCCTCGGCGGGCGCGTCGCGAGCGGCGAGCAGGCTGCGGAGCCGCAGCTGGCCCGCGATCGAGCCTTCGACGAAGGCCTCGACCGCCTCGCGCCGCGCGAGCCCGAGCGCCCGGTGCAGCCGATCGCCCTGCAGCAGGCTCACCTTCGCGGTGGTGTTGCCGGTCGCGACGGCGCCGACGTGGTCACGCGCCTCGAGCACGACGACGCGAGCGCCGCGGCCGGCGAGCAGCGCCGCGGTCATGAGGCCGGTGATGCCCGCGCCCACGACGGCGACGTCGGCGTCGTGCCGGTCCGCCTCGTCGAAGCCGATCGGGGGCGCGGAGTCGAGCCAGAGCGAAGCCATGCGGCCACCCAAGCGCGCTTGGCTGTGAGCGAGCCGCACCGAGCGCCATCGGCCGACCGTGTGCACGCTCCTGCGGCCTCTGCGCGCGCCGGACCGCAAGAGCGTGCATCTCGCGGGAGGCCGGTGGTCACCGCGAGGGCGGGACGCGAGGAGGGGACCCGCTCGGGGTCCCCTCCTCGTCAAGAGCCGGTCGTCAGCGGGCGGCCGAGCCGTCCGTGTAGTCGGCGTCGGGCTGCTCCCAGGCGAAGAGCGCGCGCAGCTTCTTGCCGGTCTCCTCGATCGGGTGGCCCTGCTGCTGCTCGCGGAGCTTCGTGAACTCCGGCGCGCCGGCGTCCTGGTCCTCGATGAAGCGCTTCGCGAACGCGCCCGACTGGATGTCGGCGAGCACGGCCTGCATGTTCTGCTTCACGTCGGGGCTGATGACGCGCGGGCCCGAGACGTAGTCGCCGTACTCGGCGGTGTCGGAGATCGACCAGCGCTGCTTCGCGATGCCGCCCTCCCACATGAGGTCGACGATGAGCTTGAGCTCGTGGAGCACCTCGAAGTAGGCGATCTCGGGCTGGTAGCCGGCCTCGATGAGGGTCTCGAAGCCGTACTGCACGAGCTGCGACGTGCCGCCGCACAGCACGGCCTGCTCGCCGAACAGGTCGGTCTCGGTCTCCTCGGTGAAGGTCGTCGTGATGCCGCCGGCGCGGAGGCCGCCGATGGCCTTCGCGTACGACCACGCCGTCTGCCACGCCGAGCCCGACGCATCCTTCTCGACGGCGACGATCACGGGCACGCCGCGGCCGGCCTGGAACTCGCGGCGCACCGTGTGGCCCGGGCCCTTCGGCGCGACGAGCACGACGTCGACGCCCTCGGGCGCCTCGATGTAGCCGTAGCGGATGTTGAAGCCGTGGCTGAACAGGAGCGTCTTGCCCTCGCCCATGTGCTGGGCGACCTCGCCGCTGTAGATGTGGCGCTGGTGCTGGTCCGGGGCGAGCAGCACGACGACGTCGGCCCACTCGGCGACCTCGGCCGGCGTGCCGACCTCGAAGCCCTGCTCGGTCGCCTTCTGGCGGCTCTTCGACTCGAGCTGGAGCCCGACGCGGACCTCGACGCCCGAGTCGCGCAGGTTCTGCGCGTGCGCGTGGCCCTGCGAGCCGTAGCCGATGATGGCGACCTTCTTGCCCTGGATGATGCCGAGGTCGGCACCGTCGTCATAGATGACCTCAGTCATGCTGTCTCCTTCGTCTGGTTCTGTGGATCAGGAGCTCTGCTTGAGCGCGCGCTCGCTGATGGACTTGCCGCCGCGGCCGATGGCCAGCAGGCCCGACTGCGCGATCTCCTTGATGCCGTACGGCTCGAGGAGCCGCAGCAGCGCCTGGCACTTCGGGGAGTCGCCCGTGACCTCGATCACGAGCGCGTCGGTCGTGACGTCGACGACGCGCGCGCGGAAGAGCGTCGCGGCCTCGAGGATCTGCGACCTCGTCGAGTTGTCGACGCGCACCTTGATGAGCATGTGCTCGCGCTGCACCGACTGGGCCGGCTCGAGCTCGACGATCTTCACGACGTTGATGAGCTTGTTGAGCTGCTTCGTGACCTGCTCGAGCGGCAGGTCCTCGACGTCGACGACCGCGGTGATGCGGGACAGGCCCGGCACCTCGGTCTTGCCGACCGCGAGCGACTCGATGTTGAAGCCGCGGCGGGCGAACAGGCCCGCGACGCGGGTCAGGAGGCCCGGCTTGTCCTCGACGAGGAGCGACAGGACGTGCGTGCTCATCACTCCTCCTCCCACACCGGGCTGTGCTCCTTGGCGTACTGCACGAAGGAGTTCGAGACGCCCTGCGGCACCATGGGCCACACCATCGCGTCCTTCGAGACGATGAAGTCGATCACGACCGGTCGGTCGTTCGTCTCGAGCGCGAGCTTGATGGCCGGGTCGATCTCCTCCGGCTTCGTCACGCGGATCGCGAGGCAGCCGTAGGCCTCGCCGAGCTTGACGAAGTCGGGGATCATCTTCGCGTCGTCGCCGGTCTCGAGGTCGGTGAACGAGTGCCGGCCCTCGTAGAAGAGGCTCTGCCACTGCCGCACCATGCCGAGCGACGAGTTGTTGATGACCGCGACCTTGATCGGGATGTCGTTGAGCGTGCAGGTCGCGAGCTCCTGGTTGGTCATCTGGAAGCAGCCGTCGCCGTCGATCGCCCACACGACGCGCTCGGGCTCGGCGACCTTCGCGCCCATCGCGGCCGGCACGGCGTAGCCCATCGTGCCGGCGCCGCCGGAGTTGAGCCACGCGTTCGGGCGCTCGTACTGGATGAACTGCGCCGCCCACATCTGGTGCTGGCCGACGCCCGACGCGTAGATCGCCTCGGGGCCGGTGAGCTCGCCGATGCGCTGGATGACGTGCTGCGGCGAGAGCTTGCCGTCGCTCGGCTCGGGGAAGCCGAGCGGGAAGCGCTCCTGCAGTCCGTGCAGCCGCTCCCACCAGTCGGTGAGGTCGGGGCGCTCGTTCGCCGCGAGCTCCTGGAACGCGATCGAGAGGTCGCTCAGCACCTCGCGCACGTCGCCCACGATCGGCACGTCGGCGGTGCGGATCTTCGAGATCTCGGCGGGGTCGACGTCGACGTGGATGACCTTCGCGTTCGGCGCGAACTCGGCGACCTTGCCGGTCACCCGGTCGTCGAAGCGAGCGCCGAGCGCGACGATGAGGTCGCACTCCTGGAACGCGAGCACCGCGGGGACCGTGCCGTGCATCCCGGGCATGCCGAGCTGCTGCGGGTGCGAGTCGGGGAAGGCGCCGCGCGCCATGAGCGTCGTCACGACCGGCGCCCCGGTCGACTCGGCGAACTCGAGCAGCTCCGCCGACGCCTTCGCGCGGATGACGCCGCCGCCGACGTAGAGCAGCGGGCGCTCGGAGCTCGCGAGCAGCTGCGCCGCGGCGGTGATCTGCTTGCCGTGCGCCTTGACGACCGGCCGGTAGCCGGGCAGGTCGACGCGATCGGGCCACACGAACGGCGCGGAGTCCTGCTGCGCGTCCTTCGTGATGTCGACGAGCACGGGGCCGGGACGACCCGTGGATGCGATGTGGAACGCCGCGCGCAGCGCGCCCGGCACGTCCTCGGGGCGCGTCACCTGGAAGGTGTGCTTCGTGATGGGCATCACGATGCCGGTGATGTCGGCCTCCTGGAACGCATCCGTGCCGATGAGGTGGCTGAACACCTGGCCGGTGATCGCGACCATCGGGACCGAGTCCATGTAGGCGTCGGCGAGCGCGGTGACGAGGTTCGTCGCGCCCGGACCGCTCGTCGCGAGGCACACGCCGACCCGGCCGGTCGCGGCCGCGTAGCCCTCGGCGGCGTGGCCGCCGCCCTGCTCGTGGCGCACGAGGATGTGACGGATGGCCGACTGCTGCATGAGCTCGTCGTAGAAGGGGATGATCGCGCCGCCGGGGATGCCGAAGACGTCGGTGACGCCGAGCAGCTCGAGCGACTTGAGGACGGCTCCCGAGCCGGTGAGGGTCGGGGGCTCGGCGCTGCGCGGCGGCGCAGGCCTGGCGGTGATGGGCATGGCTCTCCTGGCTGCTGACGGACGTGTCGTCAGCCCGTGACGGCTCCGCGAGCGGCGGACTGCACGAGACGGGCGTACTTGGCGAGGACTCCGCGCGAGTAGCGCGGGGGCAGCGGCTCCCAGCCCTCACGCCGGGAGGCGAGCTCTGCCTCGTCGACGATCAGGTCAAGCGAGCGAGCGGCGATGTCGACCCTGATGCGGTCTCCGTCGCGCACGAAGGCGATCGGACCGGAGTCGACCGCCTCAGGGGCGATGTGGCCGATGCACAGGCCGGTTGTGCCGCCTGAGAATCTGCCGTCCGTCAACAGTAGTACATCGCGGCCGAGCCCAGCGCCCTTGATGGCGGCGGTGATCGCGAGCATCTCGCGCATGCCGGGGCCGCCCTTCGGGCCCTCGTAGCGGATGACGACGACGTCTCCCGCGCGGATCTCGCCGTTCGTGAGCGCGTCCATCGCGGCGCGCTCGCGGTCGAACACGCGCGCGGGGCCCTCGAAGACCTCGGCGTCGAAGCCGGCCGTCTTGACGACGGCGCCCTCGGGCGCGAGCGAGCCGTCGAGGATCGTGAGGCCGCCGGTCGCGTGGATGGGGTCGTCGAGCGCGCGCACGACGGTGCCGTCGATCGGCGCCGGGTCGAGCTCGGCGAGGTTCTCGGCGAGTGTGCGGCCCGTGACCGTCAGCGCGTCGCCGTGCAGCAGGCCCGCGTCGAGGAGCGCCTTCATCACGACCGGCATCCCGCCGACGCGGTCGAAGTCCTGCGCGACGTAGGCGCCGAAGGGCTTGACGTCGGCGAGGTGCGGCGAGCGCGCGCCGATGCGGCGGAAGTCCTCGAGGTCGAGCTCGACCTGCGCCTCGTGCGCGATCGCGAGCAGGTGGAGCACCGCGTTGGTCGAGCCGCCGAGCACCATGGCGACGGTGATGGCGTTCTCGAACGCCTCCTTCGTGAGGATGTCGCGGGCGGTGATGCCGCGGCGCAGGAGCTCGACGACCGCCTCGCCCGAGCGACGGGCGTAGTAGTCGCGGCGGCGGTCGGCCGAGAGCGGCGTCGACGAGCCGGGGAGGCTCATGCCGAGCGCTTCGGCGATGCACGCCATCGTGTTGGCCGTGTACATGCCGCCGCACGCGCCCTCGCCGGGCGCGAATCCGCACTCGATGCGGTGCAGGTCCTCGGCCGAGATCTTGCCGGCCTTGTATGCGCCGACGGCCTCGAAGGAGTCGATGATCGTCATCGACTGCGGGATGGTGCCGTCGCTGAGCTTCGCGAAGCCCGGCGCGATCGAGCCGGCGTAGACGAAGACGCTCGCGAGGTCGAGCCGCGCGGCGGCCATGAGCATGCCGGGGAGCGACTTGTCGCAGCCCGCGAGCAGCACCGTGCCGTCGAGGCGCTCGGCGTTCACGACGACCTCGACGGAGTCGGCGATGACCTCGCGGCTCACGAGCGAGAAGTGCATGCCCTCGTGGCCCATCGAGATGCCGTCCGAGACCGAGACGGTGCCGAACTGCAGCGGGTAGCCCCCGCCGGCGTGCACGCCCTCCTTCGACGAGCGCGCGAGGCGGTCGAGCGAGAGGTTGCACGGCGTGATCTCGTTCCACGAGCTCGCGATGCCGATCTGGGGCTTCTCCCAGTCGCCGTCGCCCATGCCGACGGCCCGCAGCATCCCTCGGCTCGTCGTGGCCTCGACGCCGTCCGTGACGGCGCGCGAGCGCGGCTTGATGTCGATCTCAGGCATGGCCCGATCCTACGCCGCGAGGGATGTCAGATCAGCGCCGCGGCCGCTGCCTGGAACGCGGCACTCACCCGGAGGGTCTACCGTCGTGACCATGATCACGGTGGGGCTGAGCACGATCTCCGTCTTCCCCAAGGGCGTCGAGGACGGCTTCCGCCTGTCGGCCGAGGCCGGCTACGACGGCGTCGAGGTGATGGTCACGACCGACGCGAAGACGCGCAGCCCCGAGCGGCTGCTCGAGCTCTCGGCGCAGTACGAGCAGCCGATCATGGCGATCCACGCGCCCGTCGTGCTGCTGACGACGTTCGTGTGGGGCCGCGACCCGTTCGTGAAGCTCGACCGCTCGGCCGAGCTCGCCGTCGCCGTCGGCGCGCCGACGGTCGTCGTGCATCCGCCGTTCCGCTGGCAGGGCAAGTACGCGCGCACGTTCGAGGATGCGGTGCGGCAGACCGAGCGGAAGCACGGCGTCGAGGTCGCGGTCGAGAACATGTTCCCGTGGGCCGCGGGCGGCATCGACCGGCAGGCGTACCTGCCTGGCATCGACCCGAGCGAGATGGACGTCGAGCACGCGACCCTCGACTTCTCGCACTGCGCGCTCGCGAAGCGCGACTCGATGGAGCTCGCGCTCGACCTCGGCGACCGCTTGCGGCACCTCCACCTCACCGACGGCGTCGCGGCCGAGGGCGGGCGCATCTTCGACGAGCACCTCCTGCCGGGCCGCGGCAACGAGCCCGTCGCGGAGGTGCTGCGCATGCTCGCCGAGCGGCGATGGACGGGGCAGGTCGTCGCCGAGATCAAGACCCGCTACGCCCGCAACGAGCGCGAGCGGCTCCGGATGCTCACCGAGACGCTCGAGTTCGCGCGCGAGCACCTCGCGGTCGATGCGTCGGCGGACGCCGCCGACGACGCCAGGTCCGCCGCGGATCCCGCCCAGCCGTAGCGCGCGCGTCAGTCCGCGAGCAGCCGCTCCCGCACCTCGCGCCGCAGCACCTTGCCGATCTGCGAGCGCGGCAGCTCGTCGACGACCTCGATGCGCCGCGGCACCTTGTAGGCGGCGAGCGATCCGCGGCAGTGCTCGCGGAGGGCCTCGAGGTCGACGTCGCCGTCGACCGTCACCGCCGCGACGACCTGCTCGGAGCCGTCGTCGCGCGGCAGGCCGACGACCGCCGCATCCGTCACCCCCTCGAACCGCACGAGCGTCGCCTCGACCTCCGAGGGCATGACGTTGAAGCCGCCGGAGATGATGATCTCCTTGATGCGGTCGACGATCGTCACGAAGCCGTCGGCGTCGACCTCGACGATGTCGCCCGTGCGGAGCCAGCCGCCCGGCAGCAGCGTCGCCGCGGTCTCGTCGGGCTTGCCCCAGTAGCCGCCGAACACCTGCGGCCCGCGCACGAGCAGCTCGCCGGCCTCGCCGGGCGCGCGGTCGCGGCTCGGTTCCTCGGGGTCGACGACGCGGATCTCGGTGCTCGGGAAGGGCACGCCGACCGCGCCGGGCCGGCGCGAGCGGCCGACGGGGTTGCCGAGCACGACGGGCGATGCCTCGGTCATGCCGTAGCCCTCGACGAGCAGGCCGCCCGTCGCGGCCTCCCACCGCTCGAGGATCTCGGTCGTGAGCGGCATCGCGCCCGAGATCGCGAAGCGAGCCGAGGAGAGGTCGATGCCGCGCTCGACCGCGGCGCGCGCCAGCCGGTCGTAGATCGGCGGCACCGCCGGCAGGAAGGTGGGCGGATGCTTCCTGGCGGCCGCGAGCACGAGCTCGACGTCGGGCTTCGGGAAGAGCACGAGCCGCGCGCCGATGCTCATCGCGAAGGTGAGGCACAGCGTGAGCCCGTAGGCGTGGAACATCGGCAGCACCGCGTACACGACCTCGCGCCCGGCGACGAGGCCCGGCACCCACGCCCGGCCCTGGGCGGCGTTCGCGCCCAGGTTGCGGTGCGTGAGCATCGCCCCCTTCGGCGAGCCGGTCGTGCCGCTCGTGTACTGGATGACGGCGAGGTCGTCGGCGGCGGGGCGCGCGTGCGACTCGAACACCGCACCCTGGTCGAGCAGCCGCGGCCATGGCATCGTGCCCGGCGCGCGCGCCGTCAGCTGGGCGCGCGCGGCGCGCGCCTTGGCGATCGGCAGCCGCAGGGCGAGGCGCTTGCCGAGCGGCATGCTCGCGGTCATGTCGACGGCGACGACGTGCCGCACGCCCAGCATCTCACGCACGAGCGGAGCCACCTTGTCCCACGCGATCGCGACGGTCGCGCCGTGGTCGCGGAACTGGTGCTCGAGCTCGCCGCGCGTGTAGAGCGGGTTGTGCTCGACGACGACCGCGCCGAGGCGGAGCACGGCGTAGAAGGCGACGATGTGCTCGGGGCAGTTGGGCAGCACGATCGCGACGCGGTCGCCGGCGCCGACGCCGAGCCGCCGCAGGCCCTCCGCGGCCCGCGCGACGCGGCGGCCGAGCTCGGCGTAGGTCGTCTCGGCGCCGAAGAACTCGAGCGCGACGCGGTCGCCGAAGCGCTGCACCGCGTCGCCGAGCAGGTCGATGAGCGAACCGTCGGGCACCTCGATCTCGGCCGGCACGCCCTCGCCGTAGTGCCGCAGCCACGGCCGCGCGCTGACGCCCTCTCGATCCACGTCGTCCTCCCTCATGCCGTCGCGGGCGCCAGGCTATCGAGCGCCCGGATGCGCGCCGCGGTCTCCCGTCTGCGCATCGACCGCACGGCGAGCAGGGATGCGAGCAGCCCGATCGCGGCGAAGAGCACGAGCATCCCGATCGATCCGCCCGACCACCCGGAGCCGGCCGCGGCCGCGACGAGCGCGTCGACGGCGTGCGTCATCGGCAGCGCCGGCGCGATCGACGCGAATGCCGAGCCGAGCACGTCGCGCGGCAGCACGCCGCCCGCGGCGACGGCCTGGAGCACGAGCAGCACGAGCGAGACGACCGCGCCGACCGGTCCGAGCCACGCGGTGAGCGCGAGGTTCGCGAGCGTCGCGACCGCGCCGAAGAGCAGCGAGACGGTGAGCGTGATGGGCAGCGCCGACCACGCGACGCCGCCGATCGCGTGCACGACGAGCGCCGCGAGCACCGCTTGCAGGGCGACGATCCACGCGGAGCGCACGAGCAGCGCGGCGAGCACGCGGCCGTCGGTCTCGGCGGATGCCGCGACCCGGCGAGCGGAGCGGGCGAGCACGAGCACGAGCGCGAGGGCGCCGAGCCACAGGCCTACGGGCACGGCGAGCGCGCCGATGCGCGCCTCGCCGCTCGGGAGCGCGCGGCGCTCCTCGAGGTCGAAGCCGACGGGGTTCGTCGCCACGTCGGCGAGGTCGTCGAGCTCGCCCTCGCTCAGCTGCGGCAGGGCGTCGACGCCCTGGCGGAGCCCGTCGCCGAGCTCGCGCGCGCCATCGCCGAGGTCACCGGCACCGGACTGCGCGGAGCGCGCACCCGCGGCGAGCTGGCCGACGCCCGAGCCGAGGTCGCCGAGCCCGGCCGCGAGCTCGTCGGCGCCGCCGGCGAGCTGCGAGGCGCCCGAAACCGATGCGCCGAAGCCGCCGTCGAGCTGCGCGAGCCCGCTCGCGAGCTGCGAGGCGCCCGAGCGGAGCGCGGGCGACCCCGCCGAGGCTTGGGCCGCGCCGTCGGCGAGCTGCGCGGCGCCGTCGCGGAGCGGCGCACCGCCCGCGACGAGCTGCTCGGCTGCGGTGTCGAGCGCCGAGAGGTCGGCGGTCGCCGCGAGCAGGCCCGCGGTGAGCGCACCGCTGATGTCCTGCTGCGAGAGCTGCGCGAGCGCGCCCGCGAGCTGCTGCGCTTGCACGATCGCAGCGGGGTCGGTGGCGGGGTCGGCCTCCAGCGCCGCGAGCAGCGATGCCGCGAGCGCCGCCTGGCCGTCGAGCGCGTCCTCGAGCTGGCCGATGCCACCCGCTTCCGCGGCGCCGCCGAGGCCAGTGCGCAGCTCGTCCCCCGCTTGCTGCACGCCTCGCGCGAAGGCCTCGGCGCCGTCGGTGTAGGCGTCGACGCCGTCGCTCAGCGAGCGCGCGCCGCCGGCGAGCGCGTCGACGCCGCCGGTGTAGGCGTCGAGTCCGTCGCGCAGCTGTGCCGCCCCGCTCGAGAGCTGGCCGATGCCGGCGTCGGCGCCCCCGAGCCCGGTCGCGAGCTGCCCCGCGCCGTCGGCGAGCTGGTTCGCGCCGTCCTGGGCGGAGCCCGCCCCGGCGCCGAGCTGGTCGAGGCCGTCGGCGAGGTCGCCGAGCCCCGACTCGAGCTGCGTGCCGCCCGCGCCGAGCGCATCCGCCCCGTCGGCCGCGGTGCCGAGCTGCTCGCCGAGCGTGCCGAGGCCGCCGTAGAGCCCCGAGATGAAGCCGGTCGTGACGACGTCGCCGAAGGAGGCGACGATCGACTCCCCCGTCTCGGTCGCGAGGCTCGACGCGAGCCCGCTCGAGGCGGCGTCGGTGACGATCTCGATGCCGGCCTGTTGCGGGTCGTCGCCCTGGAGGCTCAGCACGCGCTCCGAGAAGTCGGCGGGGATCGTGACGACGGCGCGCACCTCGCCCTCCGCGAGCGCGGCCGCAGCGTCCTCCGCGTTCAGGATGCGGAACTCGAAGCCGTCGTCCTCGTCGCCCACGAGGTCGGTGACGACCTGCCGGCCGGCGAACATGACCGACTCGGTGCCGTCCTCGGCGGTCGTCGTGAGCATGCGATCGCTGTTGACGACGGCGGCGGGCACGTCGCGGTCGCCGTCGAGCGCCGGCCCGATCGACCACGCCGCGAGTGCGGCGACGGCGAAGGGCGTGACGGCGGCCGTCGTGAGGGCGACGGCCTTCTTGAGCGAGCTGGTCATCGGTCTGCTCCCGTGGTCGCGAGCGCCTCGGCGGGCGGGTCGGTCTGCTGGGCGTCGGCGGCGGATGCGGCTTCGGCGGCGAGGCGGTCCTCCTCGGCCGCGTCGGCGGGCTCGGCGTCGATCGCGGCGCGACCGTGCGCCTCGGGCGCAGCCTCGCTCGTGACGATCGTGGCGTCCGGGCCCGCGAGCCGCGCCGCGAGCCGAGCGGCGCCGGTCGGGGCGCCCGCGGCGGCGTCGATCCAGACGAGGCTCGGTGCGCGCAGCACCGCGATCGCGATGAGCACGGCGGCCCGCTCGAGCGGCGCGAGGCGCGAGAGCGGCGCGGCCGCGTCGATGGGCGCGCCGAGCGCATCGCCGGCGCGGGCGACGAGCGCGTCGGCGCGGCGGTCGAGCACGGGGCCGGGCGCGAAGGGGCTCCGCAGCGCGAGCGCGGCACGCGCCGCCTGGTGCGCCGACTCGACGTGGCCGTCGAGGTCGACGATCGCGACGCGGCTCCGGAGGGTCGCGACGTCGCCGGGCAGCGCGGCGCCGCCGAGCTGCGCACGACCGGCTGCGTCGACGTCGCCGATCACGGCGTGCGCGAGCCGCTGGCGGTCGGCGAAGCCACCGCCGAGGCGCACGACCGCGCCCCGCGGGGCGGTGAGCGTCCACGACGCGTCGCCGGGCTGCCGCCAGTCCACCTCGGGACGGAAGCGCTCGAGCGCGAGGTGGCCGCCCGCATCCGCCGCCCACGAGAGTGCGTCGCGGTGCCGACCGAGGGTCTCGCCCTCGACGTCCATCTCGGGCATCGCGCGGTCGAGCCACCGCGGCAGCCACCACGCCCGCTCTCCCATGAGCGTCATGAGCGCAGGGATGAGCGTCATGCGCACGAGGAAGGCGTCGACGGCGACGCCGACCGCGAGGCCGAGCGCGATCGCCTTGATCATCGCCATGCCCTCGGGGACGAAGGCGAAGAAGACGAAGAACATGATGAGCGCGGCGGCGGTGACGACGCGCGCGTTCGCCGCGAAGCCGTGGCGGACGGCGCTGACCGCGTCGTGGCCGTGCGCGTGTGCCTCGCGCATGCCGGAGACGAGGAACATCTGGTAGTCCATCGCGAGCCCGAAGAGCACCGCCATGAGCAGCACGGGCATGAACGAGAGGATCGGCCCGGGCTCGGCGTGCAGGAGCTCGATGCCCCAGCCCCACTGCATGACCGCGACCACGACGCCGAAGGCCGCGAGCACCGAGCCGATGAAGCCGAGCGCGGCGGTGACGGGCACGAGGATCGAGCGGAACACGAGCATGAGCAGCACGATCGCGAGCGAGACGACGACGATGCCGAACGGCAGGAGCGCGTCCTGCAGGCGCTGCGAGACGTCGATCTGCACGGCCGTCGCGCCCGTGACGGCGATGGCGGTGCCGTGCTCCTCCTCGAGCGCGGGCGCGGCGTCGCGGATCGCGCGCACGACGTCGGCGGTCGCCGGGTCGGCGGGGCCGGTCTCGGCGATCACCTGCACGATCGCCGTGTCGACGGTCTCGTCGGGGAAGGCGCTGCCGATGCGCTCGACGCCCGGGATCTCTGCGAGGTCGTCGGCGAGCGCCTCGAGCACGGGCAGCACGTCGGTGACCTGGGTGATGTCGGCCATCACCACGAGCGGGCCGGTCACGCCCTCGCCGAAGCCCTCCTGGAGGGTGTCGTAGGCGATGCGCTGGGTCGAGCCCTGCGCCTCGCGGCCGTTGTCGGGGAGCGCGAGCTCGAGGCTCGCGGCGGGGATGGCGGCGACGCCCATGACGGCGAGCACGCCGACGACGGCGAGCCACGGGCGCTTCGTGATGCCCGTGACCCAGCGCATGCCGAGCGTCGGCCGCTCGTCGACGTCGCGCTCGGCGAGCCGCGCGGCGCGGCTGCCGGGCTTCGGGCGCAGCCGCTCGCCGAGGAGCGCCATGATCGCCGGCAGGAGCGTCACGGCGGCCGCGACGGCGATCATGACCGAGATCGCGGCACCGATGCCCATGATCGAGAGGAAGGGGATGCCGACGATCAGGAGTCCCGCGAGGGCGACGACGACCGTGAGGCCCGCGAAGAGCACGGCGGTGCCGGCGGTGCCGACCGCGAGCGAGCCCGACTCGATCACGCCCATGCCGCGCGCGAGCTGCGAGCGGTGCTTCGAGAGGATGAAGAGCGCGTAGTCGATGCCGACGGCGAGGCCGATCATGAGCGCCATGAGCGGCGCGGAGTTCGAGACCGTCACGAGCGCCGAGGCGCCCAGCACCCCGCCCATCGTGATGCCGACGCCGACGAGCGCGGTGATGAGCGGCAGCCCCGCGGTCAGCAGCGACCAGAAGGTGACGAACAGCACGATCCCGGCGAAGAGCACGCCGACGCCCTCGACCCAGGAGATGGGCACGCTCGAGGCTTGGAAGACCTGCCCGCCGAACTCGACGGCGAGGCCCGTCTCGCGCGGCGCATCGGCCGTCGCCACGAGCTCGTCGAGGCCCGCGGGCGTGCCGCCCGTCTCGCGCGGCTCGAACTGCACCTGCGCGTAGGCGATGCGGCCGTCGTCGGAGATCTGGTCGGCGGCGAACTCGTCCCACGGCGCGACGGCGGTCGCGATGCCGTCGATCGCGGTGATCTCGTCGACCTGCCGCTCGATCGCGTCGCGGTGCTGCTCGATCGAGTCGCCCTCGGGCGCCTCGTAGACGACCTGCACCGCGGCACCCGCGACTTGCGGGAAGACGCTGCCGAGGCGGTCGAGGGCCTCTTGCGACTCGGTGCCCGGGATGTCGAACGATTCCTGCATGTCGGGGCCGAGGGCGAAGGCGCCGCCGAGCACCGCGGCGACGGCGAGGAGCCACGCGACGATGACGAGGCGGGCGCGGCGCATCGATCCGGCGCCGATGCGGGAGAGCCACGTCGCCATCAGCGGGCGCTCTCGAGGGACTCGGGCTGTGTCAGGCACAGCTCGAGGAGCGTGTCGATGAAGATCTCGCGCATCTCGGCGGGGTCGACGTGCTCGCGGTCGTCGTCGAGCGCGTCGCCGAGGATGAAGGCGACGCCCGCGAGCCCGATCGAGACGCGCGTGAGCACGCGCGCGCTCGGCGCCTCCTGCACGAGGGTGCTCGCGATAGCGTCGACGAGCGCGTTCGCGCGGCCGATGACCGGCACGTCGCGGAGCGCGCCGCGCTGGGTGACGAAGACGGAGACGGCGGCGCTGTGCGCCATGAGGACGTCGACGAAGCCGGTCGCGAGCGCCGACACCGCCTCGAGCTTGTCGGCGCCTGCGCGCGGGAGCGCGGCGACGAGCGCCGACATCGCGTCGATCGCGGGCTGCATCGCGGCTTCGAGGAGCGCTTCCTTGGACTCGAAGTGGTACAGCACCGACGACTTCGAGGTGCCGACGTCGTCGGCGATCTGCTGGATCGAGCTGCCGAGGTACCCGGTGCGGGCGAAGCGCTCGAGCGCCGCCTGCAGGATCGTGTCGCGAGTGGTCACGATCGACCATCGTACTGACCGATCGGTCAGAGTTCGACCGATCGGTCAGTCGCACGATGCGGCGCATGTCGCGGGCCGATCAGAACGGCGGCGGCGGAGCGTTCGGATCGCCGTGCGCGGCTGGTTCGAGCGGGGCCCCGTGCCACTCGCGCAGCACCGCGGGATCGGGCGCGGTCCAGGTCGTCGGATCATCCCAGCGGCCGAGCCGCTCGAGCGCTGCCCGCTGGTCGGCTCGCCGCTGCGCGCCCGTGCGCTTCGGCGGCCTCGGCCTCGTGCGGGACATGTCGGTGAAGACCGGCCCGGCCGGCTCCGGCAGGTCGTCGATCACCTGGCCGAGCGGTGAGGTCCAGCGCAGCACGCCACCGGGCAGCTGCTCGACGGCCCAGCGCGAGTCGTGCTTGAGGCAGTGGTCGCGGCGGCAGATGTGGGCGAGGTTCGACAGGCTCGTCTCGCCGCCCTGTGACCACGGCCGCGTGTGGTCGAGATCGGCCCGGCGGGCCGGCCGGTCGCAGCCGGGTGCTCGGCAGCGCACGTCGCGGCCGAGCAGCGCGTGCCGCTGCGCCGCGGTCGGCGTGTACGAGTCGACCGTGACCGCGACGCCCGTCACCGGATGCGTGAACAGCCGCAGCCACGTGGACGCCTCCCCCGCCAGCCGGCGCGCCGTGTCAAGATCGACGATCACCTTCCCGTCGAGCATCGCCGGGAACCGGTGCCCGGCCGCCTCGGCCTCCGCCGCCGTGCCGTCGAAGCACAGCCCGCCCGCGGGGATCGCGATCATCGGCTTGACCCGGATGCCGGACGTGCCGTGCGGGTCCTCCGGCACCACACCCGACAGCAGCAGCTCCTGGAACGCATCCGCCCGGAACTGGTCGAACGAGCGAGGATCCTCCTTCGGCTTCCCGCGCGCCGCCTGCGTCAGCCGATCGTGCACCGCGTACGCCTCCAGCGCAGGCAGGAACGCGTACAGGTGCGCCATCCCATCACCCGCATCCGACACCTCCACCCGCCGCCGCTGCCGCGCCGCATCGTGCCGGACCTGCAGCGGCGTCGAGAGCGCGTCGTTGACGAGCTGCTTCGCGCGCGATCGCAGCCGGCTCACGCTCGAGCGCTCCGCCGTATCGACGAGCGCCGCCACGACGCGCTCACGATCAGCGGCGTCAAGCTGCTCGTCCTCGCGCAGCGGCCGCGTCTCCGCCTCGATCACGCGCAGGTGGCTGACGGTGATCCTGCCCTCGGCCGCCGCCTCGTGCGCGGCCGGCAGCGTCGTGATGATCGCCCACGCGTCGCTCATGCGCCGCTCGACCGTCGTCGACGCGAGCCCGACCTCGACCGCCGCGCACGACGCGAGCTCGCGCAGCATCGCGCCCGTGTCGCCGCGCTGGTCGATCATCCGCTGCAGGTGCTCGGCCATGAGCGCCCGCCGCTCGCCCTCGATGCGCGACGTCTCGGCCTCGAGCGCCGCGAACCGCTCCACGAACTCCGCGTCGAGCCGCGAGCGCCGCTCGGCCGCCGACTCCGGCGGGCGCGGCAGCGGCGGGATCGGCGCGCCGTGCTCGGCCGCAGCCGTCACCTGCTCCGCCGACATCGCCGCGACCTGCGCCGACAGCTCGAGCCAGAATGCATCGAGCTCCGCATCCGCCGCGATCTCGGCAGCCGAGCGCGGCTCGAGCGGGGGCGCCTCCAGCGCCTCCGCCCCGTCACCCGGCCTCGTCGTCATGCCCCGATTCTCCTCGGCACCACCCACACGCGAGCGGGCGCGAGGAGCACCTGTGGAGAGCGCTCGCGAGGGTGCTCCAGGCATCCGTGCACGCACGCGCGCTAGGTTTGGCCCGACGAGGAGGCGGGATGCGCAAGTACCTGTTCAACGCCGGCGTGCTGTCGTCGGTGGCCAGCGGCATCGGTGTCGCGAAGGCGACCCAGAAGGGGCCGCGCGACTGGCGGCTCGCCCTGCTGTGGGTCAGCTGGGGCATCGGCGTCGCGCTCGCGATCGGCGCGGTGAACCAGCGCGACGAGGGCACGCGCCAGCAGGAGCTCGAGCGCGAGCTCGAGAAGGCCGCCAAGAAGCGCCGCTGAGCGGATGCCCGGAGCACCGATGACCGCACCGGTCGTCGTCATCGGCGATGCGCTCGTCGACGCGATCGACGGGGCAGCCCATCCCGGCGGCGCCGCGCTCAACGTCGCGGTCGGCCTGACCCGGCTCGGCGTGCCGGCGCGCCTCGTCGCGATGGTCGGCGACGACGAGCCGGGCAGCGTGCTGCGCGAGCACTGCGAGCGCCACGGCGTCGAGCTCGTCGCGACCGCCGCGCCGCTTGGCACCGCGGTCGCGACCGCCGTGCGCGAGGGCGACACGATGCGCTACGAGTTCAACGCCGCGGGCGTCGGACGCTTCGTCGAGCTCGGCGGACTCGAGCACGTGCTCGAGGAGGCGCCGCTCGTGGTCGTCTCGTGCCTCGCGCTCGAACATGAGCGGCAGATCGCGCCGCTCCTCGAGCTCGACCGCTCCCGCGAGCGGCTGCTGATCGACCCGAACGCGCGACCGGCCTACTTGCGCGCGGCTGGTGCCGTCGAGCGCTTCGCCGCGGGCCTCGACGCGCTCGCGGCCCGAGCGCTGCTCGTGAAGCTCTCCGACGAGGACGCCGAGCTCGTCTACGGCGAGGACGCCGACGACACGGCCGCGCGGCTCATCGCGGGCGGCGCCCGGGCGGTCGCCGTCACGCGCGGCCCCCGCGGCGCGACCATCCTCACCGCCGACGGCGCGGTCGACGCGGCGGTGCCCGCGCTCGCGGCGCCCATCGTCGACACGATCGGGGCCGGTGACAGCGTGCTCGCGTCCCTCACCGCATCCGTCGTCGCCCGCGAGCACGGGGGCGGCTGGGTCGGTCCGCTCGAGCGCGCGATGGCGGTCGCGGCCGCGACGACCCGCTCGCCGGGAGGGCTGCTGCAGCTGCCGGGCTGACGGTTGCGGCACGGGCGCGCGCCTAGCATGGGGCAATGGCTCTCAAGTCGCTCGACCAGTCGTCGAAGCTCAAGCACGTGCTCTACGAGATCCGCGGCCCGGTGGCCGCCGAGGCGGCGCGGCTCGAGGCAGAGGGCCACCGCATCCTGAAGCTCAACATCGGCAACCCCGCGCCCTTCGGCTTCGAGACCCCCGACACGATCGTGCAGGACATGATCGCCAACCTGCACGCCGCGCAGGGCTACTCCGACTCGAAGGGCGTGCTGCCCGCGCGCCGTGCGGTCGTCGCGCGCTACGAGGACGTGCCGGGCTTCCCGCAGCTCACGGTCGACGACGTCTACCTCGGCAACGGCGTCTCGGAGCTCATCACGATGACGATGCAGGCGCTGCTCGACGCGGGCGACGAGGTGCTCATCCCGGCGCCCGACTATCCGCTCTGGACGGCGATGACGTCGCTCGGCGGCGGCACGCCCATCCACTACCTGACGGATGAGTCGGCGGGCTGGGCGCCGGACCTCGAGGACGTCGAGGCCAAGATCACGCCGCGCACGAAGGCGATCGTCGTCATCAACCCCAACAACCCGACGGGCGCGGTCTATTCGCGCGAGGTGCTGCAGGGCATCGTCGACCTCGCGCGGCGCCACTCGCTGCTCATCCTCGCCGACGAGATCTACGACCGGATCCTCTACGACGACGCCGAGCACGTCTCGATCGCGACGCTCGCGCCCGACCTGCTGACGCTCACCTACAACGGCTTGTCGAAGACCTACCGCGCAGCGGGCTTCCGCGCCGCGTGGCTCGCGATCACGGGCCCGAAGGACCACGCGCGGGGCTTCCTCGAGGGGCTCACGCTGCTCGCCTCGACGCGGCTGTGCCCCAACGTGCCGGCGCAGTACGGCATCCAGGTGGCGCTCGGCGGCCACCAGTCGATCGAAGACCTCATCCTGCCCGGCGGGCGTCTGCTCGAGCAGCGCGACGCCGCGGTGCAGGGCCTGAACGCGATCCCCGGGGTGAGCGTCGTGAACCCGAAGGGCGCGCTCTACGCGTTCCCGCGGCTCGACCCCGAGGTGCACGAGATCCACGACGACGCGCGCCTCGCGCTCGACCTGCTGCGGCAGGAGAAGATCCTCGTGACGCACGGCACGGGCTTCAACTGGCCCGCGCCCGACCACTTCCGGATCGTGACGCTGCCGTGGAAGCGCGACCTCGAGACCGCGGTCGAGCGGATCGGCAACTTCCTCGCGTCGTACCGGCAGTAGCGCTCGCCGCATGACGAAGGGCCCGGCATCACGCCGGGCCCTCTCGCTGTACACCCCCCGGGACTCGAACCCGGAACCAATTGATTAAGAGTCAACTGCTCTGCCAATTGAGCTAGAGGTGCATGGTCTCTCGACCGAGGAACAACGATAGCACAGTCGGCGGGCGCACCTCGACCCTGCCGTCTTCGCCGGGCCGGGCCGACGCATCCGCTCTGCTTGGATGGAGGGGATGACCCACCTCGCTCCCGGCATGCCCGCACCCGACTTCACGCTCCCCGACCAGGACGGCTCGAGCGTCTCGCTCGCCGACCTCCGCGGCCAGAAGGTGATCGTCTACTTCTACCCCGAGGCGCTCACCGTCGCGTGCAAGCAGCAGGCGTGCGACTTCCGCGACGCGCTTCCCGACCTCGGCGAGCACGGCTACGCGGTCGTCGGCATCTCGAAGGACCCGGTCGAGAAGCTGGCGCGGGCCCGCGACAAGGACGGGATCACGTTCCCGCTGCTGAGCGATGAGAGCCTCGAGGTGCACCGCGCGTGGGGCACGTTCGGCGAGAAGAACAGCTACGGCCGCATCGTCGAGGGCGTGCGCCGCTCGACCTTCGTGCTCGACGAGGAGGGCGTCATCACGCACGCCTTCTACAACACCAAGGCGAAGGGCCACCTCGACATGCTCGACAAGCGGCTCGCCTTCCGCGGCTGAGCCGCCGGCTCACTCCTCGCGGCGCAGCCACTCCGTCACGCTGCGCCGCAGCACGGGGATGAAGATCGCGGCCGAGAGGCCCGCGAGGATGAGCGCGAGCCACACGGGACCCTCGCCGCCGTCGAACGTGCCGAGGGCGACGCCGAGCTGCAGCACCGACCACACGACGGCGGCCGCTCGCGACCACGCGCGGCCGTCGAGCATCGCCTTGCCGGCGAGCGCGAGGAAGAGCGCGGCACCCGCCGCGAGCACCGCGAGGAACAGCCCGCCGGCGATGTGCTCGGCCGCGCTCCCGAGCGCTCCGAACGTGAGCCACACGGCCACCGCGATCATGCCGAGACCCTCCAGGAGCAGCAGGATCCCGACCGTCGTCGCGGTCCTCGGGCGCGCCCTCGCGTCATCGCTCACAGCAGAAAACCCTTGCCTCTCCGGAGTGCCTGTGGAAGCATGGAACGTCGGGCGGCAGTGCTGCAGCGCCCAAAGACTTCTGCGCTGCGGCTGTTCCGCGAGCGCGCTCTCCCCCTCCAATGTACAAGGAGCACATGTATGGACTGGCGTGATGACGCTGCCTGCCTGACGGTAGACCCCGAGCTGTTCTTCCCGGTGGGCAACACCGGCCCCGCGCTCGAGCAGATCGAGAAGGCGAAGGCCGTGTGCGCGACGTGCCCGGTCACCGAGATGTGCCTGCAGTACGCGCTCGAGACGAGCCAGGACTCCGGCGTGTGGGGCGGCCTCTCCGAGGACGAGCGCCGCGCGCTCAAGCGCCGCGCCGCGCGCGCCCGTCGCGCCGGCTGACGCTCAGCAGCAGCATCGAGAGCGGGGTCGCCTGAGGGCGGCCCCGCTTCTTCGTGGGCGGATGCGTCGGGCTCAGTCCTCGTCGGGCTCGCGGATGTAGGCGAGCGGCACCCGCACCGTCACCTCGGTGCCCTCGACCGCGCGGGCTCCCCAGTCGATCGTGCCGGAGAGCTCGCCCGTGACGAGCGTCTTCACGATCTGCGTGCCGAGCCCGGAGCCGACGCGGCCAGCGGGCAGCCCTACGCCGTTGTCGCACACCTGCACCGTGAGCCAGCCGGCCTCGCGCCGCGCGGTGATCCGCACGAGGCCGTCCTGCTTGCCGGAGAGGCCGTGCTCGACGGCGTTCGTCACGAGCTCCGTGAGCGCGAGCGCGAGCGGCGTCGCGTAGCCGCTCGGCAGCACGCCGAACGAGCCGATGCGCTCGGTGCGCACCCGGGCCGCGTGCAGCGACGCGAGCTCGCTCGTGAGCTTCATGGCGCGATCGAAGACGGCGTCGAAGTCGACCGATTGGCTCAGCCCCTCCGACAGGGTGTCGTGCACGACCGCGATCGACGAGACGCGCCGCTCGGCATCCTGCAGCGACGTGCGCGCCTCGTCGCTCTTCGTGCGGCGCGACTGGATGCGCAGCAGCGCGGCGACGGTCTGCAGGTTGTTCTTCACCCGGTGGTGGATCTCGCGGATCGTCGCGTCCTTGGTGATGAGCGTCTGCTCCTGCACCCGGAGGTCGGTCACGTCGCGCACGAGCACGATCGCCCCGAGCCGCTCGGCGCCCGCGCGCAGCGGCACGGCGCGCAGCGAGAGCGTCACATGTCGCGTCTCGATGTCGGTGCGCCACGGCGCGCGGCCGGTGACCACGAGCGGCAGCGCCTCGTCGACCTCGTGCGAGTCGTCGAGCAGCTCGGTCGTGATCTCGGCGAGCGACTCGCCCTCGAGCTCGCCATCGAAGCCGAGCCGCGTGAACGCCGAGAGGGCGTTCGGGCTCGCGAACGTCACGACGCCCGCCTGATCGAGCCGCATGAGCCCGTCGGATGCGCGCACGGCACCGCGCCTGGGCTCGGTGGGCGCGGCCTGGTCGGGGAAGTCGGCGCCCGCGATCATGCGGAAGAGCTCGTCGGCGCACTCCTTGAAGGTGCGCTCGAGCCGACCGGCGCTGCGCGTGTCGGCGTAGTTCGAGTGCCGCGTGATGACGGCGATCGGCCGCTCGACCACTCGGGTCGAGGGCTCCGCCTCGCGCCGTCGCACCGGGATCGCACGCACCTTCGCGTCGCCCTCCGCCCCCCACACGGGCGAGTCGCCCGTGAGCGCGACGCCCTCGGCGAACGCGCGCGAGACCTGCTCGCGCCAGGCGTTCCGCACCGGCTGACCGACGATGTCGCGGTAGAAGAGCGTCGCGGCACCTGCGGGGCGGGCGTGCTGCGCGGCGATGAAGCCGTCGTCGTCGCCGGTCGGCAGCCACAGCACGATGTCGCCGATGGCGAGGTCGGCGAGCAGCTGGAAGTCGGAGACGAGCCGGTGCAGCCAGCGCAGATCGTCGTCATCGACGGTCCCGTAGCGCTGGGCGATCGACGTGAGGCTCGTCACCCGATCAGCGTAGCGCGGCCCTCCACGCGCGCCGCGGCCGCTCGGCCGCGCGCAGCGACGCTCGGCTCGGCTGCGCCTCCCGCGGCTGGAGCGCGAGCGCGAGCTCCTGCACGCGCCGCCGGAGCCGCGAGCGGCCCGCGACGTCGACGAGCGGTCGTCCCTCGAGCAGCGCCGCGTCGGCCGCCCGGCCATCGAACGGCCAGCACGCGGCGGGGCTCACCTGCGCGAGCCGCCGCAGCGTCTCCTGCACGGCGCGCTCGGGCGCGACGCCGACCGCCGACGGGCGCAGCTTGTTGACGACGACGCGCGTGCGCGCGCTCGGAGCGATCGCCCGCAGCTCCGGCAGGGCCCGCACGAGCCGCGCGACGCCCACGGCGTCGCCACTCGCGACGACCACGACCTCGTCGGCCGCCTCGAGCGCCGCGAGCGTCGCGGCGTGCCGGCGCGGCGCGAACATGTCGCTCGAGATCTCCTCGTCCTGCTCGAGGCTCGACGCGACGTCGACGACCGTCGCGTCGGCCCAGTCACGGCAGCGCTCGAGCACCTCAGCGACGCGGTCGGCGCCGAGCTCGGGCCAGCGGCTCGCGCGGCCGATGCCGGTGAGCACGCGCAGCACGCCGCCCATCGTGGGCACCTGCTGCGCGATGCGGTCGAGCTCGTCGACCGTCAGGCTCCCCGCGCGGGCGAGCCTCGCGGCCGCCGCGAAGCCGGGCGACTCGTCGAGCAGGCCGAGCGCGGGCGCGATCGAGGCGCTCGTCGTGTCGGCGTCGACGAGCGCGGTCGAGCCGCCGAGCAGCGCGAGCTCCGCGGCGAGCGCGATCGCCGTCGTCGTGCGACCCGGTGCTCCCGCAGGCCCCCACACGGTGATGACCCTCCTGCGGGGTCGCGAGCGCGAGGGCAGCCCCGCGGCCGCGGGTGCCGCCGCGGCCTCGATCGCCGCGAACCCGTCGGCCCACGCGACGGCCTCGAGCCCGAGCGTGCGCGCCCTCGCGCGCTCGGCGGCATCGTCGGCGAGCGCCACGAGTCGGAGGCCGCGGGCGTCGCACGCGTCGACGAGCGCCCGACTCGCGTGGTGCTCGTCGGCGACGACGAGCACGAGGTCGAGCGCCGGCGCGGCGTCGCTCGACCTCGCGGCGAGCCGGTCGATGAGATCGGCGGCCGTCGCGGCGCGGATCGCGACGCGGTGCCCGTGCCGCGCGGCCTCGCGCACGATCGCATCCTCCCGCTCGAGCGGCGCGGAGACGGCGAGCACGCTCACGGCGCCGCCTCGACCGGCTGCGCGAGCGGCACGACGCTGAGCGCGTGCTCGTCGGCGATCGCCTCGAGCAGCGCGGCCGTGGCATCGGTCGGCACGAGCAGCTCGAGCTGCGCCGCCGCCGATGCCAGGATGCCGTCGTCCTCGACGAGCCCGACGACGATCGCCTCGTCGACGAGCACCCCGGGCGCCTCGAAGCCGTCGTCACTCGGCGCGGCCGTCCACACGTCGACGAGCGCACCGGCGCGCACGGCGGTCGGGAGCGCGCCGTCGAGCTCGATCACGACGGCCGAGCGCGACGCGGACGCCGCCCCGCCGACGGCGCGCACCGGGAGCACCTCGCCCTCGCCGATCGTCGAGGCGACCACCATCCCGATCGGCGAGGCGCTCGCGTCGAGGTAGCGCTCCTGCGACTGCGGCAGCCGCACGTCGACCGGCGCGACGTCGCCCGCCGCGATGGTGTCGCCCGGCAGGAGCGTGCGCGTCGCCGCCCACGCGCGGTCGCTGCTCGACGACTGCTGCACCACGAGCCAGACGCCCGCGAGCGAGGCGAGCACGAGGGCGACGCCGATCACGAGCCTCGGGTCCATCCACGTGCGGCGAGCGGCCACGGCGTCCTCCCCTCCCGGATCGTTCGAGCGTCGCAGAGCCGCGCACGGCTTCGCTGAAGTTCTCCACAGGCTCGGGGCACTCCCACCGGGACTGGCCCACAATGGGGCCATGTCGATGCCACCGCGGCGATTCCTCGCCGTCGCCGATGTCGCCGAGGTGCTCGGCACCTCGCCGACCGCGGTCGTCGAGCTGCTCGAGGCCGGCGACCTCGTCGGGGTGCGCGTGCGCGGCGCGTGGCGCATCGCCGACGACGAGGTGCAGGCGTGGATCGACCGGGAGCTCGAGCTCGAGCGACGCCGAGGCCTGTGGCGGCAGGCGCAGTCGGCGAGCGTCGCCGACCTCTTCGGCCAGCACTAGGCGGGGTCAGGGCAGCCGCACCCAGTCGATGGCCGAGAAGGGCACGAGCCGCCACGCGCGCACGCTCGAGCGGCGCGGGCGCTCCCCCGGCTCGTGCACCGCGAGGTCGAGGTGGTCGCGACCGACGCGGTCGATCGTCCCCGCGATCGGCGCTCGGCCCTCGAGGATGACGGTCGCGCGCCGCCGAGCGAGGTCGCGCAGCGCGAAGCCGAAGCTCAGCCGCGCCTGCAGGTCGCCGGGCTCTCGCACCGCTCGAGCGGATGCCACAGCGCCGTCGTGATCGAGCTCGACGCCGACGATCGCGTGCAGCGGCACGATCGCACCGCTCTCTGCCGGCGCGCCCTCGAGCACGATGCCGTTGAGCCAGTCGCGGCCGAGCGCCATGCGCCGCAGCCGCAGCCGTCCGCCCGCGCGAAGGGCGAGGTCGAGCGTGCGCGGCGCCGCCGCGATGCGGTCGCGCAGCTCTAGCCGGCCGATGCGGAAGCGCTCCTCCTCGGCCTCGAGATCGCGCCGCTCGGCGCCCAGCTCGGCCTCGAGCTGGCTCTCGAGATCGTCGAAGAGGTCCTCGAACCGCACGCGGGCGAATCTAACCGCGGCGGCCTCTCGCGCCCACCGGGTTCTCCACAGGGCAGAACTGCCCATCACGCGCAGAACACCGTTACGACTATGTTCGCCCCCACGACGGTGCCTTCTCGGGCCGCCGCGGGGGCACGGCGGATGCGAGGGGGCGGCGCGTGGAGACCCACAGACGACGGATGACATCGGTCGACGCGGAGGAGTTCTTCGACTTCCAGCCCTGCTCGTCGGCAGAGCTCCCCGACCCCGTGCCGCTGCTCGAGAACCTCACCGCACGCGTGATCGAGATCCTGCTCGGGGTGCGCGACGTGCAGCAGATCGCGCGCTGGGTGACCGAGTCGACCTACGACCAGCTCACCGAGCGGGCGCTCGCCGCGCGCCGCCGGCGCGGCCGACAGCTCACCCGCACCGTGCCGGGGTTCGAGGTCAGCAGCGTGCGCGCGTGCCATCCTGCCGACGGCGTGGTCGAGGGCGCCGCCGTGGTGCGCTCGGCCGGGCGCACGCGCGCCGTCGCGATCCGGCTCGAGGGGCTCGACGGCAAGTGGCGCGCGACGTCCGTGAACGTCCTCTGATGCGCGTCAGGCGCCCGTGCGGCCGGAGTCCCCCTGCGGCGGGCCGACGTCGGCGGCGCGGTCCTGCTCGGCGTCGCCTCCCGCTCGCTCGTCGAGCGGAGGCTCGGCGCCCTCGAGCGCGGCGTCGCGGGCCGCGAGCTCCGCCTCGATGCGCTCCTTCGCCTCGGCGCGGTTGTTGATGCGGCGCACGCGGCGGTTGAAGTCGAACAGCAGCAGGATGATGACGGCACCGACGAGGGCGGTCGCGGTGAAGCCGATCCAGCCCGGCGTCACCTGGTTGGGGTCGAAGCCGAGCTCGTCGGGCGTGCGCAGCAGCATCAGTCCTCCTCGACGCCCGCGAACAGGTCGTCCTCATCGTCCGCCGCGGCGATGCGCGATCGCACCAGCTGGTAGTCGTCGGTCGGCCACGTCGAGCGCAGCAGCTCGTTGGGCCAGAAGAAGAAGCGCGACTCGGGATCGACCTGGCTCGCGTGGGCGCGGAGGGCCGTGTCGCGCGCCTCGAAGTGATCGCCGACATGCACGCGGGTCGTCATCGTCGCGGGGCGCTCCGCGAGCCGCGCCGCCCACTCGCGCACCATCGGCAGCCGCTCATCGTCGGGCGTCGCTGCCTCGAGCGCCGCGAGCAGCGCCTGCAGGCGCACGCCCGTCATCGAGCGGTCGAAGTAGACCTTCTGCACCTCCCACGGCTCGCCGAGCTCGGGCAGCCCCTCGGCCGCGTGCTCGACCGCCCACATCGTCACCTCGTGGCAGCGGATGTGGTCGGGGTGCGGGTAGCCGCCCGTCTCGTCGTAGGTCACGACGACCTGGGGCTTGAGGCGGCGGATGAGCCGCACGAGCGGGCGACCGGAGACCTCGACCGGAATGGTGGCGAACGAGAGCGCGCGCAGCGGCTCCCCCTCGTCGGGCAGCCCGGAGTCGACGTAGCCGAGCCACGCGTGGTCGACGCCGAGCGCCTCCTGTGCCGCGCGCATCTCGAGCCGGCGCAGGCCCGCCATGTCGCGAGCGGCGCGGGCGCGGTCCTCGAAGCGCTCGTTGAGCACGCTGCCGCTCTCGCCGCCGGTGCAGGAGACGACCGTGACCTCGGCGCCCTCCGCCGCGTAGCGGGCGAGCGTGGCCGCGCCCTTGCTCGACTCGTCGTCAGGGTGCGCGTGCACCGCGAGCAGCCGTCGCACGGCCTCTCCCTTCCCGCAGCCCTGCGGCGCCGATCGGCGCGGCGAGTAGGCTGGATCCACCGTCCATCCTCCCACGACAGGCTCCGATGACCCATCTCGAAGCGCGCTACGGGCGCACGCGCGCCTGGTCGCGCCGCGAGCGGCTGCTCGGCGTCGCGGCGGGGTTCGCGGTGCTGGTCACGGCGACGCTGTGGGTGTGGTGGGTCGGCACCGATCCCTCCCGGACCGCCCTGCAGACGCGCGACATCGGCTTCGAGATCGCCGACGACTCGACGATCGAGGTGATCTTCGAGGTGACGGTCGACCCCGGCACCCCGGTGACGTGCGCGGTCGAGGCGCTCAACAGCTCCTACACGATCGTCGGCTGGCGGGAGGCCGACCTGCCGGCCGTCGAGGCCCGCACCTCCACCCACGTGCTCGAGGTGCGCACGACCGAGCGTCCCACCACGGGATTGGTCTCCCAGTGCTGGCTGTCATAGACTGACTGACGGACCGGCCCACTCGGGGCCGGTTCTGTGCATATCAGGAGACGACATGAACGGCACCACGGAGACCTGGCTCTCGCAGGAGGCGTACGACCGCCTGCAGGCTGAGCTCGAGCACCTCCAGGGCCCCGTGCGCGCCGAGATCGCCAAGCGCATCGAAGAGGCTCGCGACGAGGGCGACCTGAAGGAGAACGGCGGCTACCACGCCGCGAAGGACGACCAGGCGCAGGTCGAGGCCCGGATCGCGCAGGTCGTGCAGCTGCTCCGCACCGCGAAGGTCGGCGAGGCGCCCGAGGCCGACGGCGTCGTCGAGCCCGGCACCGTCGTGACCGCGACGATCGCGGGCGACGAGGCGACCTTCCTCGTGGGCAACCGCGAGATCGCCGAGGCCGGCGACGACCTCGACGTCTACAGCGAGGCGAGCCCGCTCGGGCGCGCGATCATCGGCAAGCGCATCGGCGAGAGCGCGAGCTACGAGACGCCCACGGGCGCGACGATCGAGGTCGAGATCAAGGACGTCCAGACCTACCGCGGCTAGACCCGCACCTGCTCGAGCAGAGAGGCGCAGCCCCCGCGGGGACTGCGCCTCTCTCGCATGGCGGCGCGGCTCAGAGCACCTGCGGCTCGTAGCCCGCGCGCCGGAGCGCCTCGAGCACGCGATCGGCGTGCTCCGGTCCGCGCGTGGTGACCGAGATGTCGATCGACACGTCGCTGATCGAGGTCCAGGCGTTGTGCTGCGAGTGCAGCACCTCGACGACGTTCGCCTGCTCGTCCGAGACGATCTGCGCGATGATCGCGAGCTGGCCGGGTCGGTCGGGCAGCGCGATGCGCACCTTGAGGTAGCGCTGCGACGCGGCGAGGCCGCGCGAGATCACCCGCTCCATGAACAGCGGGTCGATGTTGCCGCCCGAGAGCACCGCGACCGTGGGACCGTCGGAGGCGACGAGCCCCGTCATGATCGCCGCCGTCGCGACCGCCCCGGAGGGCTCGACGACGAGCTTCGCCCGCTCGAGCAGCATGATCATCGCGCGGGCGATGTCGTCGTCGCTCACGGTCACGACCTCGTCGACCGCATCGCGGATGATCGCGAAGGGCAGCGCGCCGGGCCGCGCGACCGCGATGCCGTCGGCGATCGTCGGGAGCGCGTCGATCGTCGTCGGCTCCCCCGCCGCGAGCGACGGCACGTAGCTCGCCGCGCGCTCCGCCTGCACGCCGACGATGCGGACCTCGCGGCCCTGGGCCGCCGCGCGCAGCCGGATGGCGGACGCCACCCCGGCCGCGAGCCCGCCGCCGCCGATCGGCACGACGACCGTGGACGCATCCGGCACCTGGTCGAGGATCTCGAGACCGACCGTGCCCTGCCCCTCGATGACGTCGCGGTGGTCGTAGGGCGGCACGAAGGTCGCGCCCGTGCGCTCGACGTGCTCGAGCGCCGCGGCGAGCGCGGTCTGGAAGTCGAGGCCGCGCAGCTCGACGGCCGCGCCGTAGTCGCGCGTCGCCTGCAGCTTCGGCAGCGCGACCCCGACCGGCATGAAGATCGTCGCGGGCATGCCGAGCGCGGTCGCGGCGAAGGCGACGCCCTGCGCGTGGTTGCCGGCCGAGGCGGCGACGACGCCGGGCTCGCGCGCCTCGGGCGGCAGCTTCGCGAGCATGTTGTAGGCGCCGCGGATCTTGTACGCGCCCGTGCGCTGCAGGTTCTCGCACTTGAGGAAGACCTCGGCGCCGTGCATGCCGCTCAGGTAGCGGGAGCGCTCCATCGGCGTCTCCTGCGCGATGCCGACGAGCCGCTCGCGGGCCGCCTCGAAGTCGGCGAGCGCGAGCGCCGGCTCAGCGCCGCTCATCGACGACGTCCTCGACGCTCGGGCGGGGGTTCGTGCGCCACGAGCCCGAGGCGATCGTGGCGATGAAGACGTTGAGGAAGGCGACGACCGGCACCGCGAAGAAGGCGCCCGCGATGCCCGCGATCGTCGAGCCGGCGGCGACCGCGAGCACGACGGCGAGCGGGTGCACCTTGACGGCCGTGCCCATCACGATCGGCTGCAGCACGTTGCCCTCGATCTGCTGCACGAGCAGCACGATGCCTAGCATGATCACCGCCGGCCAGATGCCGAACGAGATGAGCACGACGAGCACGGCGATCGCGCCGGTGACGACCGCGCCGATGATCGGGATGAAGGAGCCGAGGAACACGAGGATCGCGATCGGCAGGACGAGCGGCATGCCGCCGAAGAAGAGGCCGAGGATCCACGCGCCGAGGCCGATGCCGATCGCGTCGATGAACGCGACGAGCACCTGCACGCGCACGAAGTTGCCGAGCGTGACCCAGCCCGCGTGGCCGGCGCCGTCGGTCGCCGGGCGAGCGGCGCGCGGCAGCACGCCGATGATCCAGCGCCAGATCGGCCGGCCGTCCTTGAGCGTGAAGATGAGCGCGAAGATCGTCAGGATGGCGCCCGCGAGCACCTGCCCGACCGTCGAGCCGACCGAGACCGCTTGCGAGAGGATCGACGAGAGGTCCTCGCGCAGCGTGCCGAGGATGTTCGTGCCGAACTCGGCGAGGTCCTGCTGCGTGATGCCGAACGGGAGCGAGAGCAGCCAGTCCTGCGTGTCGGCCCAGAAGTCGACGGCCTTCTCCTGCAGCTCGGGGTACTCGCCGCGGATCTGCGACACCGCGAGCCAGCCGAGGCCCGTCACGGCGACGAGCAGGGCCACGATCGTGACCGCGACCGCGAGCCCCCTCGGCCAGCGCGCGCGGTGCAGCCGGTCGACGATCGGCATGAGCGCGGTCGTGAGGAGCGCCGCGATCACGAGCGGGATGACGACGATGCGGAACACGACGACGAGCCACAGCACGATCGCCGTCGCGGCGGCGATCGCGACGACGCGCCACGCCCAGCTGCCCGCGATGCGCATCCCGTTCGGCACCCCCAGCGGCGCGGGTGTCACGATCGGCTGGGGCTGCGCCTCGCGCGCGCGTCCGAAGATCATTGGTCGATCCTACGGTCGGGGAGCCTCACGCGACCGGCATGCGTCGGCGGCCCTTGCTAGGTTGCCTCGCATGACGCGCTCGACGAGGATCTCCGCCGCGCAGGCGCGGCGCATCGCGGTCGCCGCGAGCGGGCTCGACGGCGCGGTGCCCGGCGAACGGGGCCGCGTCGGCCCTCGCACGCTCGAGCGCGCGATCGGGCGGCTCGGCCTGCTGCAGCTCGACTCCGTCAACGTCTTCGAGCGCAGCCACTACCTGCCGCTGCTCGCCCGTCTCGGCCCCTACGATCGACCGGCGCTCGACCGCCTCCTCCACCACGACCACGGGCGCTCGCTCGGCGCCTACACCGAGTACGCCGCGCACGAGGCGGCGGTCATCCCGGTCGCCGACTGGCCGCTGTGGGCGTGGAAGCGGCGCGAGCCGATGCGCGGCAGCACCGACGCGTGGGCCGCTGAGCACGCGACCCTCATCGACGACGTCCGCGCCGAGTTCGCCGAGCGCGGACCGATGCGGCCGAGCGAGATGGAGCACCCCGCGCACGAGCGGCTGCCCGGCGGGTGGTGGAACAAGTCGGATGCGTACTGGGCGACCGCGATCCTGTTCCGTCGGGGCGAGCTCGTCACCGTCGGCCGCTCGCGCTTCGAGCGCCGGTACGCCGTCGCCGACGCGGTGCTCCCGGAGGCTGCGCGCGCGGAGCTCGGCGCCGTCGACGCCCACCGCACGCTCGTCGGCCGAGCGGCGATCGCGCTCGGCATCGCGACCGTCGACGACCTCGCCGACTACCACCGGCTCCCGATCGCCGACACGAAGGTCGCGATCGCCGCGCTCGTCGACGCGGGCGCGCTCGAGCCGGTCGAGGTCGAGGGCTGGGGTCGCCCCGCCTACCGCAGCGTCGGCGCTCGGAGCCCGCGCGCCGTGCGGTCGACGGCGCTCCTGTCGCCGTTCGACCCGCTCGTCTGGCACCGGCCGCGGGCGGAGCGGCTCTTCGGCTTCGCCTACCGCATCTCGATCTACACCCCGGCGGCGCAGCGCGAGCACGGCTACTACGTGCTGCCCGTGCTCGTCGACGACCACCTCGTGGGCCGCGTCGACCTCAAGAGCGACCGCAAGGCGGGCGTGCTGCGCGTGCAGCACGCGCACGTCGAGCCGGCCCACGCCGAGCGAGCGGGAGAGCTCGCGGAGCGCGTCGCGCCGTCGCTGCGGGAGGCGGCGGCGTGGCAGGGGCTCGAGCGCGTCGAGGTCGCGGGCGCGGGGACGTGGGCTCGGGAGGTGGCCGCGGCGGTGTGAGCCGTCAGAACTGGATGCGGGGCGGCTCCGCGACCGCGCCGGACTGGTCGACCTCGAAGAAGTCGCGCCGGCCGCCCGCCGAGCCCGCGAACAGCGACGTCGGGAACCGACGGGCCTTCGCGTTGAGCTCGCGCGCACCGGTGTTGTAGTCGCGCCGCCGCGCTTGCGCGTCGTCGTCGAGCGCCGCGAGCGCCGTGCGCGCCTCCGCGGCCGTGGAACCGACCGGCTGCGACGCCGCCGCTTGCACGAGCGGGCGCAGCGACCGCTGCAGCTCCGCCTCGGCGGCCGCCTTCTCCCCCGGCCCGCTCGCGCGCTCGAGCGCCGCGAAGGCATCCGTCACCTGTGCTCGCTGCGGCTCGCTCGCCACCTCGAGCAGTGGCGCGGCGACCGAGCGGCGTCGCTCGAGCGTCTCGGCGAGCGCCGCCCAGCGCTCGTCGACGCTCGCGCCGAGCCGGCGCATCGAGACCGAGGCCGAGACGATCCAGGCGATCGCGATGACGGCGAGGACGGCGAGCGCGCCGATGACGATCCAGGTGATGAGCTGGGGATCCATGCGATCCACCTTAAGCGCGTCAGTCGCCGAGGACGCGGCGCGTCCAGGCGCTCGAGAAGAGCCGCTCGGGGTCGAGCTCGTCGCGCGCGGCGAGGAACGCCGCGAAGCCCGGCACGCGCTCGGCGAGCTGCGGCGCCCGCAGCGAGTGGAGCTTGCCCCAGTGGGGGCGCCCGTCGTGCGCGAGCAGGATGGGCTCGACGAGGTCGAAGAGCGGGCGCGGGTCCTCGCGCCACCAGCGGTGCGCCGCGATGTAGCCCGTCGCCCTGCCGTTCGCGGTCGACAGGTGGGCATCGTCCGCGGCGATGGCACGCACCTCGAACGGGAACGTCGGCACGAGGTCGACGCGGCGCAGCGCCCGGTCGATCTCGCGCAGCGCGTCGGGCACCGCCTCGACCGGCACCCCGTACTCGAGCTCGCGGAATCGCACGCGGCGGGGCGACGTGAAGACGTCGTGGCTCGGCTCGACGAAGCGGCCGCGCGGCATGAGGCGCGCGGCGAGCTCGTTGAGCGCCGGCGCGGCACCCGGCACCGCGTGGCCGATCGAGAGCAGCGCGCGGTGCCCGTAGTCGGTCAGCACGCGCTCGTCGAGGAACCGCGCCACCGTCGGGCGCGGAGCGAGGGGGCCGGCGACGCGCGTGTTCGACTTCGTCGCCGCGAGGCGCGTCGCCGCGAACCAGTAGAGCTCGAAGTGGTCGGTGCGCTCGTTGAGGTGCATCCACTCGTCGAGCACGACGTCGAGCCGCACGGTCGACTCGATCGCCTCGAGCGCGAACGCCGGCACAGCCTGCACCGTCACGTCGACGAGCACGCCGAGCACGCCGAGGCCGAGCCGCACGGCCGGCAGCAGCTCGGGGCGCTCCGTCTCGCTCACGCGCAGCAGCTCGCCATCGGCGGTCACGAGCGTCGCGGCGACCACGGATGCGCCGATCGAGCGGTGACGGAGGCCGGTGCCGTGCGTGCCGGTCGAGATCGCGCCCGCGATCGTCTGCGCGTCGATGTCACCGAGGCAGTCGAGCGCGAGGCCGTGCTCGGCGAGCAGCGCCGAGAGCTCGCGCACGGTCGTGCCGGCGAGCACGGTCGCCTGGCGAGCCTCGACGTCGACCGACTCGAGGCCGCGGAGCCCGTCGATGCGCACGTGGGCGTCGTCGGGGCGAGCGACGGCGGAGAAGGAGTGGCCGCTCCCGACGGGCCGGACCGTGCCCCCGCGCTCGCGGACCCGCTCGAGCGCCCGGCGCACGTCGTCGATCCCCTCCGCGACGTGCACCTCGCTCGGCTCAGCCCGCTGCGAGCGGCCCCAGTTCCTCCACGTCACGCACGGCCTCCCAGCTCAGAGCAGCTTCCTGCCCTCGCCACGATACGTGGGCACGCTGGCGACGACCTCAGCGCCCGCGACGACGTGCAGCTCGTCGGTGCGCTCGCACAGCTCGCCCGCCTTCGCGTGCCGCATCCAGACCCGGTCGCCGATCGCGAGGCCGTCGGCGGCGCGGCCGTGGACGGGCGTGTGGATCTCGCCGACGCCCTCCTCGCGGTCGAGGCGCAGCCCCTCCGGCCAGGCCGCGATGGGCTCCTTGTCGTGCCCGGCCGGCCCCGAGGCGACCCAGCCGCCGCCGAGGAGCGTCACCCAGCCGGGCCCTGGCCGTCGCACGACGGGCAGGGCGAAGGCGAGCGCGGGCGCGACGGTGAAGGCGCGGTAGCCGTCGAAGAGGTGGGCGCCGAAGAGCCCGCTGCCCGCAGCGATCTCGGTGACCGCCGTCTCGTTCGCCGTCGTGTCGATCGATCCCGTGCCGCCGCCGTTGACGAACTCGAGCTCGGCGATCTCGCGCACGGCCGCGACGGCCGCGCCGCGCCGCTCGAGCAGCTCGCGCGCCGAGAGCCGCTGCATGAGCCGCAGGGCGGCGGGCGGCACGAGCCCCCGCGGCACGGTGTTCTGCACGCCGGAGATCTGCGCCTCGTACGCCATGATCCCGACGAGCCGGAAGCCCGGCCGGTCGACGACGGCGCGCGCGAGGTCGAGGAGCTGGGCGGGAGTGCGCTGCGGGGACCGCCGCACGCCCGCGTAGATGAGCCCGAGGCGCAGCGACGCGTCGAGCTCGATCGCGATGCGCAGCTCGGGGTGGCCGGGGACGACGCGGTCGATGAGGTCGAGGTGGTCGACGCTGTCGACCATGAGCGTCACGCGCTCGAGCGCCCGCTCGTCGCGCGCGAGCGCCCGGAGTCCGTCGCGGTCGGTCGTCGGGTAGCCCACCACGACGTCGTCGATCGAACCCGCGAGCCACAGCGCCTCCGGCAGGGTCGCCGACAGCACGCCGTGCCAGCCGGGGGTCGCGAGCACCGCCTCGATCACAGCGCGGCTGCGCACCGACTTCGTCGCGATGCGCAGCGGGGTGCCGCCTGCTCGCCGCACCATGTCGCTCGCGTTGCGCGCGAGGGCGTCGAGCGAGAGGGCCGCGAAGGGGCCGTCGAGGTGGGCGGTCGCGGCGTCCATGCGCGACCAGTGGCCCTCCGCGGCCCAGGGTCGGGCCTCGGCGAGCCGCAGCTCGCTCACCGCTCGTCCCCGAGCGCCGCGGCGAGCATGGGGACGACGGCCTCGATCCAGCGCCGTGATGCCTCGCTGTCGCGCGTGCGCAGCCACGCGTAGGTGAGGCCATCCGTCGCGTGCAGCACGAGCGTCGCGACCTCGCGCGTCGGGATCGCGGGAGCCGTGACGCCGAGCTGCTCCCGGACGTGGTCGAGGAGCTCGCCGAGCGCCTCGAGGTAGTGCTCCTGCACCTTGCCGGGGAGGTGCGCGAGCGACGGCGTGCGGCTGCAGTACGCCATGATCTCCATGATCGCGAGCTCGTACTCGGGGTGCTCGAGGAAGCGCTCGAACCAGCGCAGGAACGACGCGCGCACGACGTCCTCGACCGACGCGTCCTCGGGGAGCGCGGCGCCCGTCCCCGGCACCTCCGAGATGTAGGCGTACGCGGCGCCGATCATCTCGTCGCGCGAGGCGAAGATGTAGTGGAACGTCGCGAGCGGCACGCCCGCCTCCGCGACGATCGCGCGCACGGTGGCGCCGTGCATCCCCTCTCGCGCGATGACGCGCAGCCCCGCCTCGACGAGGTCCTGGCGGCGCACGCTCGCAGGCTTGCGGGTCACTCGGGCTCCGATCTCTGCCGTCTGGGACAGCCGTCCGAGATGGAGTGTACGACAGCGCCGCGCCCCGTGGGGCGCGGCGCTGAGGAAGGTTCAGTCGATCGTCAGGCGTCGACCTTGGGCTTCGGCCGGGAGGCGAAGGTCTCGAAGGCCTCGCGCGGCTGCTCGCGCTGCGAGATCTCGGCGATGTCGCGACCGAGGAAGAAGCCGCCGATCCAGTCGCCGAAGACGCGCAGCTTGCGCTCCCACATCGGCATCGCGAGGCCGTGGTAGCCGCGGTGCGCGAGCCACGCGAGCGGGCCCTTGATCGCGATCTTGCCCTTCTGGAACACGCCGTTCCAGAGGCCGAGGCCCGCGACGGCGCCCTGGTTGTCGTGGATGTACTCGCGCGGAGCGTCGCCGCGGATGACCGCGGCGATGTTCTTCGCGAGCAGCTTCGCCTGGCGGACCGCGTGCTGCGCGTTGGGCACGCAGAAGCCGCCGGGCCCGGGGGTCTTGGAGATGTCGGGCACCGCCGAGACGTCGCCGGCCGTCCACGCATCCGGCACCACGACGCCGTCGCGCGCGACCTGCAGCGTCGGGAGCGCCGTGATGCGGCCGCGGTCGTCGAGCGGCAGGTCGGTCGTGCGCACGACGGGGTTCGCCATGACGCCGGCCGTCCAGATGATCAGGTCGGAGCCGAAGCGCTCGCCGGTCGACAGCTCGACGACGCCCTCGAGCGCGCTCTGCAGCTGCGTCTCGAGGTGCACGTCGACGCCGCGCTTGCGCAGGTCGTCGACGACCCAGAGCGCGGTCTGCTCGGAGACCTCGGGCATGATCCGGCCCATCGCCTCGACGAGGTGGAACTTCACGTCGTCGAACGCGATCTCGGGGAAGCGCGAGAGGAGGTGGGTGGCGAGGTCGCGCAGCTCGGCGATCGTCTCGATGCCGGCGAAGCCGCCGCCGACGACGACGGTCGTGAGCAGCCGGTCGCGCTCGGGGCCGGCGGGCAGCTGCGCGGCCTTCGCGAAGTTCGAGATCAGGCGGTCGCGCACCGCGACGGCCTCCTCGATCGTCTTCATGCCGATCGCCTCGTCGGCGACGCCCGGGATGGGGAAGGTGCGGGAGACCGAGCCGGCCGTCATGACGAGCACGTCGTACTCGATCGTCGAGGCCTCGCCGACCTCGGGCTGGATCGTGGCGACCTTGCTCGCGTGGTCGACGCCCGTGACCTTCGCCTGCACGACCCGCGTGCGGCTGAGGTGGCGGCGCAGCGGCACGATCGCGTGGCGGGGCTCGATCGAGCCCGCGGCGACCTCCGGCAGGAACGGCAGGTATTGCATGTACGGCAGCGGGTCGACGATCGTGATCTCAGCCTCGGACTCGCCCAGCAGTCGCTCGAGCCCCCGAGCGGTGTACAGGCCGGCGTAGCCGCCTCCGACGATCAGGATCTTGTTCACGGACACACACTTCTTCCCGGTATCAGATGAGGGGTCACGACATTCTAACGCCCCCTAGGAATCCGCTATTCCTCTGCGGAGCCTCGAGCGTCCGGCGCGCACGCGCACACCGCGGGCGACCAGTCGGCGAGCTCGAGCGTGAGGTCGCCGATCGGGTTGACGCCGGGCCCGGCGGCGAGCGAGTGCGCGAGCACGGCGTGCAGGCACTTGACGCGGGTCGGCATCCCGCCCGCGCTCACGCCCGCGATCTCGTCGACGGCTCCGTGCGCCTCGCGGTCGGCGAGGTAGGCGCGATGCGCGGCGGCGTAGCCCTCGGCGATCGCCGGCTCGGCGAGGCGCTCCTGCAGCTGCGCCATCGTGCCGTCGGCCTCGAGCCGCGACGCGGCGGCGGTCGCCGCGGGGTGGGTGAGGTAGTAGAAGGTCGGGAAGGGCGAGCCGTCGGGCAGGCGCGGGCTCGTCACGACGACCGTCGGCGCGCCGCACGCGCAGCGGGCGCCGATGCCGAGCACGCCGCGCATCGAGCGGCCGAGCTGCGCCGCCATGATCTCGAGGTCGCGCTCGCTCGCGGGGTCGATGGCGGGCCGGCCGGTCACTGCGGCTCGCCGATCTCGGCGGGCTCGCCGAAGCTCGACGGGCCGGCGGTCGTGAGGCCCGCGATGAGGAAGGACGAGGCCGCGGCGGCCGCCCAGTCACCCTCGGGCTCCTCGAGGGTCGCGGACGGCACGTCGGCGGTCGCGGTCTCGAGCGTCGTGCGGTCGTCGAGCACGACGAAGCTCGTCTCGCCAGGGTAGACGAAGAACAGCCGGTCCCGCGCTTGCGCCTCGATGTAGGCCGGGTCGTCCCAGCGCGCCTGCTGCTCCTGCAGCGACTCGACGTTCGCCTGCTGCGCGGCCACCTGCTCCTCGAGCGCGGCGATGTCGCGGCGCTGCTCGATCAGCAGGCCGACCGAGGGCGCGAGCACGACGAAGCCCGCGACCACGAGCCCGACGACCACGAGCAGCAGCCACGAGACGCGCAGCTGCGGGGCGGGACGAGCGGAGGGCACCCGCCGAGGATATCGGTGGGTGCCCTCCGCTGCGGTCAGGCCCGCGGCCGGTCGAGCGGCGTCAGCCCTCGTAGCGCGGGTAGGCGCCGGCGCCGGCGTACTCCGCCGCCTCGCCGAGCTCCTCCTCGATGCGCAGCAGCTGGTTGTACTTCGCGACGCGCTCGCTGCGGGCGGGCGCGCCGGTCTTGATCTGGCCGGCGTTGACGGCGACCGCGATGTCGGCGATCGTCGTGTCCTCGGTCTCGCCCGAGCGGTGCGACAGCACCGAGCCGTAGCCGGCCTGCGTCGCGATGCGGATCGCGTCGAGCGTCTCGGAGAGCGTGCCGATCTGGTTGACCTTCACGAGCAGCGCGTTGGCGGCACCGCGCTCGATGCCGTCGATGAGGCGCTCCGGGTTCGTGACGAAGAGGTCGTCGCCGACGAGCTGCACCCGGTCGTCGAGGCGCTCGGTGATGGCGGTCCAGCCCTCCCAGTCCTCCTCGTTCATCGGGTCCTCGATCGTGACGAGCGGGTAGGCGTCGACGAGCTCGGCGAAGTAGTCGGCCATGTCGGCCGACGAGCGGTCCTGGCCCTCGAAGCGGTAGACGCCGTTCTCGAAGAACTCGGAGGCGGCGACGTCGAGCCCGAGCGCGATGTCGGTGCCCGGGGTGAAGCCGGCCTTCTCGATCGCCTGCACGAGCAGGTCGAGCGCCGTGCGGTTGCTCGGCAGGTCGGGCGCGAAGCCGCCCTCGTCGCCGAGGCCGGTCGAGAGGCCCTGCTCCTTGAGGATGCCCTTGAGCACGTGGTACGTCTCGGTGCCCCAGCGCAGCCCCTCGCGGAACGTCTCGGCGCCGATCGGCAGGATCATGAACTCCTGGATGTCGACGCCCGTATCGGCGTGCGCGCCGCCGTTGATGACGTTCATCATCGGCACCGGCAGCAGGAAGGCGTTCGGTCCGCCGAGGTAGCGGAACAGCGGCAGGCCGGCCGAGTCGGCGGCGGCCTTCGCGACCGCGAGCGAGACGCCGAGGATCGCGTTCGCGCCGAGGTTCTTCTTGTTGCCCGAGCCGTCGAGCTCGATGAGCGTCGTGTCGATGATGCGCTGGTCGTCCGCCGAGAGGCCCTCGATCGCGTCGGCGATCTCCTCGTTCACGGCGTCGACCGCCTGCTCGACGCCCTTGCCCGCGTAGCGGCCCGCGTCGCCGTCGCGCAGCTCGTAGGCCTCGAACGCGCCGGTGGATGCGCCGCTCGGCACGGCGGCGCGGCCGACGGTGCCGTCCGAGAGCAGCACCTCGACCTCGACGGTCGGGTTGCCGCGGGAGTCGAGGATCTCGCGAGCCTGCAGGGTGTCGATGAGTGCCACGGGTGCTCCTTGGTGTCGGTGTCGGCGCGTCGGGTCGGCCGTCCCCGAGCCTACTCAGCCGAGGGGTCTGCGGGACCGATGGGCTTGATCTCGAGGGTCGCCGCCGAGTCGCCCGGCCGCACGAAGGCGAAGCGGTCGGCACCGGATGCGGCGAGCTGCGTCAGCAAGCCCGTCACGTTCTTGGGGCGCCGCTGCATGCGCACCGTCTCCCCCGCCGCGACGAGGTCGCGCTTGATCGCGATCGCGGCGGCCGGCTCGACCTGCTTGTCGACGAGCAGCGCGAGCGCGTCGCGGCCCGCCCCGCCGGGCAGCTCGACGAGGTCGACGAGCCGCTCGAAGCCGAGCGAGATGCCGACGGCCGGCATCGACTGGCCGAGGAAGCGGCCGATCATGCCGTCGTAGCGGCCGCCGCCGCCGATCGAGAAGGGCAGCTCGGGGTGCGCGACCTCGAAGATCGGCCCGGTGTAGTAGCCCATGCCGCGCACGAGCGTCGGGTCGAACTCCAGGCGGATGCCCACGCTCGCGTCGAGCAGGGAGCGCACGTCGTCGAGCACGGCGGCGTCGAAGCCCTCCGGCAGGTCGCCGCCACGGATCGCCTCGAGCGTCGCCATGAGCCGCTCGCCGTCGATGCCGCGCTCGGCGAGCTCGGCGACGACGCCGTCGCTGCCGATCTTGTCGAGCTTGTCGACCGTGATGAGCGCGCCCTCGCGGAGCGCCTCCTCGACGCCCGCGTGCTCGAGCGCGGCGGCGAGGATGCGCCGGTCGTTGATGCGCACGAACGCGTCGGGGATGCCCAGCCGGGTGAGCGCATCCGCCGTCGCCGAGAGCAGCTCGAGCTCGGCCGTGACGCCCGGCTCGCCGGCGATGTCGATGTCGCACTGCATGAACTGGCGGTACCGGCCGCGCTGGGGCCGCTCGGCGCGCCACACGGGCGCGATCTGGATCGCGCGGAAGACGGGCGGGAGCGCCGCGCGGTTCGTCGCGATGAAGCGCGCGAGCGGCACGGTGAGGTCGAAGCGCAGGCCGAGGTCGGCGAGCTCGAGCGGCGCGCTCGCACCGCGGAGGTCCTCGACGCCGAGGCCGCGGCGCATGACGGCGAAGGCGAGCTTCTCGTTGTCGCCGCCGAGGCCCGCGTGGAGCCGTTCGGCGTCCTCGACGACGGGCGTCTCGATCTCCTCGAAGCCGTGGTCCTCGTAGGCGTCCCGGATGACGCGCAGCACGCGCTCGCGGCGGCGCTTCTCGACGGGCAGGAAGTCGCGCATGCCGCGCGGCGGGTGCACCTGGGTTGCCATGGCGACCATTCTCCCGCACCCCGGGCGCGCCCTTCGCCCGCCCGGGCATCCGTCGATGGCACGATGACCGCGTGCGACGACCCCGGCCCCTCACCGATCGCGCCGTGCCCGTCGTGGCGTGGCGCATCCTCATCCTGCTCACGGCGGTGTTCGCCGAGGCGTGGAACATCAAGAACATGCTGCAGTCGGGCGAGCCGCCCACCGAGCACTTCGCCTACTTCACGGTGCAGTCGAACCTCTTCGTCATCGCGCTCATGGTGTGGATGCTGCTCGTGCCGGAGTGGCGCAGGCCGCGGTGGTTCGACCACGTGCGCGGCGCGATCACGGCGTACATCGTGCTCACCGGGCTCGTCTACGCGGTGCTGCTCGCGGAGCCCGACGAGGTGTGGGCGTGGTCGATCGAGTTCACGAACGCGGCGCAGCACCGCTTCATCCCGTGGATGGTGGGGCTCGACTGGCTGCTCGTGCCGACCGCGCGGCGGATCTCGCTCGCCGCGGCGGCGTGGTGGATGGCCTACCCCGTGGGGTACCTCGTCGCCGCGTGGCTGCGCGGCGGGCTCGTCGACGGCTGGTTCCCCTACCCGTTCCTCGACCCGGCCGTGCACGGCGGTTGGGCCGGGCTCGTGTGGCCGACGGGGCAGGTGCTCATCGCGTTCGTGATCGGGATCTTCGTCGTCGCGGGCGTCGGACGGCTGCGGCATCGCGAGTCGTCTCGCGCCGCCGCCGCGGCCGACCCGCCCGGCCCCGCGTCCACCGCTCCGTAGCAGATCTCCCCCGCAGAGCTCCGGCACTCTGCGCGACGGGGCCCGCGAGAGCGCAGAGTTCCGGCACTCTGCGAGACGGGGCCCGCGAGAGCGCAGAGTGCCGGGACTCTGCTCGGGTCAGGCGCGGCGGCGGACGGCGGCGAAGGCCGCGAGCGCCGCGGCCGCGAGCGCGACCACGAGCGCAGCGATCGCGATCGGCATCGCGGCTGCCCCGTCATCCCCGGCGGTCGCTGCGGAGGCGTCGCCCTGGGCGCCCTCGTCGCCCGCGGCGGCGTCGTGGCCCGCGTCCGCACCGTGACCGTGCGCATCCGCCGCACCGATCGTCACGATCGGCGCGGGGGTGTCGGAGGCCTGGTCGGCATCGGTCCACGCCGACTCGCCCACCTCGCACACCTGCCGCGTCGGGAACGCGAGCGCCGTGCCGTCGGGGGCGTCGTCAGGCAGCGTCGCGCTCAGCTCGAGCGTGTCGCGCACGCCGTCGGGCAGCGGCTCGTCAGCCGTGAAGACGACGGTGCGGGTGCCGTCGGCGGTGTCGATCGCGACGTCCCAGCCGGGGTTCGCGATGAGGCCGACCGCCGCGATCTCGGCCGGCACCTCGATCTCGACCGCGGTCGTGGGCGAGCCGTCGCAGCCGTGGCCGATCGCGAACGCGATGTCGGCGCGCGCGCCCGGCTCGGTGCTCGTCGGCTCGGCGTGCACGTGGGCGCTCGCCGCGACGGGTGCGGCGAGCACGAGGGCGGCCGCAGCGGCGGCGCCCGCGAGCGCAGGCAGGGGACGGAAGGGCCGGATGCGTCGGCGGGCTCGATCGGTGGACGTGGTCATGGGTGCTCCTTGCTGCGCGCTCGGGGCGCGCTCGACTGCGAGCGACCGCGGTCGCGGTCGCCGGGGCCGCGCGCCGTGGGGCGCGCGGCGGGATCGCGCGCCAGGGCGCGCGGCGGGGTGGCGCGCTAGGGGCGCGCGGCGGGCTCGCGTCAGGCGATCGCGAGCGGTGGCCCGCGCCGCTCGAGCGAGCAGCGCAGCACGTCGAGCGCGCGACGGCTCGCGCGGCGCTCGGCAGCGACGGATGCGGTGCCCGCCGGGCGCGGGCCCGGCCACGCGAGCACCGCGAGGGCGACGCGGAGCGAGACGGCCTCGAGCAGGGCGTCGACGAGCCGCGGCACGAGCCGCAGCAGGCCGAGCGCGAGCGCGCCCGCGACGAGGTGCGCGAGCGGCATCGCGGCGTGCTCGTGCAGCACCGCGCCCGCGAGGCTCGCGCCCGAGTGCGCACCGTGCGCGTGAGCGGCGTGCCCGTCCGCGGCCGCGGCGAGCCGCGCGCTCGACTCGGGCAGCGCGTAGAGCGCGTGCTGCAGCAGCTGCGCGGCGGTGACCGCGAGCGCCTGGCGGGGCAGCGTCGCCGTCAGGCCGCGACCGCCGAGCACGGGCGCGAGCACGACGAGCGTGAGCACCGCGGCCGCCCCGAGCAGCAGCGCGTCAGGGGGTGAGCCGCCGCCGATCGCGTGGGCGCTGCCCGTGAGCGCGGTCGTGACGACCGTGACGACGAGCGCGGCCAGGATCGCGCGACGGCGCCGGTCGAGGCGCTCGTCTCGCGGGGCGGGAGTCACCCCTCCATCATCGCGCAGCGGCGCCGTCCGGGCCGCTCGCTGCGGCCTCGGCGTCGCGCAGCCGCTGCTCGAGCTCGCGCGTCGCGGTGCGCAGCGCCCGCTCGGCGTCGAGTCCGCGCTCGGCCGCGCCGCGCGCGAGCGCGAGGAGCGCCCGGCCGAGCTCGTCCTCGGTCTCGGGCCCCGACGCATCCGTCGCCGTCTCCTCGGGCAGCGCGAGCCCGGCTCTGCCCGCGCGACGGATGACCTTCTCGGCGCGCGCGAGCGCCGGCAGGCTCGCGGGGATGCCGTCGAGGGCGCTGTCGCGCTCGGGCTTCTCGGCGCGCTTGATCGCGTCCCAGTTGGCGACGACGTCGCCCACGCCGTCGACGGCGACGTCCGCGAAGACGTGCGGGTGGCGGCGGCGCAGCTTCTCGGTGAGCGCCCGCGCGACGCCCTCGAGGTCGAATCGGCCCTCGGCGCGCGCGATGTCGGCGTGGAACACGACCTGCAGCAGCACGTCGCCGAGCTCCTCGCGGAGGTGCTCGTCATCGCCGGCCTCGATCGCCTCGACGAGCTCGTGCGCCTCCTCGATGACGTAGGGCGCGAGCGACGCGTGCGTCTGCTCCCCGTCCCACGGGCAGCCGCCCGGGCCCCGCAGCCGCGCCATGACGGCGACGAGCTCGTCGAGCGCGATCACTCGGACCGCTCCCCGTCGCGTGCCGCGGCGTCGGCCGGCTCCTTCGGCGGCGGGAAGATCGCTGTCAGCAGCCCGTCGACCCACGCGATGAGCTCGGCGTCGGGCAGCGGCTCGGCCTGCGTGCCCGCGAGCCGGCCGCCGCCGGCGGTCGGGATCGGCACGACGAGCGAGGCCGCCTGCGCGTTGAGCTTCGCGCCCGGGTACATGCGCCGCAGCCGCAGCTGCGTCGACTCGGCGAGGTCGGCGGGCGAGACGCGCAGGTTGGGGCCGACGGTGATGACCTCCGAGAGCTTCGCGCGCTGCGCCTTGCGCCGCAGCCGCGCGATCGCGATGAGCGACGTCACCTGCGCGGGCGGCTCGCCGTAGCGGTCGCGCAGCTCGTCGAGCACCTGGTCGATCGCACCGTCGTCGCGCGCCGAGGCCGCGGCGGAGATCTTCTGGTACGCCTCGAGCCGCAGCCGCTCCGAGTCGACGTAGTCCTCGGGGATCACGGCGTCGACGGGCAGCTCGAGCCGCAGCTCGCGCGGCCCCTCGTCCTCCTCGCCGCGGAAGACCGCGACCGCCTCCCCCACCATCCGCAGGTAGAGGTCGAAGCCGACGCCCGCGATGTGCCCCGACTGCTCGCCGCCGAGCAGGTTGCCCGCGCCGCGGATCTCGAGGTCCTTCATCGCGACCTGCATGCCCGCGCCGAGCTCGTTGTGCACCGCGATCGTCTCGAGCCGATCGTGCGCCGTCTCGGAGAGCGGCTTGTCGGCGTCGTAGAGGAAGTAGGCGTAGGCGCGCTCGCGGCCGCGGCCCACGCGCCCGCGCAGCTGGTGCAGCTGGCTGAGGCCGTAGCGCTCGGCGCGGTCGACGATGAGCGTGTTGGCGTTCGGGATGTCGAGGCCCGTCTCGACGATCGTGGTCGAGACGAGCACGTCGTACTCCTTCTCCCAGAAGTCGACGATGACGCGCTCGAGCTGCGACTCGGCCATCTTGCCGTGCGCGACGCCGATGCGCGCCTCGGGCACGAGCTCGGCGAGCTGCGCCGCGACGCGGTTGATCGACGAGACGCGGTTGTGCACGAAGAAGACCTGGCCCTCGCGCAGCAGCTCGCGGCGGATCGCCGCGGCGACCTGCTGCTCGTTGTAGGCGCCGACGAACGTGAGCACGGGGTGGCGCGCCTCGGGCGGGGTCGCGAGCGTCGACATCTCGCGGATGCCGGTGACGGCCATCTCGAGCGTGCGCGGGATGGGCGTCGCCGACATCGCGAGCACGTCGACGTTGGCCTTGAGCGCCTTGAGCTTCTCCTTGTGCTCGACGCCGAAGCGCTGCTCCTCGTCGATGATGACGAGTCCGAGCTCCTTGAAGCTGACGGACTCCCCCAGGATGCGGTGGGTGCCGATGACGACGTCGACGGTGCCGTCGGCGATCCCCGCCATCGTCTCGCGCACCTCCTTGTCGGTCTGGAAGCGGCTGAGCGCGCGCACCTGCACGGGGAAGCCGGCGAAGCGGGCCGCGAAGGTCTCGAAGTGCTGCCGCACGAGCAGCGTCGTCGGCACGAGCACCGCGACCTGCGTGCCGTCCTGCACGGCCTTGAAGGCGGCCCGCACGGCGACCTCGGTCTTGCCGTAGCCGACGTCGCCCGAGAGCAGCCGGTCCATCGGCACCGGCCGCTCCATGTCGCGCTTGACCTCCTCGATCGTCGTGAGCTGATCGGGGGTCTCGGCATAGGGGAAGGCGTCCTCGAGCTCGCGCTGCCACGGCGAGTCGGGGCCGAACGCGCGGCCCTTCGACGCCATGCGCTTCGAGTAGAGCTGCACGAGCTCGACCGCCATGTCGCGCACCGCTCGGCGCGCCTTCGACTTCGCCTGCTGCCAGTCGCTGCCACCCATCTTCGACAGCTGCGGCGCCTCGCCGCCGACGTAGCGGTTGAGCTGGTCGAGCTGGTCGGTCGGCACCGACAGCCGGTCGCCCGGCTGGCCGCGCTTCGAGGGCGCGTACTCGATCACGAGGTACTCGCGCGTCGTCTTCACGGGGTTCCGCCCGCCGCTCGAGACCGTGCGCTGGGTGAGCTCGACGAAGCGCCCGACGCCGTGCGTCTCGTGCACGACGTAGTCGCCCGCCTTGAGCTGCAGCGGGTCGACGACCGAGCGCCGGCGGCCGGCGAGCTTGTGCGGCTGGCGGCTGTCGACGCCGACGGCGCGGCCGAAGAACTCGGCCTCGCTCACGAGCTCGACGCGCTCCTCGGGCAGCGAGAAGCCGTGCTCGATCGCGGCGCGCGTGACGTGCACGATGCCCGGCTCGAGCTCGGCGGGCAGCGCCTCGACCTCGCGCGCGGCGACGCCGTGCTCGCCGAGCACCTGCACCGCGCGCTCGACCATGCCGTGGCCCGCCGCGGTGACGACGACGCGCCAGCCCTCGCGCGAGCGCTCCCGGAGGTGCTCGACGGCGCCGTCGGCACGCCCGGCGAAGCTCGGCACGGCGTGCGCGTCGATCGCGTCGACCGACTCGTCGGCCTGCAGGGTCGAGAGCGTCCACCACGGGCCGTCGACCGCGTCGTGCAGCTCGTCGAGGCTCAGGAAGCCGCTGCTGAGGTCGACCGGGGCGTCGCCGCCGGCGGTCGCCGCGCTCCACGCGGCCTGCAGGAACTCCTGGTTGGTCTCGTTGAGGCTCGCGACGCGATCCCGGATGCGCTCGGGCCCGAGCACGACGACGCCCGCGTCGGGCAGGTAGTGGGTGACGGGCACGAGCCGGGGCAGGAGCGCGGGCGCGAGCGACTCCATGCCCTCGACGGGGATGCCCTCGGCGATCTTCTCGAGCATCTGCTGGATGCCGGGGAACTCGGGCGCGAGCTCGCGCGCCCGCGCGCGCACCGCATCCGTCAGCAGCAGCTCGCGGCTCGGCGGCAGCACGACGCGCTCGAGCGGCGTCGGGTCGCTGCGCTGGTCGGCGACGTGGAACCAGCGCATCTGCTCGACCTCGTCGCCGAAGAGCTCGATGCGCACCGGGTGGTCGGCGGCGGGGCTGAAGACGTCGACGATGCCGCCGCGCACCGCGAACTCGCCGCGGCGGGTGACCATGTCGACGCGCAGGTAGGCGAGGTCGACGAGCCGGCGCGAGAGCTCGGCGAGGTCGACGCCGCGCGCACCCGCCACGAGCTCGACCGGCTCGATGTCGAGCAGGTTGTCGGCGACCGGCTGCAGCGCGGCGCGCACGGACGCGATGACGACCGTCGGCGTCGCGGGGTCGCGCTCGGCGACCGCCCGGAGCGCCGCGCCGCGCTGGCCGACCGTCTCGGCCGAGGGGCTCAAGCGCTCGTGCGGCAGCGTCTCCCATGCCGGGAGCGTCAGCACCTGCGCGCTCGGCAGCCAGGCCTCGAGGTCGTCGCGCACCGCGTCGGCCTCGCGGCGGGTCGCTGTGATGACGAGCAGCGGGCGGGAGGAGGCGATCGCGAGCGAGGCGACGACCGGCGCGCGCATCGGCTCGATGCCGCTGAGCGCGCCGCCGCGCCGAGCCTCGACGACCGGGGCGAGCGCGCCGCGCTCGAGCAGCTCGAGGAGGGGCTCGAGGCTCACTGGCCCGCTGTCACTGGCTCATGACGACGGTGCCCGCGCCGTCGAGGACCTGCAGGGAGTAGCCGCCCTCCGCCTGCGCGGGCGGCATGACGCCGACGAAGACGGGCGGCGCGTCGTCGGGCACGTTCTCGCCGCGCGTGAGCTCGATCTCCTGGCCGTACCAGGTCATGACGGCGCGCTCCGCGCCCGCGGGGGCGATGACGAGCACGCCCTTCGCCGCGTCCGGACCCGCGACGCACAGCAGCGGCCCCGCGCCGAGGCACGAGGCGAGGAAGCGGCCGTCGGGGTCCTCGAGGATGAGGTCGGTGAGTCCCGACTCGGGCGAGCGGTCCCACCACAGCAGCGAGCCCTCGGGGCTGCGGGCGGAGAGCGTGTAGCCGTGCGGGCCCTGCACCTGCTCCTCGTCGCCGCCGCCGCTCGAGCAGCCGGCGAGCGCGACGGTCGCCGCGACGACGATGGTCGCGAGCATGGCGGTTCGGCGCACTGGCGGGATTCCTTCCGATCGGCATCCCATGCTAGCGGCGGTGCCTGCGGGGTCGGGACGGATGACCGAGGCCCGAGACGGGCCTCGGCGCTGGCGTCGCGGCGAAGGCCCGAAAGGGCCTTCGCTCTCAGCTCCCGCGAGCGTGAATGCGCTGCTGCGCCGCGAGGAAGCCCTCGGCGATGATGCGCTCGACCGCGTCGGCGCCGAGCTGGACGAGCAGCTCGGCCTCGGCCTGCTCGGCCTTCGCGAAGGGCTTGAGCACGAAGTCGGCCGGATCCTGGCGCCCGGGCGGCCGGCCGATGCCGAGCCGCACGCGCAGCACGTCGCCGCCGCGCGCGGCGATGATGTCGCGCATGCCGTTGTGGCCGCCGTGGCCGCCGCCCTGCTTGAGCCGGATCTCGCCGAGCGGGAGGTCGAGCTCGTCGTGCAGCACGATGACGTGCTCGGGCTCGATGCCGTACCAGTCCATGAGCTGCGCGACGGGGCCGCCCGAGCGGTTCATGAAGGTCGTCGGGAAGGCCGTGACGACCTTCGGCCCGCCCACGATGCGCGACTCGGCGACGAGCGCGGCGGCGCGGCCGTGCCGCTTGGGCGTCGCGCCCGCTCGCCGCTCGACCTCGGCGAGCGCCATCTGGCCGATGTTGTGGCGCGTGCGCGCGTAGTCGGGCCCGGGGTTCCCGAGCCCGACCACGAGCCACGACTGCGCCATCGAGCGCGGAGCCTCGGTGGACTACTCGGCGTCGGTCTGCTGCGAGGCCTCGCCGCTCGGCACGACGTCGCCCTCGGGCGCCTCGTCGTCGAGCGCCGGGGCGGCCGGCACCATGATGCCGACGACGAGCGTGTCGGGCTCGGTGACGAGCGTCGCGCCCGCGGGCAGCTGGATGTCGCCGGCGAGCACGTGCGCGCCCTCCTCGAGGCCCTCGATCGAGACGACGATCGAGTCGGGGATGCTGAGCGCGTCGACCTCGATCGAGATCGCGGTCTCCTCGAGGTTGTTGATCGTGCCGGGGGCCGACTCGCCCTCGAGGTGCACAGGCACGTCGACGATGACCTTCTCGCCGCGCTGGACGATGAGGAGGTCGAGGTGCTCGATCGACTGGATGCCCTGCATGACGGGGTTGCGCTGCACGTCCTTCACGAGCGCGAGCTGCGACTGGCCCTCGATCTGCAGGTCGAGGATGGCGTTCGAGCGGCGCACGAGCAGGAAGACCTGGTGCGCGTCGAGCGTGAGGTGCTTGGGCTCGGTGCCGTGGCCGTAGAGGACCGCGGGCACCTTGCCGGCGGCGCGGATCTTGCGCGCCGCGCCCTTGCCGAAGGAGGTGCGGGGCTCGGTCTCGAGCTTGTTGTCGTCGCTCATGGAAGTGCTCCTTGGTGGGCCGCAGCCCGTCGTAGGTCGACTCGAACGCGCCAAGCGTGAGGACTGTGCCTGCTGCTGCCACCGCGTCGATCACGGATGCGTCCGCATCCCTCGCCGAAGTTCAGCCCCCGAGCCTACCGCATCGCCCGGGTGCCGGCCGCGCGGGCCGGCACCCGGGCTCGCGGATCAGCCGAACGCGCCCGCGATGAGGTAGATCGCGTAGCTCAGCACGAAGCCGACGATCGCCATGAGGCCCTGGGCGACGGTCCAGGTCTTCAGCGTCGTCTTGACGTCGAGGCCGAAGAACTTGCTCACGAGCCAGAAGCCCGAGTCGTTCACGTGGCTGAAGCCGACCGAGCCGGCCGCGGTCGCGAGCACGATCGCCGCGACCTCGACGGGATTGAAGCCGCCGTCGACGACGACGCCCGCCATGAGCGACGCCGCGGTCGTGAGGGCGACGGTCGCCGAGCCCTGCGCGATGCGCACGATGAGCGAGATGAGGAAGGCCGCGACGATGACCGGCATGCCGATCGAGTTGAGCGACTCGGCGATCGCGTCGCCGATGCCCGTGACGCGCAGCACGCCGCCGAACATGCCGCCCGCGCCCGTGACGAGCACGACCGAGGCGATCGGCCCGAGGGCGCTGTCGGCGACCTTCTCGATGAGCGAGCCGGCCTTGCCCATCCCCCAGCCGAGCAGCCACATCGAGACGAGCACGGTGATGAGCAGCGCGACGGGCGTCTCGCCGAGGGTGCGCAGCAGCGCGACGACCGGCTCGGCCTTGAACGCATCCGCGTCGTCGGTCGTCGAGGCGAACATGTTGAGGCCCGTGTTGAGCAGGATCAGGATGAGCGGCAGCACGAGCAGGAAGACGATCTTGCCGAACGAGGGGTTCGACTCCATCGCCTCGTGCTCCTCCTGCGTGCCGTCGAGGATCGCCGGCACGCCCACGTCGTAGCGGCGGCCGACCCAGCCGCCGAAGAGCACGCCGACGAGGTACCAGACGGGGATCGCGACGACGAGGCCGAGGATGAGCACGAGGCCGACGTCGGCGCCGAGGATCGCGGATGCCGACACGGGGCCCGGGTGCGGCGGCACGAAGATGTGCATGGAGCTGAAGGCGAGCGCCGCGGGGAACGCGACGGTCAGGAGCGAGCCGCCCAGGCGGCGCGCGACCGCGTAGATGATCGGCATCATCACGACGAGGCCCGCGTCGAAGAAGATCGGGAAGCCCATGAGCAGGCTCGCGACGCCGACGGCCATCGCCGCGCGCTGCTCGCCGAACCAGCCGATGAGCTTGTCGGTGAGCACCCTCGCGCCGCCCGACGTCTCGATCATGCGGCCGAGCATCGCGCCGAGGGCGACGAGCAGCATGACGCTGCCGAGCGTCGGATCGAAGCCGAAGCGCAGCGCGGGCAGCAGCTGGTCGAACGGGATGCCCGCCGCGAACGCCGTCAGCAGGCTCGTGATCATGAGGGCGAGGAAGGCGTGGATCTTGAACGCCATGATCAGGACGAGCAGCAGCGCGATGGAGCCGGCTGCGAGCAGCAGCAGTCCTCCCGTGCCGAGGTCCCAGTTGAGGACGAGGTCGTCCATCGTGCGTCTCCTTCGTTCGCTGCCGCGGTGCGCGGGCGGTAGGCCGGGGCCGGTCAGCGCCCGGGCAGGGGGATCGTGCCGGTGATGGTGGTCTCTGGGCCGGGCTCGACCGTGCGGCCTGCCGCGCGGCCGATGAGGATGCGGGTGACCTCCTCGACGATCGCCGCGGGGGTCTGGTCGACGGAGATCGCGATGCCGTGCTCCCACTCGGCGAGCGGCTCGAGCGTCTCGATCTGGCTGTCGAGCAGCGTCGAGGGCATGTACTCGTGGTCGCGGTGCGCGATGCGGTCGGCGAGCAGGCCCTTCTCGCCCACGAGGTGCACGAAGACGAGCTGCGGATCGCTCGCGCGCAGCAGCTCGCGGTACCAGCGCTTGAGCGCCGAGCACGCGACGATCGTGATGCGCCCCTCGGCGCGGCCCGTCGCGATCGCGTGGCCGATCGCCTTGAGCCACGGCACGCGGTCCTCGTCGGTGAGCGGCGTGCCGCCGGCCATCTTCTGCTTGTTGGCCGCGGGGTGCAGGTCGTCGCCGTCGATGAACTGGATGTTGAGCCGGTCGGCGAGCGCCCGCCCGATCGTCGTCTTGCCGGAGCCCTGCACGCCCATGATGATCATGGACGGGTATCGCGTCTCGCTCATGCATCCACTCCCTCGTGCTCGCCGAACGTCAGCAGCACCTTCGAGGATACGGATGCGTCGCGGGCGAGCTCGAGCGCGTCGAGGCCGCGCTCGATCGGCAGCTCGTGGCTGATGACGGGCGCCGCGTCGAGCGAGCCGTCGGCGAGCGCCTCGAGCACGTCGTCGATCTCGTCGTTGAAGCGGAACGAGCCGACGAGCGTGAGCTCGCGCGTGATGGCGCTCGCCATCGGCACGGCGATCTCGCCGGCCCGCTGGAGCCCGAGCATGACGACCGTGCCGCCGCGGCGGGCGCCGCTGATCGCGGCGGCGAGCCCCGGCACCGTGCCGGACGACTCGATCACGACGTCGGCGTGGAGCGCGGCGATGCCCTCGGCGTCGCGCGCGTCCATCGCGCGCGCGCCGAGCCGCTCGGCGAGGGCGCGCGGGTGCTCGTGCAGGTCGGTCGCGACGACCTCGGCCGCGCCGTGGTGCCGCGCGACCGCGATCGCGAGCGCGCCGATCGGGCCCGTGCCGATCACGAGCACGCGCTGGCCCTCGACGTCGCCCGCCTGGCCGACGCCGTGCCACGCGACGGCCGCGGGCTCCGCGAGCGATGCGAGCCGGAGGTCGAGGCCCGCCGGGAGCGGCCGGAGCATGCGCGCGGGCAGCGCGACCCGGCGCGCGAACGCGCCCGCGGTGTGGGGCATGCGCGCGGCCGAGCCGAGGTACGTGCCCGCAGGGCTCAGGTTGGGCCGATCGGCGGGGAAGGGCGCGGAGCCGTCGTCGATCGGCGTCGCGGGGTGCACCGCCACGCGCGTGCCCGCCGCGGGGCCGGTGCCGTCGGCGGCCGGCTCGAGCACCGTGCCGACGATCTCGTGGCCGAGCAGCATCGGCTCGCGCAGGATCGACTGCCCCGCGGCGCCGTGCAGCCAGTAGTGGAGGTCGGAGCCGCAGATGCCGCCGAAGGCGATCTCGACGACCGCCTCGTCGGCCGCTGGCACCGGCTCGGGCAGCGCCTCGACGCGCACGTCCTCCTTCGCGTGGGCCACGAGGCCGAGGTTGTCCGCCATCCGGTCGTCGCTCATCCGTCCGCTCCTCCCCCGGTCGTCACACGACGGCGGTCATGCCGCCGTCGACGAAGATCGTCTGCCCGTGCACGAAGGCGCTCGCGTCGCTCGAGAGGAACACGAGCGTGCCGACGAGGTCGTCGACCCTGCCCCAGCGGCCTGCCGGCGTGCGCCCAGCGACCCACGCCGAGAACGCAGGGTCGTCGACGAGCGGCTGCGTGAGCTCGGTCGCGAAGTAGCCGGGAGCGAGCGCGTTGACGCTGATGCCGTGCGGCGCGAGGTCGGCGCAGAGCCCCTTCGTCAGCATGACGATCGCGCCCTTCGTCGCGCTGTAGGGCGCGATCGACGGGCGCGCGAGCTGCGACTGCACGCTGCCGATCGAGACGATGCGGCCCGAGCCGCGCGCGATCATGCCGCGCGCGACGCGGCGCGAGAGCAGGAACGCGCTCGTGAGGTTCGTCGCCACGAGGTCGTGCCAGTCCTCGTCGGTGAAGTCGGCGATCGGGTTGCGGCGCTGGATGCCGGCGTTGTTCACGAGGATGTCGGGGGTGCCGAGGCGCGCCTCGACGTCGGCGATCCCGGCGTCGACCGCCGACGCATCCGTCACTTCGAAGAGCGCGAGGTGCGTCTCGCGACCGGTCGACTCGGCGATCTCGGCAGCCGCTCGCTCGGCCTTCGCCGCGTCGCGGCCGTGCACGACGACCGTCGCGCCGGCCTCGGCGAGGCCCTGCGCGAGCGCTCGGCCGATCCCCTGGCTCGAGCCGGTCACGAGCGCGGTGCGGCCCGAGAGGTCGAACAGCGCGGTGCCGCGCGGCGCGTCCATCAGTAGAACTCCCTCGTGCTCATGACGTTCTCGAGCGGCTCGCCGTCGAGCAGCCGCGTCGCGTTGCGGGCGAAGAGCTCGGCGATCCGGCGCGGCTCCTGCACCGAGAGCGCCGCGGTGTGGGGGCTCAGCAGCACGCCCGGGTGCTCCCACAGCCGCGACTCGGTCGGGAGCGGCTCGACCGCGGTGACGTCGAGGGCCGCGAAGCCGACGCGGCCGCCGTCGAGGGCGTCGAGCAGCGCGTCCTCGTCGACGACCGTGCCGCGGCCGACGTTGACGAAGACGGTGTCGTCGCGGAGGGCGCCGAAGACGTCGTCGCCGAGCAGTCCCGTCGTGCGCTCGGTGCCGGGCAGCGTCGACACGATCGCGTCGGCGTGCGCGGCGGCGTCGGCGAGCTCGTCGATCGGCACGAGCCGGTCGACGTGCGGCACGGGCTCGCCCGAGCGGGTCGTGCCCCACACGGTCGCGCCGAGCGCGGCGAAGCGCTCCGCGACGACCTTGCCGATGCCGCCGAGGCCGACGACGAGCACGGTCATCTCGCTCACGTGCCGCATGAGGCGCCGGCCGTCGCCCCACGTGCGCGACGCCTGGTCGGCCTCGAGCCGCCGCAGCCCCTTCGCGCCCGCGAGCACGCCGAAGAGCGCCCACTCGGCGAGCGTCGAGGCGTGCATGCCGGCACTCGTCGTGACGACGACGCGGTCGAGCTCCGCCTCGGTGAGCTGCGCGGCCCGCACCTGCCCGCCGCCGCCCGCGGCGGTCGTGTGCACCCAGCGCAGCCGCTCGTTCGCGCGCACGGTGCGGGCGAGCGCGGCGGGCGAGACGTCCGGGATGCCGAAGAGCGCATCCGCCTGGTCGAGCATCGCCTCGAAGCGCGACTGCTGCTCGGGGCTGCGCTCCCAGTCGGGGTCGCCCTCCCAGTCGCCCTGCCAGCGCCACGGCCGCGTGAGCCCTGCGTCGCGCAGCAGCTCGACGCGGGGCTCGAGCTCGCGGATGCGATCGGCGGATGCGTCGTCGAGGCTGACCGCGACGGCGACCTTCAGGGTGGGCTCGGGCATGGCGACTCCTTCTCGGTTCAGGCTAGTGATGGCGCGGGCTCAGCGCAGGGGCGTCTCGAGCCGCATGTCGCCGACGACGACGGCAGCGGTCTGGCCGGGCCGGGCCTCGTGGTTGGAGAGCGGGGCGCCGGCCATCACGACGTCGCCCGGTCCGAGCCGCACCCAGCGCGCGACGTAGGCGAGCGACTCGCGCACCGGCACGGGCATCGCGCTCGCGCTCGAGTCGCGCACGCGCTCGCCGTCGAGCTCGAGGGCGAGCGCGAGGTCGTCGATGGAGGCGTCGGTGTCGATCCAGGGGCCGAGCGGGGTCGACCCGTCGCCGCCCTTCGACTCGAAGTTGCGCTCGTCGAGCTCGGCGCGGTCGGGGTACGAGATGTCGTCGACGGCGGTCACCCCGAGCACGAACTCGTGCGCGTTCCGCTCGTGGAGCAGGGGCGCGGTGGGATCGCCCGTGTCGCGGCCGATGACGATCGCGATCTCGGCCTCGACGACGAGCCGACCCGCATCGCGCCGCGCGCGCACGGGCTCGCCGTGCGCGACGACGGAGCGCGGGCTCTTGAGCCACGCCTGCACGGGCAGCGGGCGCTCCGACGCCCCGCGGTTCTGGGCGATGCCGACGAGCACCGTCGGCGCGGCCGGCGGCAGCAGCCGCGCCTCGGCGCCGGGGATCGGCTCGCCGATGTCGGCCGCCGGCCGGCCATCGGCGAACGCCGCGTAGGGATCCTCGATCGGCACCCAGGCGCCGACCTCGGCCGCGCCGCCGACGGTGCGCGCGTGGAGCACGGCGCCGCCGGCGGCGATCCTCGCGATGCGCATCAGGCCCGCTGCAGCTCTGCCTCGATCTCGGCGTCGCTGCGGGACTCGTCGCGCGAGACCCGCACGGCGTCGTCGAGCCGCAGCAGGTCGCGGGCGCGCGTCTCGGGCACGAGGAACGTCGAGGCGGTCGTGATGAGGGCGAGCGTGGCCATGTAGATGGCCGGCAGCAGCCAGTCGCCGTCGGAGACCGCGAGCAGGTAGGCGCCGAGCACGCCCGCGAGGCCGCCGGCGAGCACCGCCGAGATCTCGCGCGCCATCGCGACGCCGAGGTAGCGGTGGCGGTTGCCGAACAGCTCGGGCAGCATCGCGCACTGCGGCCCGAGCATCGTGTTGACGGCGATGCCGACGCCGAGCGCGATGACGGCCACGACGGTCACCGGGTCGCCGAGCGAGAGCAGCCACCACGCGGGGAAGGCGTAGACGAGCATGAGCACGGCGCCGGTGCGGTACACGATGCGGCGGCCGAAGCGGTCGGAGAGGTGCCCGGTGAGCGGGAGCACGAAGATCGCGATGAGCGCGCCGATCGTGACGCCCCACGCCGCGATGCCGCGGTCGACGGGGCTCGCGAGGAAGTTGCCCGCGACGAACGCGAGCGCGAGCGTCTGGAACATGTAGGAGCCGCCGTTCTCGGCCATCCGCAGCCCGACGCCGACGGTGACCCCGGGAAGGCCCTTCGTGAAGATCTCGCGGATCGGGCGCTGCGAGATCTGGTCGTGCTTCTCGAGCTCGACGAACGTCGGCGTCTCGCGCAGCCGCAGGCGGATGAAGAGCGCGACGAGGATGAGCAGGAACGACGCGAGGAACGGGATGCGCCAGGCCCAGCCGAAGAAGACCTCATCCGGCAGGAGCGACATGAGCGAGAACACGAGGCCCGCGAGGAGCGTGCCGAGCTGGATGCCGATGAACGGCAGGGCGGAGAAGAAGCCGCGCCGCTTGACCGGCGCGTACTCGGCCATGAGCACCGTCGCACCCGCTTGCTCGGCGCCCGCGCCGAAGCCCTGCGCGAGCCGCAGGACGGTCAGCAGGATGGGCGCCCAGATGCCGATCTGGTCGTAGGTCGGGAGCGCGCCGATGAGCGTCGTCGCGCCGCCCATGAGCCCGATCGTGACGACGAGCACCCACTTGCGCCCGAGCCGGTCGCCGAGCGTGCCGAAGAAGAGCCCGCCGAGCGGGCGGGCGAGGAAGCCGACGCCGAAGGAGGCGAGCGAGGCGACGACCGCGAACTCCGGCGGCAGGTTCGAGAAGAACAGCTGGCCGAAGATGAGGGCCGAGAAGAGGCCGTAGAGCGCGAAGTCGAAGTACTCGAGCGCGCTCCCGACGCTCGAGGCGAGCGTCGCGCGGCGGAGGTTCGCCGCGTACTCGGGGTCGTCGGTGTGCGCGGGGTGCTGCGCGGTGGTGTCGGACACGGTCCATCTCCTTCGACAGTCGTGCGATCGCGTCGTTGCTGCCGCCGACTGTACCAGCGGAGTGAACGCTGTTCAATACTGTGAACAGTAGCGAGGGTGCGTCAGGAGCGCGGACCGCGCAGCGGGTTGGTGAGCACGGCGACGGCGGCGAGGAGCCCCGCCCCGACCTCGGCGATGCGCTGCTCGTCGGCGAGCTCGGCCGGGAGCGCGGCGCCCATCGCGAGCGGCGGATCCGCCGGCGCCCACGGCTCGAGCGCGACGGCGACGCCCGTGATGCCGCCGAAGGAGCCGCCGCGGTCGACCGCGTAGCCGCGCTCGCGCACCTCGAGCAGCTGCGGCAGCAGCTCGTCGACCGTCGTGATGCTGCCGGGCGTCAGCCGCGGGAACGGTTCCGTCGGCGCGAGCAGCGCGCGCACCGCGTCGTCGTCGAGCTCGGCGAGGAGCGCCACGCCGGTCGCGCTGAGCGCCGCCGGCAGCTTCGAGCCGAGCGGGGTGCCGAGCCGGTAGGGCGAGCGGCCCTCGTGGCGCGCGAGGTAGAGCGCGTCGGTGCCGTCGAGCATCGCGATCTGCACGACCTCGCGCTGCAGCACGGGCGAGGCGGCCACGACGCGGTAGAACTCGCGCACCTGGTTGAACTGCTGCGCGAACGCGCCGCCGAGCTCCGCCGTGCGGCGCCCGAGCCGGTAGCCCCCGGCCTCGCGCTCGAGCATGCGCCCGTCCTCGAGCGCCGCGCACAGGTTGGCGGTCGACGACTTCGCGAGCCCGAGCGCGCGCGCGATGTCGCTGAGCGTCATGGGCGCGCCGTCCGCATCGGCGAGGGCGGTCAGGATGCGCAGGGCGCGCGAGACCGCGGGTGCCGGGTCGCGCTCGGTCGGGCCGTCGGGCTGGGGCATGGCTTCCGCTCCTTCGCGGTCGAGTCGTCGCCGCCACCCTACGGCCCCCGCCAGCGGAGTGGACATCGTTCGGCATGCTGGTCGACGCGGAGGGCGGCCGTAGCCTCGACGCATGGACACGGCATCGACCCGCGCCTCGCGCGACGAGACCCTCGGCGTCATCGGCACCGGCGCGATGGGCGAGCCCATGGTGCGCCGGCTGCTCGCCGCCGGCCGCTCGACGGTCATCTCGAGCCGATCGGCGCGGCCCGCGCTCGTCGAGGCGGGCGCCACGTGGGCCGCCACGCCGCGCGAGCTCGCGGAGCGCGCCGCGACGGTGCTGTCGATGCTTCCCGACCTGCCCGAGCTCGAGGCGGCCCTCGAGGGGCCCGACGGGCTGCTCGCGGGACTCGGTGGCGAGCGTGAGCTGCTCGTGCTCATCGGCTCGACCTCGTCGCCCACGGGCGTGCGCGAGCTCGCGGCTCGGCTCGCCGACGCCACGGGCGGCAGGGCGCGGGTCGTCGACTCCCCCGTCTCGGGCGGCGTCGACGGCGCGGAGGCCGGCTCCCTCTCGATCATGCTCGGCGGCGACCCAGCCGACGCAGCCCGCGCCGCGGCGATGCTCGCGCCGTGCGGGCGCGCGGTGCACCTCGGCCCGCTCGGCGCGGGCGAGGTCGCGAAGGCGTGCAACCAGCTCGTCGTCGCCGCGACGATCAGCGCGCTCGGCGAGGCGACCGTGCTCGCCGAGCGCTCCGGCCTCGACCTCGAGGCGCTCTGGACGCTCCTCGGCGGCGGCTACGCGGGCTCGAACCTGCTCGAGAGCCGACGCGACCGGCTCGTGCGCGGCGACGACTCGCCGTCGGGCATCGCGCGCTACCTCGTGAAGGACCTCGGCTTCGCCGCCGACGTCGCCGAGGCGACCGGCACGGACCCCGCGCTGCTGCCGGCGCTCCGCGCCTTCTTCGACGAGATCGTCGAGCGCGGGTACGGCGACCGCGACATGTCGGTCACGCGCCGGGCGATCGCCGCGCGCTGAGTCGCGTCGCCGCGCTCGCCGATCACGCCCGCAGGCGCGGCCCGAGCTCGTCGGCGAAGAACGCGAAGAAGGCGTCGGGGTCGGGTCCACCGTCCATGAGGGCGATGTGGTCGAATCCCGCCTCGCGGTACGGCTCGATCACCTCGAGGTGCCGCTCGACGTCGGGCCCGCACGCGAAGGCCTCCTCCATCGCGTCGACGTCGATCGCCGCGGTCGCTTCGTCGAAGGCGGCCGGGTCGGGCAGCTCGGCGAGCACCTTCCAGCCGAGGGGGCCGAAGCGGAAGGCCCGGTGCGCCGACTCGGCGCCCGAGCGGACGTCGGGCGCGAACGCGGTCGGCGCCTCGGCGTACCGGGGGCCGTCGCCGCCCGCGGCCGTCCACGCCTCGACGAGGGACGCATCCGGATCGGTCGAGAAGATGCCGTCGCCGAGCTCGGCCGCGAGCTCGGCCGCTTGCGGCCCGCCCGCCGCGACGACGATCTCGGGCAGCACCTCGGGCAGGTCGTAGACCCGCGCGTCCGTCAGCCGCAGGAACTCGCCGCGGTACGAGTGCACCCCGCCCGACCACAGCATCCGGATGATCTCGAGCGCTTCGCGGAGCCGCCGGTGGCGGTCGCCGACCTCGGGCCAGCCCTCGCCGACGATGCGCTCGCTCAGCCGCTCGCCCGCGCCGATGCCGAGCGTGAATCGGCCGTCGGAGATGATCTGCAGCGTCGCCGCCGCCTGCGCGATGATCGCCGGGTGGTAGCGGATCGACGGGCACGTGACGCCCGTCGCGAGCCGCAGCGACTCGGTCTTCGCCGCGATCGCCGAGAGGATCGCCCACGCGAACGACGAGTGCTCGTGCTCCGGGAGCCAGGGGTGGAAGTGGTCGCTGATCTCGACGAAGTCGAAGCCCGCCCGCTCGGCCTCGACCGCACGGCGGATGAGCTCCTTCGGGGCGACGTCCTCGGCGAAGAGCTTGTACCCGATCTGCATGCGCGGCACGGTAGCCCCGCCTGCTGGGAGCCCGCCCGGGCTCGCCGCGGCCGGCCCGGGCGCGCTCCGCGGCTCGCGTGCCCCGCGCATCCGCCCCTCGGTAGCCTGGCGGTATCCCCGAGCCTCCAGGAGGACCCCCTGTGACCACCGCCAACATCGCCGTCGTCGGCCTCGCCGTGATGGGCTCGAACCTCGCCCGCAACCTCGCCTCGCGCGAGGGCAACACCGTCGCGGTGTACAACCGCACGACGTCGAAGACCGACGACCTCATCGCCGCGCACCCCGAGGCGGGCTTCGTGAAGGCGGCGACGATGGAGGAGCTCGCCGCCTCGCTGCAGCGGCCGCGCACCGCGATCGTGATGGTGAAGGCGGGCCGCCCGACCGACGCGGTCATCGACGAGCTCGTGCGCGTCTTCGAGCCGGGCGACATCATCGTCGACGGCGGCAACGCGCTGTTCACCGACACCATCCGGCGCGAGGCCGCGGTGCGCGAGACGGGCATCCACTTCGTCGGCTGCGGCATCTCGGGCGGCGAGGAGGGCGCCCTCAACGGCCCCTCGCTCATGCCCGGCGGCACGGTCGAGTCGTACGAGACGCTCGGCCCGATCCTGCGCTCGATCGCGGCGGTCGCCGACGGCGAGCCGTGCGTGACGCACATCGGCGCCGACGGCGCGGGCCACTTCGTCAAGATGGTGCACAACGGCATCGAGTACGCCGACATGCAGCTCATCGCCGAGGCCTACGACCTCATCCGCCGCGGCACGGGCAAGAGCCCGGCCGAGATCGCCGACGTCTTCGACGAGTGGAACCGGGGCGAGCTCGAGTCGTACCTCATCGAGATCACCGCCGAGGTGCTGCGGCAGGTCGACGCCGCGACGGGGCAGCCGCTCGTCGACGTCATCCTCGACGCGGCCGGCGCGAAGGGCACCGGGGCGTGGACGGTGCAGACGGCGCTCGACCTCGGCGTGCCGGTCTCGGGCATCGCCGAGGCGGTCTTCGCGCGCTCGCTCTCGTCGCGGCTCGACCAGCGGGCGGCGGCGCGCGACCTTCCGGGACCCTCGGGCTCGTGGCGCGTGGACGACGCGGATGCGTTCGTCGAGGACGTGCGCCAGGCCCTGTTCGCGTCGAAGATCGTCGCGTACTCGCAGGGCTTCGACGAGATCGTCGCGGCGGCCGAGCAGTACGGGTGGGACATCCAGAAGGGCGAGGTCGCCCGCATCTGGCGCGCCGGCTGCATCATCCGGGCGCAGTTCCTCAACCACATCACCGAGGCGTACGCTGCCGACCCGGCGCTGCCGGCGCTCGTCGTCGCGCCGTACTTCCGCGACGCGATCGCGCGCACGCAGGAGGCGTGGCGCCGCGTCGTCGTCGCGGCGGCGCAGGCCGGCATCCCCTCCCCCGCGTTCTCGTCGAGCCTCGCCTACTACGACGGGCTGCGCGCCGAGCGGCTGCCCGCCGCGCTCGTGCAGGGGCAGCGCGACTTCTTCGGCGCGCACACGTACCGCCGCGTCGACCGCGAAGGCACGTTCCACACGCAGTGGTCGGGCGACCGCTCGGAGATCGCCGCGGTCGACACGCACTGACGCCCGCTCGCCCCGCCCGGCCGCTCGCCCGCAGCCTCGGAAGCGCAGAGTCCCGACACTCTGCGACTGCGGGGCGGCGGGGCGAGCAGTCAGCGGCGCAGGAGAGCGCGGGCGGCGAGGCCGAGGGCGAGCCACGCCGCGGCCGCGACGACGCCCGGCCACGGCAGGGTGCCGACGAGCAGCGCGCACAGCGCGAGGCCCGCGACCGGCACCCAGCGCGGCAGCCACCAGCGCGCCCGCGGCGCGGACGCATCCGTCGTCCGTCGAGCGCCCCGGATCGCGCTCAGGTGCGCGACCGCGTAGTAGGTCAGCACGCACGTCGACGAGAACGCCACGAGCTGCGCCACGGGCAGCAGCAGCACGCCCGCGATCGCGACCGCTGCGGTGACGGCCTCGGCGACGACCGGCGCCTTCGAGCGCGCCGACACGAACGACAGCGGTCCGGGCAGGTCGCGGTGGCGCGCCATCGCGAGGCCCGTGCGCGAGAGCCCGGCGAGGATGCCGGTGAGGCTGCCGACGCTTGCGAGCGCCGCCGCCCCGAGCAGCAGGGCGTGCAGCCATCCCGCGCCGACGAGGTCGGCCACCGGCGCGGCCGACGCCGGCAGCGCATCCCCGAGCGTCGCCGTCGTCGCCCACGCGACGAGGCCGTAGAGCACGAGCACGATCGCGAGCCCCGCGCCGATCGCGCGCGGCAGGGTGCGCTCGGGATCGCGCACCTCCTCGCCGAGGGTCGCCATGCGCGCGTAGCCCGCGAACGCGAAGAACAGCACGCCCGCGGCGGTCAGCACGCCGAGCGGCCCCTCCGGCGCACCCGCGACGCGGTTGGCGGTCACGGGCGCGAGGGTCTCGAGACCGGCGTCGGATGCGGTCGGCAGCCCGAGCGCGGACCACGCGAGCGCGGCGGCCACGAGCGCGAGCACGATCGCGACGACGACGGTCGTGACGCGCACGGTCGAGCGGATGCCGGCCATGTTCACGATCGCGAGCGCCGCGATGAGCGCTGCCGCGATCCACTGCGCCTGCTCGGGCCAGATGTGGCGCGCGGCGATGAGCGCGATCGCGCCCGCCGAGGCGGTCTTGCCGGTGAGGAACATCCAGCCGGCGGCGAAGCCGACCGCGCGCGAGACCTCGGCGCGCCCGTAGGCGTAGGCGCCGCCGGAGACGGGGTGGCGCATCGCGAGCTGCGCCGTCGACATCGCGTTGAGCGTCGCCACCCCGCCCGCGAGCAGCAGCGCGAGCCACAGCCACTCCCCCGCGAGCTGCGAGGCCGGCACCCAGACGAAGAAGAGCCCGGCGCCGATCATCGAGCCGAGGCCGATCGCGATCGCGCCGGGGACGCCGATCCGCCGCTCGAGGGTGCTCACGACGCGACGGTAGCGCTGCGCGGTGAACGGTCGGTGACGCCCTGCCCCGTGCGACGCGAGCCGGCGGTCGCCCCGCGGCTCGCGTCGTGCGGGCCGGGCCTCAGATCATCGGGCGGCCCTCCTTCTTGGCCGCGCGCAGCTCGCGGAAGAAGCCGCGCGAGATGACGGCGAGCACGCCCGCGACGATCACGGGCCAGACGAGGACGTAGGCGGTCAGTGCGATGGTCATGTGGTGCTCCGATCAGTCGCGGGCGTGGGCGGGGGCGTCGCCGCCGGGTCGGGGGTCCGAGACGACCTCGGCCGGCGCGTCGGCCGTCGCCGTCTCCGCCGTGTCGAAGTCGCCCGTCACGCGGCGGATGGTGGCGAAGTCGAAGCGCTGCTTCGACCGCACCGACATCGCCCAGCAGACGAGGAAGGAGACGGCGTAGGCGACGAGCGACGCGGAGAGCACGGTGTAGTCGCGGAGGAAGAAGAGCGTGAAGGGCGCGGCCGCGAGGGTCGCGACGACGCCGACCGCCACCCCGACCCGCAGTCCGAAGAAGCCGAAGGCCATGATGCTGAGCACCACGCCGATGCCGACGGTCGCGAGCAGCTCGATCGGCAGCGCGAGGACGCCGGTGAGCGACACCCACTCGAAGCGCACGGGCAGGAAGACGACGAGCGCCGCGATGACCGACACCGTGAAGGCCATGTTCGTGACCTTCTGCCAGTAGAAGGACGCGATGACGGGGAAGACGAGGCAGCCCCACAGCGCGCCGACGAACACGAGCAGGTCGAGGATGTTGAGCTGGCTCGTCGCGAAGTACAGCGCGGCGCCGGTGGCGACGACCATCGTGATGCGGCCGATCAGCAGCATCGTCTTCGGGTTGGCCTTCTCCTTGCCGACCGACTGCCCGTAGACATCGGCCATCACGATCGACGAGAGCGCCGAGAGGTCGGAGTCGGCGGTCGAGGAGAGCGCGCCGATGATCATCAGGAAGGCGAGCGCGAGCAGCGCCCACGGCAAGTAGGTCGCCGCCATCTGCGGGAGCAGGTTGTTGACGTCGCCGTCGAGCGGGGTGATGCCGAGGTAGAGCGCCATGACGCCGAGCATCCCGACGCCGATGACGGTCGCCCCGTAGCCGACGGTCGCCGTGACGAAGGTCGGCTTGATGAGGTCCTCGCGCACCGCGAAGAGGCGCTGGGCGATCGTCTGGTTGCCGATCGCGTAGGCGAGCACGGCGGCGATGTAGGGAGCGCCCTGGTTGAGGAACGCATCCGACGACAGGAAGTCCTGCTGCTGCGAAGTCACCGAGCCGGCAGCGACGCCGGCCTCGAACATCGCCGGTCCGCCGGCGGCGAAGAAGATGACGGGGATGACCACGACCGCGGCGCCCAGCATGCACAGCACCTGCGCGAAGTCGGTCAGCACCGAGGCGCGGAAGCCGGACCACAGCGTGTAGAGCAGCACACCGGCCGCGACGATGAGGATGCCGGTGCCGAAGCTCAGCGGCGAGAGCATCGCGATGAGCGCGCCGCCGGCGATGAAGTTGGAGGTGAGCGAGATGAGCGAGCCGAGCACGTTCGAGCCGGCGAGCATGAGCTGCGACGAGCGGCCGTGCCGCGCGTACATGACCTCGGCGAGGGTGTGCGCGCGCGGCGCGACAGCCCGGATGCGCTTGCCGAACGGGTAGATGAACAGGATCATGAGCGCGCCCCACAGCCCGTAGTGGATGGGCCCGGAGACGCCGTAGGTGTAGCCCGCCGTCACGGAGGCGTACATCGACGAGGCCCAGATCCAGGTGGCCGTCATCGACGCGGCGGAGACGCCGAACCCGATCCGGTTGCCGGCGGTCATGTAGCCGTCGGCGTTCTCGCGCCTCCGGCCGATCCTGAGGGACATCAGCATCGTGCCGCCGTAGAAGACGAGCAGCAGCACGATGACGAGTCCGATCCCCAGCTGGGCGATCTCCTGGGCAGGCGGCATCCGGTTCCTCTCGTTCAGCGCTTCGAGGCCGCCGTGCGGGCACGCCGAAGGGCATGCCGCGCGCACGGCTCTCGTCGAGCCCGGCTCGATCCCGCGAGCGTCTCCCGCGGAGCGCCACCGGCGCCGCGTTCGGATCAGCGATGCGCAGCATGCGACCCGGTCATGGCGTTCGAGCGCCGGTGCTGGCCCGTGGCCAGTGCTTCCACCATGTCAGCAATGGCGGAGCATGGCCAATCGACAGGGACGGCCCTCCGCCCGCGAGCAGCTCAGCGGCGCTCGAGCTCGACGAGCACCTCGGCGTGCCCCGTGTGCGGGAACATGTCGAACACGCGGCCGCGCACCGGCCGGAAGCCCGGCATCGCGGCGAGGTCGCGCGCGAGCGAGGCGGGGTTGCAGCTCGAGTAGAGCACGCGGTCGACGGCGGATGCGTCGAGTCGCGCGGCGAGGTCGCCGATGCCCCGGCGGGGCGGGTTCACGACGACGAGCTCCGGCGCCCTCGCGCCCTCGAGGTCGACCGCGGTCGCGTCGCCGACCGAGAACGACGCATCCGCCCCGAGCTCGGCCGCGCTCTCGCGCGCCGCGTCGATCGCCTCGGCGGTCACCTCGACGCCCTCGACCCGACGGCCGGGGCGCGCGGCGTGGAGCGCGAAGCCGCCCACGCCGCAGTAGAGGTCGAGCACGCTCTCGGGGTCGGCCTCGTCGAGCCACGCGGTCGCCTGCCGGTAGAGCCCCGCCGCGACGGCGGTGTTCGTCTGGAAGAAGCTGCGCGGCCGCAGCCGCAGCCCGATGCCGTCGACGCGCATGACGAGCACGCCCTCGCCCGCGAGCAGCAGCTCCTCCTCGCCCTCGAGCACCGCCTTGTGCTCGGGCTGCAGGTTGGCCGAGAGCGACGCGATCGGCAGCGCGTCGAGCACGCCGAGGTGCTTCCGGATGCGCGACAGCGACTCCGTCGAGCGCAGCACGAGGCGCACCGCGAGCTCGCCGTCGGGCGAGGCCGTGACGATGAGCAGCTTGAGCTCGCCCCGCCGGCTCGGCACGTCGTAGGGGGTGAGCCGCGCCTCGCGCACGAGCCGCTCGAGCACCGGCATCGCGGCGACGATCGGCGCCTCGTGCAGCGGGCACGCCTGCAGGTCGATCCCCGAGCCGTCGGCAGCGAGGATGCCGATCGTGGGCGCGTCGACGGTGCCGGCGACCGCCATCTTGGCCTTGTTCCGGAACCCGCCGACGGCACTGGCGTGCGGCGCATCCCACACCATCGCCGGGAGCGCCGCCTCGACCGCGCGCTGCTTGTCGGCGAGCTGCCGCTCGTAGGGCGTCGGCAGCAGCGTGCACGAGCGGCAGCGATCGGCGTCGAAGTAGGCGCACTCGAGCGCGATCGACGTGCGCGGCTGCATCCCGCCAGCCTACGCGGGGTCAGCGCGTCAGCGCTCGGGCTGAGCGCCCCGCTCGAGCGGTGCCGGTCCCCCGGCGTCCTCGATCTGCTCGGCGAGGAAGGCGTCGAGGATCTCGCCGCGGAGCCGGTCGATGCTCGCGCGCAGCCGCTTGAGGTCGGTCTTCGAGGCCCCGCCGCTCAGCATCTTCACCGCGTGCTCGAGCTTCGTCAGCGACGCCGCCCACGCCTTCGCGCGCATCCGCTCCGGCCCGTCGTCGGCGCTGTCGCGCAAGTACTCCACCTGCTCGCGCATCGACTCGAGCGTCTTCCGCATCGCCTCGGGGCTCTGTGCATCCGAGCGCCGGAGCTTGCCGACCTGCTCCTGGATGCGGTCGGCGACATCGGGATTCTGCTGCAGCCACGCGAGCGCGAGCGGGCCGTACCGCACCGCGTTCCCGCCGATGAACCTGAGCGCGGGACCGAGCCATGTCGCCATCTGGACCTCCGTGCGGCAGACCCTACCGGGCGCACCTCAGAGGATCGTGCCGCCGGCGTTGAGCGCGACGTCGCGCACGGCATCCGCGCTTCGGTCGGTGCGCTCGGCGGGCGGCGGGGCCGACGGTCGCGGGTCGCGCAGCAGCACGGCCTGGATGCGCGCGCGACGGGCGCGCAGACGCGCGGCGCCGATCGTGCCGAGCAGCCATCCGGCCGCGACGGTCGCGAGCCCCGGGAGGGCGAGCGCGGTGACCTGCTGGATGTCGGCGACCTCCTCGGCTGACTCGACCGCCCCGATGAAGGTCGGCGCCCAGCCGTAGGACGCGACGAGCCAGCCGACGACCCCGAGCACCATCGCGACGCGCTCGAGCGGGGCGGCGTCGAGCAGCACGGCGTCGACGTGCTCGAGGCGCACGCGATCGCCGCGCTCGAGCGCGCGCACGGTGCGGCCGTCGCGCACGCCTGTCCAGACGAGCAGCCCGGCCTGGATGAGCAGCACGACGGCAAGGGCGGCACCCATGACCGTCGCGCCCGTGAGCAGGAGCCCGTCGATCGCCTGCTCCCCTCGCTCGTCCCACGAGACCGGATCGGCCCAGCGGCCGGGCTGGCGCATGAGGATGCCAGCGACGAAGATCATCCCGCCGACGCCCGTCAGTCCGCTCGCGAGGTTGAGGATGCGGTGGCGGCGCTGCTCGTGCGCGCGCGGCACGGGCAGCGTCGCGCGTCCCCACCGCGCCGAGAGCGCCTCGTAGCGCGCCGACCATCGCCGTCGCGCGGGCCCCGTGCGGTGGTGCAGGTTGACGAGCGCGATGCCGCCGGCGAGCAGCACCGCTCCGACGGTCGGCACGAGCACGCGCGCCGCGAGCGCCTCGCGGTCGTCGGTCGCGAGCAGGAGCCCGATCGGGAGCAGGATGGCCCCGACGATGATCGCGGCCGTCCCGGCGCCCATGAAGGTGCCGTGCGGACCGGCGTGCAGGCCCGTGCGCTCGACCGTCGGCGGCGTCGCTCCCCGCGGGAGGCGCGCGGCGTCGCGCGCGAGCATCATCCGTGCGACGCCCCGTCGGAGCGGCTCGCCGATCACCCCGATCAGCACGAGGATGCCGAGGCTCGCGAGCGCGCCGCGGGCCACGAGGTCGACGCCGTGGTCGGGCGCGAGCTCCTCGACGAGGATCGCCACCACGATCGTGATGACCAGGAGGATCGCCGCTGCGACCCCGGCGGCGAGCGTGACGGCCGCGGCGCCGGCCACGATCGCCCGCGCGGGGCCGATCGGGCTCGGGGTGACCGGCTCGCGCGGCGCGGCGCCGGGCCCGTCGTCGGTCGGCTGGCCGCCTCCGGCGCGGTGCCACGTCACCCGCGCGGCTCCGTCAGGCGGCGCCGTCGAACAGGCTCGTGACCGAGCCGTCCTCGAAGACCTCGGTGATCGCGCGCGCGAGCAGCGGCGCGATCGACAGCACGCGCAGCTTGTCGAAGCGCTGGTCGTCGCGCAGCGGCAGCGTGTCGGTGACGACGACCTCGTCGATGAAGTCGGAGTTCAGGATGCTCGGGGCCGGCTCCGAGAAGATCGCGTGCGTCGCGGCGACGACGACGTTCGTCGCCCCGTTGGCCTTGAGCGCCTCCGCCGCCTTCACGATCGTGCGGCCGGTGTCGATCATGTCGTCGACGAGCAGGCACGTGCGGCCCTCGACCGTGCCGACGATCTCGTGCACCGAGACCTGGTTCGGCACGAGCGGGTCGCGGCGCTTGTGGATGATCGCGAGCGGCGCGCCGAGCTTGTCGCTCCACACGTCGGCGACGCGCACGCGGCCCATGTCGGGCGAGACGACCGTGAGGTTGTCGGAGGCGATCGTGTCCTGGAAGTGCTTGAGCAGCACCGGCATCGCGAACAGGTGGTCGAAGGGGCCGTCGAAGAAGCCCTGGATCTGCGAGGCGTGGATGTCGATCGACATGATGCGATCGGCGCCCGCGGTCTTGAAGAGGTCGGCGATGAGCCGCGCCGAGATCGGCTCGCGGCCGCGGCCCTTCTTGTCCTGCCGGGAGTAGGGGTAGTACGGCATGACCACGGTGATGCGCTTCGCGCTCGCCCGCTTGAGCGCATCCACCATGATGAGCTGCTCCATGAGCCACTCGTTCACCGGGCGGCCGTACGACTGCAGGATGAACGCGTCGGAGCCGCGCACCGAGCCCGTGTAGCGGGCGTAGATCTCGCCGTTCGCGAAGGTGCGGGAGTCGACCTCCATGAGGTCGGTGCCGATCTCCGCAGCCACCGCCCGCGCGAGCTCGGGGTGCGACCTGCCGGTCGCGAGCACGAGGTGCTTGCGGTTCTTCGCGACGATCGATCCCACTCGGGTGCCTCCTAGGCGTTCGGTGATTGCGTGCCCGCCGCTGCTGCCGCGTCGGCTGCCTTCGAACCCGGCCGATTCGACTCGACCCAGCCCGACACGGTGCGCTGCGGTGCGACCGAGATCGCCAGCGCGCCCGGCTCGACGTCCTTCCGGACGATCGTGCCTGCTCCAGTGTAGGCGCCGTCGCCGATCGTCACGGGGGCGACGAAGACGTTGTCGCTCCCGGTGCGCACGTGCGAGCCGACCGTCGTGCGGTGCTTCTCGACCCCGTCGTAGTTCGCCGTGATCGTGCCGGCGCCGATGTTCGAGCCCTCGCCGATCGTCGCGTCGCCGATGTACGACAGGTGCGGCACCTTGCTGCCCGCGCCGAGCTGCGTGTTCTTCGTCTCGACGAAGGTGCCGATCTTGCCGTCCTCGCCCACGACCGAGTTCGGGCGCAGGTAGGCCCAGGGACCGATGGATGCGCGGGCGCCGATCACCGAGAGGGTCGCGTCGGTGCGCTTCACGACCGCGTCCTCGCCGACCTCGGTGTCGACGAGCGTCGTGTCGGGGCCGATCGTGGCGCCGGCCGCGATCGCGGTCGCGCCGTGCAGCTGCGTGCCGGGGAGGATCGTGACGTCCTCGGCGAGCGTGACGTCGACGTCGATCCAGGTCGAGGCGGGGTCGACGATCGTGACGCCCTCGCGCTGCCAGCGGCGGATGATGCGGTCGTTGAGCACGTGCGCGGCGGCGGCGAGCTGCACGCGGTCGTTGATGCCCCAGATGGCCCACTCGTCGGGCGCGGGCACCGCCTGGATGCGGCCGCCGGTCGCCTGGATGCGCACGGCCGCGTCGGTGAGGTACATCTCGCCCTGCGCGTTCGCGCGGTCGATCGTGCGGAGCGCCTGGCGGAGCGCGGTCGCGTCGAAGACGTAGATGCCGCCGTTCACCTCGTCGATGGCGCGCTCGGCGTCGCTCGCGTCCTTCTGCTCGACGATGCGGACGAAGGCGCCCGCCTCGTCGCGGACGATGCGGCCGAGTCCGCTCGGGTCGCGCAAGTGGGCCGAGAGCAGCGTCAGTTGGTTGCCCTCGCGCTCGTGCCGCTCGATGAGGGCGCGGAGCGTGTCGGCGTCGATGAGCGGCACGTCGCCCGAGAGCACGACGACGTGCCCGTCGAAGTCGGCGAGCGCGTCGAGGCCCTGCTCGACGGCACGGCCCGTGCCGGGCACCTCGTCCTGGTCGGCGATGACGACGTGCGGCGCGAACTCGAGCACCGCCTCCGCCATGCGGTCGCGCTCGTGGCGCACGACGGCGACGATGCGGTCGGGGTGCAGCTCGCCCGCGGCGCTCAGCACGTGGGCGATGAGCGGCTTGCCCGCGAGCGGGTGCAGCGGCTTCGGCGTGCGGCTCTTCATGCGCGTGCCGGCGCCTGCGGCCAGGACGATGACGGCGATCGAGGGCACGTCGGTCTCCCATCGTGTGCGGTGGTGTCGCACCCCAGGCTAGTGGCGCGCGCCGGGCGGCGGCCCCTGCATGCCGCGCCATCCGTCGCGGGCACCGGCGAGCATGGCCCGGGCGTTCACGGCGCGGGGCCGCGCGAACGCGGTCATGCGGGCGAGCTTGAGCACCATCCGGGGCACGTCCTGCGCTGTCCAGACGCGCGGCGTCCCGCGGCGTCGCCAGAGCGCGACGCGGTTGCGGGTCATCATGTACAGCCGCAGCGGCGAGTGCACGAACATGGTCGCGCCGCCGGGCAGCTCGATGAGCTCGTCGCCGATCGTGTGCAGCATGCGGGCGTCTGCGACGCCGACGAGCTGCAGCCCCGCTGCCCTGGCCCGGAAGCACCACTCCATGTCGACGCTGTCGATGAAGAGGCCCTCATCGAACGGTCCGGCCGCGTCGAGCGCGCTCAGGGGGATGAGCGAGCCGGAGGAGATGAGGAAGTCGGCGTCGACGTCGCCGCCGCTCGGCGCATGCGACTTGGAGTTGAGCGGGAACCCGAAGCGCACGAAGGGCGCTCGCTCGCCGCTTCGCGCATCCACGAACGTGGGACCGACCGCGCCGACGGGGCCTCGGGCGGCGCGCAGGTCGGCGTGCCGCAGGAGGGCGTCGACGCAACCGGGCTCGAGGAGCGAGTCCTGGTCGAGCAGCAGCACGAACTGCGCCCCGCGACCGCGCGCGATCGCGACTGCACGGTTGTAGGCGGCCCCGAGGCCGGCGTTCGTCGGCCTCAGCTCGACCTCGACGCCGTCCGGCAGGCGGACGCGCTCGCTCCAGTGCGCGCCGTCCGTCGCGGGCGTCGCGTTGTCGAGCACGACGAGATTCCCGACTTGCGGGGCCGCGCGCTCCAGCACCTCGCTGATCACGGCCTCGTCCGGCTTGAACGTGACCGCGACTGCAACGACATCGGCAGCGGTCGAGGGCATGCCTCCATCCTGGCGGATGGAGGCGACGGCTCGGAGCGCCGGTAGCCTGTTCGGTGCGATCCGCCATGGTGTAACGGCAGCACAGCGGCCTTTGGAGCCGTTTGTCCAGGTTCGAATCCTGGTGGCGGAGCCGACGACCCAGTGGCTCGTCGGCGACGCCACCAGTCGCGAGCGTCAGCGAGCGAGAGCGGAGCCCACAGCGGACCGCCCCTGAGCCAGCTGAGCCGCTCCTCGCGCGCCGCGCGACGAGCGCGTCGAAGCTCGTCGCCCCGGCCATGCGAGACTGACCGCATGACCGAGCTCCGCGGCGACGACGTCGATCGCATCATCGAGCAGTGGATGCGCGTGCGGCCCGATGCGGACGTCACCCCGCTCGACGTGCTGAGCCGCATGACGCGCATCTCGCGCCAGCTCGCGCGCATCCGCGCAGAGGCGTTCCAGCTCGCGGGCCTCGAGCCGTGGGAGTGGGACGTGCTCGCGGCGCTCCGCCGCGCCGACGGCCCGCTGAGCCCCAAGGACCTCATCGCGCAGACGATGGTGACGAGCGGCACGATGACGAACCGCATCGACAACCTGGTCGCATCCGGTCTCGTCGAGCGCGTCGAGAGCGCGAGCGACCGGCGCGTGCGGCTCGTGACGCTCACCGACGAGGGCATCGACCGGGTCGACGTCGCCCTCGACGCCCTGCTCGACGCCGAGCGCCGGCTGCTGCGCGGGATCCCCGCCGACGACCAGGCGCGGCTCGCCGAGCTGCTGCGGGTGCTCAGCGACGCGATGGTCTAGGGCTGCCTGGGCGTGAGCGCGTCGATGATGCGGCGCGCGACGCGGCCGACGGGCTCGGAGGCGTCGACGCGCAGACGATCCTCGGTCCACGACTCGAAGGCGGCACGACGCGACTCGACCTCCGACCACCTCGGCTCCGGGAATCCATCGAGGTCGCGCACGCGACCCTCGAGCCGCCGGCGATGCTCCGAGCGGTCCGCGAGCCGCACCTCCACGAAGGTGAGCATCGCGCCCGTCCGCGTCGCGAGGTCCTGCCATTGCTGCCGTGCCGCCGGATGGTCGTTGACCGCGTCGACGACGACCGGAGCGCCGAGGCGCAGCTGTCCCTCGGCGACCGCTTCAGCGACCACGTAGGCGGCGAGACCCGTGGGCGCGTCGTGCGAGATGCCCGCTCGCCACATCGCCGCCTCGAGCGGATCGACCGAGACGAGCGTGCAGCCCAGCAGCCCGGCCGTCGCGTTCGCGACCGCGCTCTTGCCGACGCCCGGGAGCCCCGCGAGCACGACCAGGTCGGGCCGAGCGAGGCGCATCCCGCGGCGTGCCACCGCGTCAGTAGCGGTAGTGCTCGGGCTTGAAGGGGCCCTCGATCGGCACGCCGATGTACTCGGCCTGCTCGGGGCGCAGCGTGGTGAGCTTCGCGCCGAGCGCCTCGAGGTGGAGGCGCGCGACCTCCTCGTCGAGCACCTTCGGCAGGCGGTGCACGCCGAGCTCGTAGTGCTTCGTCGCGAGCTCGATCTGCGCGAGCACCTGGTTCGAGAACGAGTTCGACATCACGAACGACGGGTGGCCGGTCGCGTTGCCGAGGTTCATGAGGCGCCCCTCGGAGAGCACGAGGATCGATCGACCCGAGGGCATGCGCCACTCGTGCACCTGCGGCTTGATCTCGATGCGCTCGGCACCGGAGCGCTCGAGGGAGGCGATGTCGATCTCGTTGTCGAAGTGCCCGACGTTCGCGACGATCGCGAGGTGCTTCATGCCTTGCAGGTGCTCGAGCGTGATGACGTGCTCGTTGCCGGTCGTCGTGATCCAGATGTCGGCCTCGGAGAGCGCGTCCTCGACGCGCGCGACGCGGAAGCCGTCCATCGCCGCCTGCAGCGCGCAGATCGGGTCGATCTCGCTCACGATGACGCGCGCGCCCTGGCCGCGGAGCGCCTCGGCCGCGCCCTTGCCGACGTCGCCGTAGCCGACCACGAACGCGGTCTTGCCGCCGATGAGCACGTCGGTCGCGCGGTTGAGGCCATCGGGCAGCGAGTGGCGGATGCCGTAGCGGTTGTCGAACTTCGACTTCGTCACCGAGTCGTTGACGTTGATCGCCGGGAAGAGCAGCCGCCCCTCGACGAAGAGCTGCTCGAGGCGGTGCACGCCAGTCGTCGTCTCCTCCGTGACGCCCTGGAGCTGCTCGGCGATGCGCGTCCAGCGCTGAGGATCCTCCGCGAGCGTGCGGCCGATGAGCGCGTCGAAGACGCGCAGCTCGTCCGAGGCACCCTCGGGCGTGACGGGCGCAGCCCCCGCGAGCTCGGCATCCCGCCCCCGGTGCACGAGCATCGTGGCGTCGCCGCCGTCATCGAGGATGAGCGTCGGCCCTTCCTCGAAGTCGAAGATGCGGTTGGCGCAGTCCCAGTACTCCTCGAGCGTCTCGCCCTTCCAGGCGAACACCGGCACGCCAGCGGGCGCCTCGGGGGTGCCGGAGCCGACGACGATGGCCGCGGCTGCCTCGTCCTGGGTGGAGAAGATGTTGCAGCTCGCCCAGCGCACGTCGGCGCCGAGCGCAACGAGCGTCTCGATGAGCACCGCCGTCTGCACGGTCATGTGCAAGCTGCCGGCGATGCGCTGGCCGGCGAGCGGCTGCGCGTCGGCATAGCGGCGGCGAAGCTCCATGAGCCCGGGCATCTCGTGCTCGGCGAGTCGGATCTGGTGGCGGCCGGCCTCGGCGAGGCTGAGGTCGCGCACCTGGTGCTCGAGGGTGCGGGAGGCGGTGTCGGTCATGCTCACCATCGTCCCACGCGCCTCACGGCAGCGTCGCCACGTACTCCTCGAGCATCGCCAGCTGGTCGCGCGGCTCGAAGCCGGTCGACTCGAGCTTCGCGAGCCGCATCGCGCTGTGCCGCGGCCGTGCGGCGAGCCCCTGCTTGCCGGCCGCGTACTCGTCGCTCGAGACCGGCGCGACACTCGCCGCGTCGGCGCCGCGCAGGGCGAAGACCCGCTGCGCGATCGTCGCCCAGCTCACCGGGTCGCCGCCGTTCGAGACGTTGTACGTCCCGTACGGCGCGCGCTCCGCGATGAGGTGGTCGATCGCGCGCGCGAGCTCGCTCGCGAACGTCAGCCGACCGACCTGGTCGTCGACGACGCTCGGCGCCACGCCGCGCTCCGCGAGCGACGCCATCGTCGTGACGAAGTTGCGGCCGTCCCCGACGACCCACGACGTGCGCACGAGGTAGTGGCGCGGCGCGGTCGCGACTGCGAGGTCGCCCGCGGCCTTCGACTGGGCGTAGACGCCGAGCGGCGCGATCGCGTCGGTCTCGTCGTGCTCACCCTCGACGTCGGCGTAGACGTAGTCGCTCGAGACGTGGACGAGCAGCAGCCGGTGCGCGGCCGCGATCGCCGCGAGCCTCGCGGGGCCGGCGGCGTTGACCTGCCACGCGTCGCGACGGCCCTCGTCGGTCTCGGCGGCATCGACCGACGTGTAGCCGGCCGCATTGACGACGCAGTCGTAGCGCGACCAGCGGACGTCCTCGAGCGACGCGGGGTCGGCGAGGTCGACGCGATCGCGACCGGCGAACTCGACGTCGGCGCGGCCGGCCCACTGCTGCCGCAGCGCGCGGCCGAGCTGCCCGTTCGCGCCGAGCACGAGCGTGCGCCGCGGCTGCATCGGCTCGACGTCGGCGAGCAGCGGGTGCGCGCGGTCCTTGTCGCTCAGCTCCGCCTGCTCGAGCGGGATCGGCCACTCGATCGCCGCGGTGGGGTCGGCGAGGTTCAGGAACGTGTACTCGCTCTGCGCTTCGGCAGACCAGTGCTCGTTGACGAGGTAGGTGTACGCCGTGCCCGGCTCGAGCGCCTGGAAGGAGTTGCCGACGCCGCGCGGCACGAACACCGCGATCGACGGGTCGATCTCGATCGTGAAGGTGGCACCGAACGAGTCGCCCTCGCGCAGGTCGACCCACGCGCCGAACACGCGGCCGGTCGCGACCGAGATGTACTTGTCCCACGGCTCGGCGTGGATGCCTCGAGTGGTGCCGACGGATGCGTTGAACGAGATGTTGTTCTGCACCGGCGAGAAGTCGGGCAGGCCGAGCGCGAGCATCTTCTCGCGCTGCCAGTTCTCCTTGAACCAGCCGCGGTTGTCGCCGTGCACGGGCAGCTCGATGACGAGGAAGCCGGGGATCGGCGTCTCGCGCACGCGCAGCTGCTTGCCCGTCGTGACGTCGGCCATCGTCAGTGGCCCGCCGCCGCGTACTTCGCCTCGGCGGCCGCCTTCTGCGGGCGCCACCACGACTCGTGCTCGCGGTACCACTCGATCGTCGCGGCGAGGCCCGCCTCGAAGTCGGTGTACGCGGGCTCCCAGCCGAGCTCCTCGCGCAGCTTCGTCGCGTCGATCGCGTACCGCAGGTCGTGGCCGGCGCGGTCCTTCACGTGGTCGAACGCATCCGCCTCCTGGCCCATGAGGCGGAGGATCGCCTGCACGACCTCGAGGTTGTTGCGCTCGCCGTCGGCGCCGATGAGGTAGGTCTCGCCGATGCGGCCGCGCTCGAGGATGCGCAGCACCGCGCTCGAGTGGTCGTCGGCGTGGATCCAGTCGCGCACGTTCTCTCCCGCGCCGTAAAGGCGCGGCCGCACGCCGTCGATGACGTTCGTGATCTGCCGCGGGATGAACTTCTCGACGTGCTGGCGCGGGCCGTAGTTGTTGGAGCAGTTCGAGATCGTCGCCTCGAGGCCGAACGAGCGCACCCACGCGCGCACGAGCAGGTCGGAGCCGGCCTTCGTCGACGAGTAGGGGCTCGACGGGTTGTAGGGCGTCTCGGGCGTGAACTTCGCGGGGTCGTCGAGCTCGAGGTCGCCGTAGACCTCGTCGGTCGAGATGTGGTGGAAGCGCGTGCTGTGCCGGCGGGCGGCCTCCAGGAGCGTGAACGTGCCGATCAGGTTGGTCTGCACGAACGGCGAGGGGTCGGAGAGCGAGTTGTCGTTGTGCGACTCGGCCGCGAAGTGCACGACCGCGTCGGTCTCGGCGACGAGCGGGTCGACGGCCTCGGGGTCGGCGATGTCGCCGACGACGAGCTGCACGCGGTCCTCAGGCAGCCCCTCGAGGGTCGCCCGGTCACCCGCGTAGGTGAGCTTGTCGAGCACGACGACGTCGTGGTCGCTGTTGGCGACGACGTGGTGCACGAAGTTCGAGCCGATGAAGCCGGCGCCGCCGGTCACGAGGAGCTTGCTCATGGGCTCCAGCGTACTGTCCGTCGGCGGGCGGCTCGGCCCGCACCGACTCACGCGCGGATGAGCGCGAGCACCTCGTCGCGGATCGCGACCATGTCGGCCTCGGTCTCGGCCTCGGCGTTGAGCCGCAGGAGCGGCTCGGTGTTCGACGGCCGTACCGAGAACCACCACGTGCCGTCGGGTGCCGTGACGGTGAGCCCGTCGAGCTCGTCGAAATCGCCGCGGCCGGCGAACGCCTCGACGATGCGCGTGTACGCCGCCGGCACGTCGGCGACGGTCGAGTTGATCTCGCCGGAAGCGGCGTAGGGCGAGTAGCGCGCGGCGAGCTCGGACATCGGCTCGCGGTGCGCCCCGAGCGTCGCGAGCACGTGCATCGCCGCGAGCATGCCGTTGTCGGCGCCCCAGAAGTCGCGGAAGTAGTAGTGGGCGGAGTGCTCGCCGCCGAAGACCGCGCCCGTCTCGGCCATGCGGTCCTTGATGAGGGAGTGGCCGACGCGCGTGCGCACCGGGGTCGCGCCCGCGGCGGCGATCACCTCGGGCACGACGCGGCTCGTGATGAGGTTGTGGATGACGACGACATCCTGCTCGCCCTCCGCCCGCACGCGCGCGATCTCGCGCTCCGCGACGATCGCGGCCACGGCGGACGGCGAGACCGCTCCCCCGCGCTCGTCGATGACGAAGCAGCGATCGGCGTCGCCGTCGAAGGCGAGGCCGAGATCGGCGCCGTGCTCGCGCACCGCCGCCTGCAGGTCGACGAGGTTCTTCGGGTCGAGCGGGTTCGCCTCGTGGTTCGGGAAGGTCCCGTCGAGCTCGAAGTACATCGGCACGACCTCGACCGGCAGGGCGCCGAGGCCCGCGGCCTCGCCGAGCACCGCGGGCACGGTGAGGCCGCCCATGCCGTTGGCCGCATCCACCACGACCTTGAGCGGCCGGATGCGCGAGAGGTCGACGAGCGAGCGGAGGTGCGCGGCGTAGTCGGCGAGGATGTCGCGCTCGCTGCGCGAGCCGCGACGCGGAACTGTCGGGATGCCGTGCTCGAGGTAGCGCTGCGCGCGGTCGCGGATGGCGGCGAGGCCGGTGTCGAGGCTCACACCGCGCGCCCCGGCGCGCGAGAACTTGATGCCGTTGTAGGCGGCGGGGTTGTGGGATGCCGTGAACATCATCGCGGGCGCGTCGAGGCTCCCGGAGGCGAAGTAGGAGCCGTCGGTCGAGCACAGCCCGAGGGAGACGACGTCGGCGCCGCGCGCCATGGCGCCGTCGGCGGCGGCCGCCGCGAGCGCGGGCGAGGAGGGGCGCATGTCGTGACCGATCGCGATGGGCGCGTCGGTGCCCACCTCGTCGGCGAAGGCGGCGCCGAGGGCGCGCACGACGTCCTCGGTCAGCTGACCGTCGACGAGGCCGCGCACGTCGTACGCCTTGACGATCTCGGACAGCGCCATGGTTCTCCTTCGTTCGTGGGTGCGGGCTACCAGGCCGCGCGGCCCGGCTCGTGCCGAGCGACCTGCCACCCGGCGGGGCCGGTCGCACGCTCGGCGTGCGGCTCGCACAGGTCGTAGCTGCCCTCGATCGCGCCGCGGCGGCTCGCGGGCTGGAGCGGGCCGACGACGAGCAGCTGCGCGCCGTAGTCGACGGTGACGGTGCGGTCGGCGTACCGGCGGCAGCCGGGCCTGGAGCACATCCGTTCGTCCATCCGCCTCAGCGTAGTGCCGCGGGTCGGCGACGTAGGATGGCGGCATGCCCGCGCGCCAGCATTCTCGCGGATCCCGCCACGGTCGTGAGGCGCGATCGTCGCTCGCGGGGCCGGTGCTGCCGTTCCTGTCGTCGCGGGAGACGCGCTTCGAGGACATCGCCGCGGACGCCGCCGACTACGTGCAGTCGCTGTGGCCGGCCGAGCTCGGCGACGTGCGCTTCCAGTGGGCCGACATGCCGCCGCGAGCGCTCACCGAGCGCGTCGACGAGGTCCCCGAGTGGGCGGTCGACCCGACGCGACGGACGATCACGGTCTACCGGCTGCCGCTCCAGCGGCTGCCGCGCGTGCACATCGAGGACGAGTGGCACCGGCAGATCGCGATCGAGGGCGCGGTGTTCCGCGCGGCGGCGGAGCTCATCGGCCGTGACCCGTGGGAGGTCGCGCCGGACCGCTGGCGGCAGCATTGAGCCCGCAGCGCGCGATGCGGCGCAGCCGCGCTGCGCGCGGAGGGCTCAAGGTCGAGTAGCCGACCAGGGGCCGGCGTACCGAGACCCCCACCGGGCTCAGTGCACGACGGTGACGCCGCCGGCCGTCGGCCCCTGCGGGCTCGCCGTGAACCCGGCGACGCGGCTCGCGTCGCGATACCCCACGCCCACGACGAGCGACTCCCCCGCCACGACGACGGAGCCCGCCTCGACCGGCTGCCGGTGCACGCCGAGCGCACCCAGCTCGACGGCTCGGCCGTCGACGGTGATCTCCTGCGGCTCCTCCGAGGCGCTCACGACGTGGAGCGTCGCGCCGGGCCCCGGCGGCACGGCGATCGCCGAGCGTCCCGAGCGGGGCTGACCGCCCGCGACCCAGTCGAAGTCGTTGCCGTCGGCGGCGATCGCGACCTGGCGAGCGCCGGCCACGATCGGCGAGTCGGCGGAGATGCGGATCGTGGTGACGCCGACCGGGATCTCCTCGAGCTCGAAGTCGGTGACGCGCCCGGCCTCGAGGTCGCCCTCGGACTCGATCACGGAGCCGTCCTCCGCCTCGAACACGACCCGCACGGGTCCGCCCTCGAGCGAGAGGAGGCGCAGCGCCGGCGCGGCGTCGTCGAAGCCCTCCTGCGTCTCGATGCCCGTGGGCTCCGTCACGACGACCCCGGGGAGCACCGCGGTCGTGAGCGCCGAGACCGCGTCGACGACCTCGAAGCCGCCCCGCTCGAGCCCGCGCGTCGTCGACTGCTGGAGGTGCGCCGAGACGGGCGCGCCCGTCGAGACGACGCGGACCACGACATCGTCGACGCCCGGGGCGATCGCGGCGAGATCGAGCACGGCCTGCGAGGCGGGCGGCACGCTGATGCCGGTCGAGCCGACGGTCTCGACGGGACCCTCGGGCCCGTGGACCGTCACGTCGACGCTCGCGCTCACCTGGGATGCGTTGGCGATCGTGAGCGTCGACTGGCGGCCGGTGCGCGTCGAGCCGCCGACGAGCCACTGGTCGAGCCGCGTCTCGCCGCACTCGCTCACCGCGAGCCCGCGCGCGTCGTCGACGTCGACGGGGAGCGACTGCGCGGCCGAGAGCGTCGTCGCCTCGCCGCGCTGGGCGATCGCGGCGCCGCCCGAGATGTCGTCGCGCATCGGCACCGGCAGCCGCTGCTCGGCGATCTCGCCGCCGAGGCTGCCGATCGCGACCTGCGGCTCGGCGACCGTCGAGAGCGCGAGCGCGTCGCTGCCGTCGCTCGTGCCCACGCGCAGCGCCGGGCCCGCGCACACGCGCGACTGGAGCGGCGAGGAGGGCAGCACCTGCGTGGTGGGCGCCTCGACGCGCTCGAGCGGCTCGACGGGCAGCGCGCCCGCCCCGAGCACGGCGCCGGTCATGAGGAGCACCGCGCCGAGCCCCGCCCCCGCCCTGCCGCCCCAGCGCAGCATGTCGCGGCGCTCGACGCGGCGGGCGCCGTCGGCCGCGTCGTTCGCGGCGGCCTCCCGATCGGTCAGCGCGACGTCCGTCGCGATGTCGCCGTCCGCGACGGGCGCCTCTGCCTCGACCGCGAGCTCCTCGGCCGACGGCGTGCGCTGCCTGGGCCCCTCGTCGTCGCGGATGGGAGAGTCGTCGTCGAACTCCTGCGAGTCGTCGATCGCTCCGAGGCCGTCTCGATCGGTCACTGCCACGCCTCCGCTCCCTCGAGCCGCTTCGTGCGCACGCGCGCGCCGCGCCGCAGCGACGGCAGCGCGGCGACGATCGCGCCGACGATCGCGGTGAGCTGCGCGGCGAGCAGCCAGCCCGCCCACGCGGGCGCGGGCGACGGCGTCGATGCCGCGGCCTCCATGCGCTGCCACAGCAGACCGGCCTGCGTCTGGCCGATCGCCTGCAGGTCGCCGCGCGCGTCGAGCGAGCGCTGCGCGCGGTCGTGCAGCCCCGCGGCGCCCTCGCGCTCCTGCTCGACGAGCACGAAGCGCACGCCGAGCCCGTCGAGCAGCTCGGACACGTCGACGTCGGCGCCCGACGCGAGGTCGACCGCCGCTTGCGCGAGCTCCTCCTCGACGGGGTCGGGCGACTCGCGCGCGTGCCGGGCCGTCGAGGCCCGATCGAGCGTCTCGCCGAGCCCGCGCTCCACCTCGACGCGCAGGACGTCCTCCGCGAGCGGTCGCAGCACGAGCGTGCCGACCCCCGGGTCCTCGGCGGCGGCCGCCTCGACGAACGCGGGCATGCGGCGCTCGGGGGCCGGCACGACCGTCGCGGGCGCGAGGAACGAGCTCGCGACGACCGGCAGCGCCCCCGCGACGGCGGCGAGCGCCACGATGCCGCCCGGCACGGCGCCGACTCGGTCGTCGACGTCGACCGCGAGCGCGGCGAGCACGACGAGGGCGAGCAGCATGAGCGAGGCGCCGGTCCCCGCCCACACGGCGACGCTCTCGCCCTCGAGCGTCGCGACGGCGAGCCGCGAGGCGAGCACGGCCGTGCCGTAGCCGGCGACGAGCAGGAGCACGGCCGGCCACGCGCGCGCCGGCCGCAGCACGACGCCCGCGAGCGCCGCGAGCGCGAGTGGCGCGAGCAGGCCGAGGGCGATCCAGCCCGCCGCGACGCCGGGCGCCATCGCCGAGACCGCCGTCTCGAGCGTCGCGAGCGTGCCGTCGGGGGCGGCGAGCGCCGCCTCGAGCGCCGTCGGCGGCTCGCTCGGGAACGGCACGCCCGGGTCGGCGAGCGCCGCGAGCGGGACTCCGGCGCGCCAGCGCTCGACGACGATCGGTGCCATGAGCGCGACCGCGGGGAGCGCCGCGAGGAGGGGCCGGAGCGGCGAGCGCCAGCCGATCGAAGCCGCGAGCACGACCAGCAGCGCCATCGCGGGCACGAGCACCGGGGCGCTCGCGACGACGAGCGCGAGCGGGATCGCGGCCGCGCCAGCGGCACGCCACGAGCGGTGCGCGCGGAGCATCCCGACGACCGCGAGCGGCAGCGCGAGGTGCGCGACGACGGCCCCGAGCCTGCCCTCCGTGATGGCGAGCAGCAGCGTCGGCGAGAGGGCCCACACCGCGGCGGCGACCGCGGGCGCCCAGCGCGAGCCCGTCAGGCGGCGGGCGGCGAAGAAGGCGACGACCGAGGCGATCGCGGGGGCGAGCAGCAGCAGGAGCACGATCGCGGTCGACGGGCGCCACGGCGTGAGCGAGCCGAGGACCGCGAGCACGAGCGCGAACGGGTCGGCGGCGCCGTGGACCGCGCCGAGCGCGTCCCGCTGGCCGCCGAGGACGCTCGCCCACAGGTTGCCGAGCGAGCCGGGCAGCGGCAGGAGCGCTCCGCCCGTCGCGGCGCCCGCCGTGATGAGCTGGGGCGAGAGCACGAGGCCGATGACGACGGCGAGCGCCGTGACCCAGAGCCCCGCGCCCTCGACGAACCCGACGCGCTCGACCGGCACCGCGCGCATCTGCGCCGGGTCGCCGACCGCCCTCCGCTGCAGCCGCATCGCGCGCCACGGCACGCGCAGGCCGCGCAGCGCGCTCCAGCGCTCGGTGCGCGAGCGCGCGATGCGGCGCCTCGCCCGCGCGACCGGCGCGATCGAGACGAGCGCCGCGAGCGTCGCGCGCCACTCCGCGAGCACGGCCGCGGGCCGCTTCGCGAGCAGGTGGCCCAGTGTGCGGAGCGCGGCGAGCGGCAGGAGCAGCAGCCAGTGCAGCACGAGCGCGACAGGGTTCGCGTAGGCGAGCCGCCGGTGCAGCTGCGCGCGGCGCGCGATACCGACGCGCTGCGCGTCGCTCACCGCGCGCGCTGCGAAGTGCTCGGGACCCCCGGCGCGCCGCGCTCTCGCGCGGGGCTCGAGCGCGACTCGATGGCCGGCGAGGCGCGCGCGCACCCCGAGGTCGAGACCCGCGTCGATCGAGCGCAGCACTGGGTCGAAGCCGCCGAGCGCGTCGAAGACGTCGCGTCGCACGAGCATGCCGGTCTCGGCCACGCCGAGCGTGTCGGAGTCGTCGTCGCGCTGCCCCTGGTCGAGCTCGCCCTCGCGCAGCAGCAGGCTGCGGCCGAAGCGCGTCATCGACTGGCCGAACTCGGCGAAGCGATCCGGCGAGTCCGCGCGCATGAGCTTCGGGCCCACGAGCGCGACGCTCTCGTGCACGTCGACGTGGCTCAGGAGCGCCTGCAGCGCCCGGGGGTGCGGCGCCGCGTCGTGCGCGAGGAGCCACAGCCAGTCGCCCTCCTCGGCGGGCGGGAGCGCCGCCACGCCGCGAGCGATGAGCTGCCCGAACGGCAGCCTCGGCGCGATGACGACGCTCCGCGCGCCCGACCCCTCGAGCAGCCCGCGCGAGGCGTCCTTGGACCCGCCGTCGACCGCGACGAGCGCGTGGGGCGCGACGCGCTGCGCCGCGATCGCGTCGAGGGTCGCCGGCAGGTACTCGGCGCCATCGCTGGCCGCGAGCACGACGAAGACCCTCGGATGCACCCGGCAAGGCTAGGCGCGCCAGTCTCGGAGCCACCGGGTTGGGGCCGGTGTGCCGCGCGATCGGTCAGCCGACGGTGCCGATCGCGACCGTCTCCGGCGCCCGCGGCGCTATCTCCCTGCGCCGCCGGCCGATCGTGAGGATGAGCAGCAGGATCATGCCGTACTCGATCCACGGGCGCGACTCCGCGAGGCCCTGCACGAAGAACGCCACCCACAGCAGCAGCGGCGCCGCGTTCGCCGCGTACTCCTCGGGTCGGGAGCGGTACATCGCGCCGAGGCAGTTGACCATCGCGCGCCACTGCATCGCCGCCCACACGATGACGCCGATGATGCCGAGCTGCATGAACACGTCGAGCCAGACGTTGTGCGCCTGCAGGTACACGACGCCCCCGATCCGGCCGAGCTCGCCGAACGGCTCGATCCACGGCTGCCAGTAGCCGAGGTAGCCGACGCCGACGACGGGGCTCGAGAGGGCGAGGTCGACGACGCGCCCCCAGATGTCGAAGCGGCCGGTGAGGTCGGCGTCGCGGTTGAGGAACTCGGCGACGTGTGCCCAGTTCGCGATGATGAGGCCGATCGCGACGAGCCCAGCGGCGATGACGATCGCGAAGATCCGGTAGAACGCGGCGCCTCGCCAGCGCACCCACGCGACGATGAGGCCGCCGATGATCGCGACCGCGAGCAGGGCGAAGGTGACGGTCGCGCTGCGCGCGAGCACGAGCGTCACCGCCGGCAGCAGCACCCAGACGGGCCAGAGGCGATCGAGCCGGGCGACGGCTCGGCACACCGCCACGATGAGCGCGACGAGCGCGACCATCGCGAGCAGGTTGGCGTTGCCCATGAGGCCCTGGACGCGCTCGCCACGCAGGAGCAGGCCGCCCGACCACGCGAATTCGAGCGTCGTGCCCGGCGGGTAGTCGGACCACAGCGGGAAGAGCGGCCCGCGCAGCACGAGCGCGACGAACAGCTCGAACGCGAGCGATCCGATGAGCAGTCCCTGCAGGCTCCAGTGGAAGACCGCGAGGATGAGCCGGTACGGGAGCGCGGCGATGAAGATGGCGCTCGCGACCATCCCGATGAGGCCGATCGAGCCGAGCAGGCTCGCACCGGGCGAGATCGCCCAGGCGGCCGAGGCGACGGCGAGCACCGTGAACATCGCGATCGACCTGGGCAGCCGCGAGAGCCGCACCCGCAGGAGCACGAGCTCGACGACGACCCACACGATCGTGGCGATGATGAGGGCGCCCCACGCCGGGTAGCCGATGAGGTTCCGCACCGCGTCGCCGGCCGCCGCGTGCACCACCACCCAGGTGGCGAGGACGGCGCGGCGGCGCTGATGGAGCACCGACCCATCGTGCCATGCGGGGCTCGCGGGCCTCCCCGCGATGGCGTGCTGCGGCGCGATCAGGCGAGCTTGCGGAGCTTCCGGCGCTCGCGCTCGGAGAGCCCGCCCCAGATGCCGAAGCGCTCGTCGTTCTCGAGCGCGTACTCGAGGCACTCCGCGCGCACCTCGCACGACTCGCAGATGCGCTTCGCGTCGCGCGTCGAGCCGCCCTTCTCGGGGAAGAAGGCCTCCGGGTCGGTCTCGGCGCACAGCGCGTCGGCCTGCCAGGCGAGCGCGCTGTCGACCTCGGCGCGACGCACGCCGGGCACGCCGAGCTCGACGGGGTCGACGAACCAGTCGGTCGGGATCGGGCGGTGCAGACCGCCGTTCGTGATCGAGTGCTGTCGGTGCGTCGGCGCGTCGTTGCGCTGCTGTCCCTCTCGCATGGCGTCCCCCGGTTCTGCGGCCCCCGGCCGGGCCCGCTGAGGACAATTACATCGGTGTAGTTCGCACCGCGTCAAGTCGGCGATCATAGGCGTGGCGTGTCGCGGATAGCCGTCGCGCCGCGGCGTGTCGCGGCGCGACGGACGCCGCGTCGGCGCCCGACGCGGCCGCGGAGCGACCCGCTCGAGGGTGCGCTCCCCGGCCCGTTCGAGCCGCGCGCGCACGACAGCCTGCGGTCATGCCGCGACCCCGCGGTCCGGGGCCGAGGCGCCTGCGAGCGCCGCCCACGCGTCATCGCCCTCGAGCTCGAGCTCGCTCGCGCCCGCGACGAACGCGGCCTCGCCGCGCGCGAGCTCGAGCCGCTCGCCGCCCGCGGCGATCGAGAGCGGCGCGACGGCGAGCACGATCGCCTGCTCGGCCGATGCGCGGTGCCGGCCGCGCACGCGTCGCAGCTCGAACGGCGCATCGGGACGCCAGCCGGTCGCGCCGGGCAGCTCGACGGGCGCGAGCCTCGGGTCGTCGAGGGGCGTGAAGTCGAGGATGCGCAGCAGCTCGTCGCGGTCGACGTGCTTCGGGGTGAGCCCGCCGCGGAGCACGTTGTCGCTCGGCCCCATGAGCTCGATGCCGAGGCCCTCGAGGTAGGCGTGCAGGTTGCCCGCCCCGAGGAAGAGCGCCTCCCCCGGCTCGAGCGAGAGGCGGTGCAGCAGCAGCGCGATCGCGATGGCGGGATCGCCGGGGGATGCGGCCTCGAGCCGGCGCACGGTGTCGCGCTCGGCCTCGAGCCCCGCAGGCAGCCGCTCGGCGGTCGCGACGATGCCGCGCACGACCGAGCGCGCCTCCTCGCCGCCGGCGAGCATCCACCCGACCGCGCGCTCGAGGGAGGCCCGCACGCGCTCGGCGAACGGGGCGACGCGCTCGTCGAGCGCCGCGAGCGCGTCGAGCACCGGCAGCGACGCGTCGAGGGGGCGGAAGCCGCTGAGCGCCTCGAACCGCGTGACGGCCACGAGCAGCTCGGGCTTCGCGTGCGGGTCGCGGTACGTGCGCGTCGGCGCATCGCGCGGCAGCCCTGCGGCCTCCTCGCGCGCGAAGCCCTCCGCGGCCTGCGCCGCGTCGGGGTGCGCCTGGAGCGAGAGCGGCGCGGCGGCCGCGAGCACCTTGAGCAGCATCCCGGGCTGCTCGACGCCCGCGTCGTCGAGCACCTCGTCGAGCGGCCTGCCGTCGACGCGCGACGGGCACCCGGGGTGGGCGCCGAGCCACAGCTCGGCCTGCGGCCGCCCGGTCGTCGGCACGCCGAGGTAGTCGGGGATCGCCGACGCGCTGCCCCACGCGTAGTCGCGGGGCTCGTTGGTGATGCGCACAAGCACGGGGGCGGCTCCTTCGGGCACAGTTGGGTCGAGGCTACCAACGGGCGGCCGGACGGCCCCCGCTCCCCTAGCGTGCGGAGCGACCGCTGATCCTGACGGGAGCACCATGGACTTCACGCCGCTCGAGAGCGACTTCTACGGCTTCGCGCACGACCTCACCGCCGCCGAGCAGGCCTCGCTCGCCGAGATCCGCGAGTTCATGGAGACGCGCGTGCGGCCCGAGATCGACGAGCACTGGCACGCCGACGCGTTCCCGATGCACCTCATCCCCGGCATCGCCGCGCTCGGCGTCATCGGCCCCGCGTGGGCCGAGTCGGCGCGATTCGAGAGCTCGGCCGTCTACCGCGGCTGGATCGCGCTCGAGATGAGCCGCGTCGACGCATCCGTCTCGACCTTCGCGGCCGTGCAGAACGGCCTCGTGTGCGGCTCGATCGGCGTCGCGGGCTCCCCCGAGCAGCGCGCCGAGTGGCTCCCGCGGCTCGCCGACTGCTCGGTGATCGGCGCGTTCGGGCTCACCGAGCCGCGCTCGGGCTCGGACGCGTCGAAGGGCCTCGCGACGACCGCGCGGCGGGAGGGCGACGAGTGGGTGCTCGACGGCGAGAAGCGCTGGATCGGCAACGCGACCCACGCCGACGTCGTCGTCGTGTGGGCGCGCGACGTCGCCGACGGCGAGGTGAAGGGCTTCATCGTGCCCACGTCGAGCGAGGGCTACTCGGTCTCCAAGATCGAGCGCAAGATCGCGCTGCGGATGGTGCAGAACGGCCACATCGTGCTCGACGGCGTGCGCGTGCCCGAGTCGATGCGGCTGCAGGGCGCCTCGAGCTTCCGCGACACCGCGCGCGTGCTGCGCCTCACGCGCGCCGAGGTCGCCTGGAGTGCGGTCGGCGTCATGGTCGGCGCCTACGAGGCGGCGGTGCGCTACACGACCGAGCGCACCCAGTTCGGCAAGCCCATCGCGGCGCACCAGCTCGTGCAGGACCTGCTCGCGAAGTCGCTCGGGCACATCACCGCGTCGATCGCGATGTGCGTGCAGGTCTCGCGCATGCTCGACGAGGGACGCCAGGGCGACGCGCACTCGGCGCTCGCGAAGGCATACACGACGGCGCGCATGCGCGAGGTCGTGGCGTGGTGCCGCGAGGTGTGCGGCGGCAACGGCATCGTGACCGACTTCGACGTCGCGCGCTTCTTCGTCGACGCCGAGGCGCTCTACACCTACGAGGGCACCGCGCAGATGAACTCGCTCATCGTCGGGAAGGCGATCACCGGAGCGTCGGCGTTCGCCTGACGGCCTCGGCGCTCGAGCGCAGCTGGCCGAAGCGCCGGCCGATGCCCCACGCGGTCGTGCGGACGAGCGCCTCGACGATGATGCCGCTCGACATCTTCGAGCGGCCGAGCTCGCGCTCGCGGAACGTGATGGGCACCTCTTCGATGCGCGCGCCGAGGTCGGCCGCGCGGCGCGTCATGTCGATCTGGAAGCAGTAGCCCTGGCTCGAGATCTCGCACGCGAGCATCTCGCGCAGCAGCTCGGCGCGGTAGACGCGGTAGCCCGCCGTCATGTCGGCGACGTCGATGCCGAGCGCGAGCTGCGCGTAGCGGGTGCCGGCCCGGCTGATGAGCTGCCGGTGCAGGGGCCAGTCGACGATCCCGCCGCCCGGCACCCAGCGCGAGCCGATCACGAGGTCGGCGCGGTCGGCGGCCGCGAGCATCGCGGGCAGCGCGTCCGCGGGGTGCGAGCCGTCGGCATCCATCTCGACGACGAGGTCGAAGCCCTCGTCGACCGCGAGCCGCATCCCTGCGAGGTAGGCGGCGCCGAGGCCCTGCTTGCTCGAGCGGTGCAGCACGCGCACCCGCGAGTCGACTGCCGCCATCGCATCCGCCACGTCGCCGGTGCCGTCGGGGCTGCCGTCGTCGATCACGAGGAGCGTCACATCAGGGATCGCAGACAGCAGCCGATCGGCTGTGACGGGCAGCGCCTCGCGCTCGTCGTACGTCGGCATGAGCACGATGGTGCGAGGCTGCTGCATGAGACTCCGTCCGGGGGCGAGCGACTGCTCATGCTCTCACGACTCGGTTCGCGGTAGCCTGGATGGTTCGTGCATCGAGGAGAGACTGTGACCGAGACATCCGTGGCGCCGCCGAAGACCGGCCGGATGCACTGGATGGACGGTCTGCGCGGCACAGCGATCGTGCTCATCATGGTGCTGCACGCCGCGGAGATGCTGCGTTCGATCGGCATGCCGCCCGACGAGGGCGTCGCGATGTTCAACACCATCGCCTCGCCGTTCCGCATCCCGCTGCTGATGGTGCTCTCGGGCATGCTCCTCGGCACCTCCCTCTCGAAGGGGCCGGGCCGCTACCTCGTGGGCAAGCTGCGGGCCATCGCGTGGCCGTACGTCGTCTGGCTGCTGCTGCTCCTCGCCGTGTTCCCGAGCCTCGGCATCGAGACGGTCGTGCGCGGACTCGTCGCGCCCAACACCTACCTCTGGTACCTGCACACGCTCCTGATCGCCTACCTCGCCGCGCTCGCGATGCGTCGTCTCCCCGCCTGGCTGCGGACGCTGGCGCCGCTCGCGCTCGCGCTCGTCGTGAGCAGGTTCGAGCTGCCCGAGGCGATCTCGATGCTCTCGCCACAGCGCACGCTCGTGCTGCTCTCGTTCTTCTTCGCCGGCGACCTCCTGATGCAGAACCTCCCCCGGTGGTTGCCGCTGCTGCGCCACCCGGTCGCGATCCTCATCGGCGCAGCGAGCGCAGTCGCCGTCGTCGCGATCGTGCTGCCGCCGGAGGGGCCCGGCTCGGGCGACGCGATCATCGCGCCGCTCGTGATCGCGGCGATCGCCGCGGGCATCGGCCTGCTCTCGCGCGCCCCATGGCGGAACCCGCTCGCCAGGGCGCTGCGCTGGGTCGGCAAGCACTCGATCGTCTTCTACGTCTCGCACTGGATCACCATGTACTGGGGGCTCAACCTCTTCGCCGAGCCGCTCATGCGCGAGGGCCCCACGGCGCTCGGGGCGGCGATGGTGGCCTTCGGGCTCGTCGTCGGCACCGCGGTCGCGTGGCTCGTGCAGCTGCGCACCCCCGTCCGCTTCCTCTTCAGGCTGTGAGGGCCGGGCCCTCGGCGGGCTAGGCTCGGAGGCGATGAGCACTCCACACATCGTCGTCACCGGCGCCGGCGGCTACATCGGCCGGCACGTCGTCCGAGCACTGCTCGACGAGGGCGCCCGCGTCACCGCGGTCGTGCGGACCGAGCGGGCGTACCGCGTCGACGAGCGAGCCTCGGTCGTCGAGCTCGACCTGCTCGCGCACGGCGCCGATCTCGCGAGCCTGACGCGCGAGGTGCCCGACGCCCTCGTCCACCTCGCCTGGGAGCGGGGCTTCCAGCACAACGCGCCGGTGCACATGCTGCGCCTCTCCGACCACTTCCGGGTGCTGAGCCACTTCGCCGAGGCAGGCGTGCGCCGGATCGCGGCGCTCGGCACGATGCACGAGGTGGGGTACCACGAAGGTGCGATCGACGCCTCGACGCCGACGAACCCCCTCTCGCTCTACGGCATCGCGAAGGACGCGCTGCGCCGCGCGGCGCTCGACCACCTGCCGGGCGACCCGATCGTGCAGTGGCTCCGCGCGTACTACATCTACGGCGACGACCTCAACAACCAGTCGATCTTCACGAAGCTGCTGCAGGCAGCGCAGTCGGGGCAGCGGACGTTTCCCTTCACGAGCGGCAAGAACGAGTTCGACTTCATCCACGTCGAGGAGCTCGGCCGCCAGATCGCCGCGGTCGCGCTGCAGGACGAGCTGCGCGGCATCGTCAACGTCTCCTCCGGCACGCCCGTCTCCCTCGCGGACCAGGTCGAGCGATTCATCCGCGAGAACGACCTGGGCATCGAGCTCGAGTACGGCGCGTTCCCTGACCGCCCGTACGACTCCAAGGCCGTGTGGGGCGACGCGACGGACATCCGCGCGCTCATGGCGCAGCGCGACGCGGACTGAGACGAGCGGCGCGCTTCAGCGCGGCGGCGGATCCTCGCCGAGCGCCCGGGGCTGCTGCGGCTCCTCGACGGGCCGCTCGCGCACGGGCAGCGTCGTCCGCGCCGCCGCGTCGCTCGCGTCACCGCGCGTCCTCGCCTCGAGCAGCGCTTGGGCGCGCGCGAGCTCAGAGATCTGCCGGTCGACGCGACGGATGTGCGCAGAGGTCGAGAGGGAGTAGCTCAGGAAGACGACGATCAGGCCGTAGAGCAGCAGGTCGGCGCCCCGTCCGACCCCGAGGGTGCGCGCGACGGTGTCGGTCATCTGCGGCCAGATGATCGCGACGATGCCGACGAGCAGCACCGCGAGGAGCGTCAGCCTGCGGATCGCGAGACCCCGCGCGCCCCGCGTGGGGAGCAGCAGGATGAGCGCCGGCACCGCGAGCGCGGTGACGAGGATGATCTGGATCAGCATGGTCCGACCTACTTGAAGATGAGCTCGCTGAGGATGTTCACCGAGTTCCACAGCGACTGCCCCTTCGAGCGCGAGTAGTCGGTGTAGATGACGTGCACGGGCTCCTCGGCGTAGCGCAGCTCGAGGCTCCCGATCTGGTCGACGATCTCCGAGGCGTGCGCCATGCGGTTCTGCGTGATGCGCAGCCGCGCCGCGGTGTCGCGCGTCATCGCGCGCAGGCCGTTGTGGGCATCCGTGAGCCGCAGCCCGCTCGTCATCCGCTGGAGGACGACCGCGCCCTTGAGCACGATGCGCTTGAGCAGCCCCGGGCGCGTGCGCCCGTCGAGGAAGCGCGAGCCGATCACGACGTCGAGCCGCTCGCGCTGGAGCCGCCGCACCATGGCGAGCGCGTCCTCCGTGCGGTGCTGGCCGTCGGCGTCGAACGTGACGACGAACCTGGTGCCGGGCTGCTCGACCGCGAAGCGCAGTCCCGTCTGGATCGCGGCGCCCTGGCCGAGGTTGATGGGGTGGCGCACGACGCTCGCGCCGCCGCGCTCGGCCTCGGCTGCCGAGTCGTCTGCGGAGCCGTCATCGACGCACACGACGTTGGGGAAGGTCTCGCGCGCTTGCCGGACGACGTCCCGGATGACCGTCGCCTCGTTGTACAGCGGCACGACGAGCCACGTGTCGCGCGCGAGCTCGGCGTCCGTCGGTCCCTCCACACGCCCATTCTATGGCGACGCCCGCGCGCCCCCGTGGGCACCAGCCCGTCGCGGCGCACGCTCGTTGCCGTGAGAGGATGGCCGCGCCATGAGATCGCCCCGCCTCCGCATGCTCGTCGAGTGGACGGCGGTGACCCTGCTCGCGGTCATCCTGAGCGCGATCATCGTCGGCGTGCACGTCGCGCGGCAGCCGAAGATCTCGTACATCGACGAGTACCTCTACATCGACGCGGTCGACAAGGTCCCGACGCAGCTCGTCGTGCGCCAGGGCGAGGATCTCGGCGAGCTCGCCCTCGAGGCGATCTCGTGTCGCGGCATCATCCTGTTCGGTCCGCCCGCTGGAGCGGTGTGCGGCGAGGCGGAGGGGCTGCCGGATGACGTGCTGCCGCAGGGCGGCATGACGAGCGCCGACATCTACCCGCCCTTCTACGCGGCGATCACGTGGGCCGGCGCAGAAGCGATCGAGGCCGTGTTCGGCGTCGAGGATCCCGTCGACGCCATGCGCCTCGCGGGCGCGATCTGGCTCGCGCCCGCGCTCGTGCTGCTCTACGCCGCCGCTCGCGCCGCCGGCATCCGCCGCGTCGCCGCGGCCGGGAGCGCGCTCGTGCTGCTCGGGTCCATGCCGGTGCTGCACGCGCACACGTTCGTGTCGACCGACTCGTCGTCGCTGCTCGCCGGCGCCCTCATGGCGCTGCTGGCGATGCGCGTGCTCGCGGGCCGTCCCGCGCTCGTGGGCCTCGTGGCCGCCGCCGTCGCGATGACGCTGCTCAAGGTGCAGAACCTCGGCGCGGTGGTCGTCGCGGTCGTCGCGATCCTCATCGGCCTGCTGCTCGAGCGAGCGGACGACGGCACGAGCCCATGGACGCGGCTCCGCTCGGTCGTCGTGAGCCGCACGGGCCTCGCGCTCGGTCTCGCGCTCGTGCTCCCCGTCGTCGCGCAGGCAGCCTGGCTCGTCGTGCGCCGCGCGATCGCCGTCGGCGACGCGCCGGAGCAGGGCCTCGGCCGCGAGCTCTCGCTCGTCGGTCTCGCGCGCGAGGCGACGATGTTCTTCTACAACGCGGCCGGCGGATCGTACTCGCCCGGGCAGATCGGCGCGGACGCCGTCGTGCTCGCGAGCGTCGTCGGGGTCATGACGACCGCCGGGCCATTCGCCGCAGTCATGCTCGGCCGCCGCGCCGCGCGGATCGCCGCGCTCGGCGGCGGCACGATCGTCGGGATGCTCGTGGTCGGGCCCGCGCTCGCGATCGCGACCTGGGCGAGCACGGGTGAGTACGTGCAGCTCGCCGGCCGCTACGGCATGCCGATGCTGCCGGCCGCGCTGCTGTGCTTCGCGGCCGTGCTCGGCCGGTCGAGGTGGAGCTCGTGGCTGCTCGTGGCGATCGGCGCGGGCGCGGTAGCGCTCTCGTGCGTCGCAGTGACGGTGCAGTAGCGGGAGCGAGGATTGGAGCGGTCGATGGAAGCCCTGCCCACCGTGCGGGTCGTGGTGCTCGCGTACGGCGAAGAGCCCTACCTCGGGGACGCCGTGCGCTCGGCGCTCGCGTCGCGGGGCGTCGACGTCTCGGTCCGCGTCGTCGACAACGGCTGCACGAGCGATGCCGTCGCGATGCTCCCGGCCGATCCGCGCGTGACGGTCGTGACGCCCGCGGAGAACCTCGGGTTCGCCGGCGGGGTGAACCTCGGCGCCGAGGGCGCCGAGACCGAGTTCCTCACCCTGCTCAACTCCGACGCGGAGCTCGCGCCCGACGCCCTCTCGCACCTCGTCGCGCGAGCGGGCGGCGAGGGCGTCGGCATCGCGACGCCGAGCCTGCGGCTCGCGGACGCTCCCGACACGCTCAACTCCGCGGGCAACCCGCTGCACTACACGGCGCTCTCATGGGCCGGGGCCTACGGCGAGCCGGCCGCGGCGCACGCCGTCTCGCGGGACGTCGCATGCTGCACCGGAGCGGGAGCGACGATGCGCACGTCGTGGTGGCGCGAGGTCGAGGGCTTCGACGCGACCTTCTTCGCGTACCACGAGGACGTCGACCTCTCGTGGCGCACGTGGATGCTCGGGCGGCGCGTCGTGCTCGAGCCCGCCGCGATCGTCCTCCACCACTACGAGTTCTCGCGCAACGCGCTCAAGCTCTACCTCATCGAGCGCAATCGCGCGATCGTGCAGCAGACCCTCTTCGGCAGCCGGATGCGCGCGGTGCAGGCGCTCCCGTGCGCCGCGCTCGACGTCGCGATGGGCATGCTCGCGCGCAAGCAGGGCTGGGCGGACGAGCAGCGGCGCGCGAAGCGCTGGGTGCGCGAGCACCGCGACTACATCCGCGCGCGACGCGCGCACTGGCAGGGCAGGCGCGTGCGCTCCGATCGCGAGCTCGCGCCCCTCCTCACCGCGACCCTCGACGCATCCATGATCCCGCTCCCCCGGGTCACCGGTGTGCTCAACGCGCTCGCGCGCGGCTACTGGGCGATCGGGCGCCGGCTCGTCTGACGCACGTGCACGGCGACCGCCACGAGGCTCGCGAGCGTGACGAGCGAGCCGATGCCGAAGCCTGCGGTCACACCGACGGTGCCGAGCGGCCCCGCGAGCGCGACCATGCTCGCGAAGCCCAGGACGCAGCCGGCGATGCTGCCGAGCGCGACGGCTCGCGATCGCTGCTGGGCGAGGAGCAGCGCGGCGGGGATGAGACCGAGGGTGAAGAGCCACACGGCGACGAGCAGCAGCTGCAGGCTCGCGACCGCGCCTTCGAGCCCCGGGTAGAACCACGGCATGTAGACCGGGGCGAGTGCCGCGGCGAGCGCGAACGCGACGCTCACCGTGACGCAGATCGCCGCGACCTCGATGCGCAGGCGACGCCGACCGGCGGCATCGTCGGCGCGCGAGGCGCCGGCCGCGATGAGCACTTGGCTGACCGCCTGGCCGAGCATCGATGCGGGCGTCGCGAGCGAGTAGGCGGCGGCGTACGCAGCGGCCTCCGCGGCACCGGTCGCGGCGTTCGCGACCACCATCGCGACGAGCAGCAGCCCGTTCGTCGCGAAGCCGCCCAGCACGTTCCAGGCGGCGAACGACCTGAGGCCCGCGGGGAAGGACCCGGGGCGCCGCCAGCGATGCGGCGCGACGACGAGCGCGAACAGCAGGTAGCCCGTCGCGATCGGCAGGAGCAGCGCTGACCGCACGTCGCCGATGAGCACGATCGCGAGCAGCGTGAGCGAGAGGACGGCGCTCGCGAGGTCCATGGCGCACACGAGGCGCGCGCCCCCGAGGCCGAGCCGAGCACCGCGCGCGTAGACGTAGCCGCCGTAGGCGACCGCGACGGCACCGGTACCGAGCGCGGTCGCGAGGTCGACGCCGAGCGCGAGCGCGAGGGGCACGCTGAGCGCGCCGATCGCGAGGCTGCCCATCGCACCGGAGCGGTTCAGCGACGCTTGCGTGCCGGCGTCGGCGTCAACGCTCATCCATCGCGAGGCGGCGTTGCCGAGCGGCACGGGCCACGCGAGGGAGAGCAGCACGGCGACCGAGAGCAGCGCGCTCACGTCGGCGAAGACGTCGCCCGGCATCGTGCGGCCGATCGCCGCGAGGTAGGCGAACCGGCCGAGGCCCTGCGCCGCCATGCCGACGGTCGACAGCAGGGCCGCGGCGCCGGCGTCAGGGCGCTCGCGCTCCCCGCTCACGCGATCGGCGCGCCCACCGGCAGCAGTCCGAGCAGCACCGCGTCCGCGGTCCGCCAGCCCGCGGCGACGCCACCGAGCCGCTGCACGGCCGCCATGGTCGTGAGGTGGTGGCGCTTGCCGTCGGCGATGTACCAGATGGTGCCGTTGAGCTCCCGGACGAACTGCGTCATGGGCTGCTGCGCCACCTGGAGCTCGGCGCAGAGCGCCTCCGAGAGCGTCACGGGCGCGAGACCGTAGGCGCGACGCACGGCGTCGGAGGCGAACGGGTGGAGCCTGCCGTCGATCGCGATCGAGGCGCGCCCGCCGCACGTGATGGCGACGGTCGCGAGGCGGTCGCTGCGGCTCCTGAACGAGTCGAGCACCGCGGGCTCCACGCGCCGCACGCTCGTGCCGAGCCCGAGGTCGCGCGAGATGTCGAAGGACGAGAGGTGCAGGAGACGGTCGCCGTCGACGACGTAGACCTCCGGTCCGCTGCCCTGGATGAGCGTGCCCGAAGCGATCGCCGGCCGCATCGGCTGCCCGAGCGGCAGCAGCACGAGCGCCGAGGCCGACGCGCTGCGCCAGCCGGCACGGACGCCGCCGAGCGCCGCGAGCGTGTCCATGTCGGGCACGTGCCGGCGGGTGCCGCCGTCGACGTAGTAGATCGCGCGGTCGGGACCCTGCACGAAGCGGGTCGCGGGCGCGGTGCTCGTGCGCAGCGTGCCGCAGAGCGCGGCCGTCGCGTCGGCCACGGGCATGCCGTAGGCCGCGATGGTCGCCGCGTCCGCGATCGGGTGCAGCACGCCGTCGATGCCGAGCATGGACGTCGAGCCGCAGCGCAGCGCAGGCGACGCGATCGCGCCCGTGCGGTTCGGGAAGCTCAGGATGCGGTTCGACGACGTGACGGTCTCGGAGCGTGGCAGGCCGAGCTGGGCCACGTACGCCCAGTCTCGCAGGTGCAGCAGCCGGTCGCCGTCGACGATGTAGACCTCGCGCGCGTCGGCGGCGCGCACGGGCGTGCCGGAGGCGGGGCGCCAGTGCTCGGGGACGCCGCGCGTGCCGTCGCTCAGCACGCGGTGCACAGTGCTCGAGACGCCGTAGAGCGCGGGCAGCTGCGGGATGGCGCTGTCGGCGATCGGCTGCCGGAAGCCGTGGCTTACGAGGTACGCCTGGGCCTGCCCGTCCTCGCGCACGACGTGCGGCGCGAGCTCCCGGCCGGCGCTCGGCAGGCCGACCGACGAGCGCGAGGCGAGCGCCGTGAAGGCGCTCGTGCCGCCGTAGTGCATCGCGTCGACCTCGAGCACGCCGCGGTCGGTCAGGACGAGCGACTTCGAGCCGTCGCGGAAGCGCGCAGGCAGCTCGCCGCGCGGCGCGATGCGTGCGATCGACTCGGCGTAGAACCCGACGGCGCCCGTGCCGATCGGCGCGCGCACGAACGCGCGCGGCATCGAGTACACGCCGGCGTCGGTCGCGGCCAGCAGCACCGAGCGCTGCGGGTCGGTGACGAGGGCCCCGGAGCCGAGCACCGGCTCGCCGATCGGCAGGTGGGCGATCGACGTCGTGCGCATCGGGAGCGCGGTGGTCGGCAGCGCGAAGAGCGCGAGCACGCTGAGGTCGGCGACCTCCCGGCGCGTCGCCTGCTGGACGAGCACGTGGTGGCCGTCGTCGGTGCGCACGACGACGCTCATGGGCGCGCCCATCGCGAACGCCGACAGCCGAGACGTCGGCAGGCTCACGAACGACCCGCATCCGTAGCCGAAGCTCGCGAGATCGCCGCAGCTCTGCCAGTGGTGCAGCGTGCCGCCGTCGTTGAACCACATGCGGCCGTCCTCGGTGCGGAGGATGCGATCGACGTCGGGCCCCTGGCGCTTCGAGTCGATGATCGCCGGCTCGACGATCTTCACCGGACCGAGCGCCGAGTACTCGCCCAGCATCTGCTCGGTGCGGATCAGGAACCGGTCACCACCCGAGAGCAGCCACACGTTCGGGTTCGCGGCCGTCCGCGCGAGGATGCCGTCGCTCGCGCCGCGCGGGTCGCCGAACCAGTCGGTCCAGATGCGCCAGGTGTTGCGGTTGCCGTAGGCGGAGCACGCGTCGCCAGTGCCGTAGAGGTTGCGCAACGCCGCGGCGTTCGGCTGGTACGGCGTGTAGTTGTAGAGCCCCGCGGTCGCGACGTTGCGGATGAGCACGGGGCTCGAGCCGCACGCGGCGTTGGGGTGGTAGAGCACGTTGTTGACGACGCCCGCGCGGTGGTTGTAGTTGTTCGGGTGCGCTGCGTAGCGCTGGAACTGCCGCGCGCCGTAGTAGATCTGGTAGAAGAAGCCGCCGACGCTCGCGTCGCACGGTGCGGTGTCGGGGCAGCCGAAGCCGGTCGCCTTCTCGTAGCGGCTCGTCGCCGGCGAGCGGTGGGTGACGAGCGACTGCTCCTTCTCGAGCAGCACGATGAGGAAGCGCTGCGAGATGTCGCACGCCGCACCCACCCGGGCGATGATGCTCGCGGCCGACTCCGACGAGCGGCCGGGCAGTGCCGAGCAGTACGCGTCGGCGGGCATCGACGGCGTCGCTTGCGCGTAGCCCGGGAGGCAGGTGTAGCCGGCGAGGCACCCGGGGTGCTTCGAGTCGAGGAACGACTGCACCTGCGCAGCGGTCATCGCGTCCCCGTCGAAGAACGCGTCGTCGGAGACGATCATCCCGGGGTCGAAGTCGGAGGCGACCGCGGCCTCTGCCGCCGGCGCGTGCTGCACCGCGGGCGTCGCCACGAGCAGTCCCGCGACCAGCGCTATCGCGGACGCGACCGCTACCTTGCTCCGCCACCGGCGCATGCTTCAACCAATCGTTGAGAGTTGATGTCGGTCGATCGTACCCCAGGGCGGATGCCGAGCAATAGCGGGGGCGCGCCGCTCAGTGCTCGCGCAGGCCTCCGACGCTCGCGTCGAGCGCGAGGATCCCGCCCGACGTGAGGTAGTCGCCGCCGAGGACGGTGAACCTGCCGGCGCGCTGCAGCGAGTCGAAGACGTGCGTGCAGCTCTGATCCTGGACTGTCGCCGAGATGGTGTAGCCGCCGGGCGCGAGCGGCAGGTGCTCCACCCGCACGTCCACGGTGCCCGTGCCGGCCTCGATCGCCTCGGGCACGTAGCCGCTGTCGCGACCGTGCAGGCCCCAGAGGTGCACGCCGTCCACGGTGTGGAACGTCGCCCCGAAGACCGGCCGCTCGATGCGCTCGGAGGCCTCGTACCAGAGGCGCACCGTCGCGGGTGCGCCCGCGCGCACGCTCGTCGCGTCCGCGCCGTGCTCGTCGACGAGGCTCAGCTTCGTGAAGCGCACCTCCCCCGAGCCGAACCGGACGCCGCCGCCGGGTCCCGCCGTGACCGCGTGCCCTGCATCCGCGTACTGGTCGACGATCGACGACGCGGCGCCGACCGCTTGCACGACGCCGCCGTCGAGCCACGCAGCGTGGTCGCAGAAGGTGCGCATCTGCTCGATGCCGTGGCTCACGACCACGACCGTCCGCCCCTCGCGCCGGAACTGGGCGAACTTCTCCATGCACTTCTCCTGGAACTCCATGTCTCCGACGGCGAGGACCTCGTCGACGAGGAGCACGTCGGGCTCGACGTGGATGGAGACCGCGAAGCCGAGCCGGACGTACATGCCGGAGGAGTAGTTCTTGACGGGCTGGTCGATGAAGCGCTCGACGCCGGAGAAGTCGACGATCTGGTCGAACTTGCGGTCGATCTCGGCGCGCGACATGCCCAGGATCGAGCCGTTGAGGTAGACGTTCTCGCGCCCCGACAGCTCTGGGTGGAATCCCGAGCCGACCTCGAGCATCGCCGCGAGGCGACCGCGGGTCGTGATCGAGCCGGAGTCGGGATTCAGGATGCGCGCCATGCACTTGAGGAGCGTCGACTTGCCCGAGCCGTTGCGGCCGAGCAAGCCGAAGGTCGAGCCCTCGGGGACTTCGAGCGAGACGTCGTCGAGCGCCTGGAAGCGGTCGAACGCCGCTCGGCGGCCACTCAGCAGGGTCGCCTTGAGCGACTGGTTGCGGTCCCGGTAGACGCGGAACGACTTCGAGACGTGCTGCACATCGACGGCGGTGACCATCAGATCTCCTCCACGATGTTGCGGGCGAGCCGGTCGAAGACGAGCTTGCCGACGATGAGCGACCCGACCGACCAGCACAGCAGCGTGAGCCAGATGTCCCAGCTCGGGACGGCGAAGTCGTACAGGATGTTCCGGTACGCCTCGAGGAAGCGCTCGGCGGGGTTGAGCTGGAAGAGCGTGACGAGCGGCAGGTCGAGGCCGTACTGGCTCGCGAGTCGCTCCTCGGCTCCGCGCACGAGCTCGACCGAGAACATGACACCCGACGCGTACATCCACATCTGGCTGAAGATCGACCAGAGGTGCTGGATGTCGCGGAAGTAGATGCTCGCGACGCTCAGCAGCATCGCGATGCCCATGACGAATGCGAGCGTGAGCGCGAGCAGCGGCACGAGGAGGGGCGCGTAGAGCAGCACCATCGGCCCGCCGACGAGCACCATGATCGCGAGCAGCACGAGGAGCTCGGTGCCGAAGGTGAACGTGCTCGAGAGGACCGCCGAGACCGGCAGCACCGAGCGCGGGAAGTAGACCTTCGTCAGCAGGCCCGCGTTCGCGAGCATGCTGCCCATGCCGGCGGAGATCGCGCCGCTGATGTAGCCCCACGCGATGACGCCGACGCCGATCCAGATCGGGAAGAGCTCGAGTCCCGAGTTGGAGCCGGGCGCGACCGGGATCTGGATGAGCAGGCCGAAGACGATCGAGTAGACCGCGATCTGTGCGAGCGGGTTGATGAGCGACCACACGCGGCCGAGCGCCGTGCGCTTGTACTGCGCGCGGATCTCCCGCAGCGTCAGGTTGCGGAGGAGGTTGAGGGTCGTCGTGCGCTCCGCACGCCGCTGCGTCCGCTCGAGCCTGCTCATCGTCCTCCGTCTCCCGTCGGGCGCATCCGCCGCTCGGGCAGAGGGAAGCGTACCATCGGGCGGGCTCGCCTCACGGACGCTCGACCCCCGGCACGATCTGCAGATAGCGCTGCGCGAGGAGCAGCACGACGATGTCGGCGTCGGCGCTGGCCGCCTCCGCGGGCACGTCGGGCATCCCGGACGGCTCCTCGAGCGAGGCCCGGATCTGGGTCGTCCGCTGGAACTGCGATTGCAGCATGGGTGCGAGCTGATCGCCCGTCGAGTCGCGCACGAGCAGGACGTGGCGGTCGACAGGAGCCGCGGGCGTCGAGGTGCTCGCCGGCAGATCCGACATGAGCAGCGCGGTGCGAGCATCCTCGATGCGCTCGGTTCCGTCGGGCGCGACGATCGTCATCGGCGCGGCAGGCTCGGTCCAGCTCGGCACCGCCCAGTCGAGACCGGGCTCGCGCGTCAGTCCCGCGACGGTGAACTCGTTCCGGTCGGGCGCCATCGTCGCGCCGTCGATCGGCAGCGGCGGCATCGTCGCGAGCGCCGGGTCGGTCGCTCCGAGGCACTCGGCGAGCTGACCGAAGGCGACGGATGCGCCGTAGTCCGACCAGTGGCTGTTGAGCCGGGAGTACAGCGGCGTCTCCCGCTGCGCCTCCGCGAGCGCGGCGCGCGCGTCGACCCACGGCACGTGGGGCAGCTCGCGCTGCAGCTGCTCGAAGTGCCCGGGGCCGCGCAGCTCCTCGAGACCGTCCGGCAGCGCCTCTGGCACGATCTCCCACTTCGCCGGCGCGACCATGACGAACAGCTCCCTGCCCTGCGCCTCGAGGTCGGCCCGCATGTTCGAGAGGTAGCCGTCCCACGCCTCGACGTGGGCGGGGGTCAGCTGCTCGCGCCCGACGGCTTGCGAGAGGTTCGACCAGTGCGGCTCGCCGAGCAGCACGTGGCCGTCGTCGCCCTCGACGAAGTAGCCGCCCAGGCCCTCGGCCTGCGCGTCCCACGCGGCTCGCGCGGCAGCCGGGTCGTCGGCCCACGGGTCATCCGCCGGCCCGTCGAACGCCGGGGCGCACGCGGCGGCATCGAGCGGGGCGGCCGGTTCGGCGGTCGGCTGGATGACGCCCTCGCCGAGCGGGTTCTGCTGGCTCCGCCAGACGAGCCCGGCGATCGTCGCGGCGATGACGGCGACGATGAGCAGCGCGAACGGCACCAGCCGCCAGCGGTGGCTGCGCCGCCACGACGGCTTCGACTCGGGCGTCTCGCGCAGGCTCTCGGGACCGACGGCGGTCACGCGCCCGCCTCCTCGCGGGCGAGCATCCGGGCGGCGCGCGGCGTGGACGAGAAGCGCGGATCGACGACGCGTCCCATGAGCCGCTCCCACGCGGGCGTGATCGCGCGGGCGTAGAGCCGCTCGAGCCACCGCGGCGTCCAGTTCTTGAGGCTCATCGCAGGCTTCTCGATGAGGTGCCATGACGCGAACGCCGCGATGTGCACGGCGACGACGATCACGACGTGGTAGACGAGCCAGCCGGCGTGGTGGAGGCCCAGGAAGGCGCCGAGCTGCATGATCGGCCAGGCGAAGATGTAGACCCCGTACGAGAAGTCGCCCGGCTTCTCCCAGGTCTGCAGCGGCGTCGCTCGCACGGCGAACCACATGAGCACGTAGGCGAAGGCGTAGGTGCCCCAGATGTTCCAGCCGCCGAACGCGTACGTGGCGCCGGCCGCGAGCGCCGCGGCGATCGCGAGGCGGTCGTCGATCGGGATGCGGTCCTTCCAGACGGCGAAGAGCATGCCGAACGCGAAGGGGGCGAAGAACATCAGCATGTAGGGGTCGTCGAACCAGCGCCAGGCGTTGAACACGCCGCCGGCGCCCATCCACTGCATCGCGTTGAGCACGATGATCGCGGCGGCGACCGCCGTCGTGAGCCAGCGGTACGCGAGGATGCCGAGCAGGCCCATGACGCCGACCAGGATGTAGGCGCGGAACTCGTAGAGCAGCGTCCACGCCGAGCCGTTCCAGTCGTAGCCGCCGTGCGAGGCGAGCGGCAGGCTGCTGCCCATCTCAGCGATGTTGCGCTGCCCCAGCTCGAGCCACATGTTGTTGAGGAAGTAGGTCCATGGCGACTCGCGGGGCGCCGTGAAGTATCCGTCGATCGTGCCGTGCTCATGCCACCACGCGATAGGGGCGATCACGAACGCGGTCGTGAGGAGCGCGAGCCAGAAGGCGGGCATGATGCGCAGCGCGCGTCGCCAGAAGTAGCGGAAGATCGACGACCGGCCCATCCGCGACTGGGTGATGAGGAAGCCGGAGAAGAAGAAGAACCCGGCGACCGCGACGCCCCCGATCGACTGCTCGGTCGAGATCTGCACTCCGAGGTCCTGACCGCCGTAGAACCCGCCGAGCGGACCGGCGTGGCTGAAGATGACGAGGAACGCCATGAGCCACCGCAGGAAGCCGATGCTGTTCGCCCGCGGGTCGAAGGCCTCCGCGAGCGTGACGGCGGTGCGTCTCGCCACTACCGCCGCCTCAGGATGCGGCGCACGCTGCGGTATCCGCCGCGCATCGCGGCGTAGGCGGGCACGAGCGCCTTCGCGATCCGCGGGCTGCGCCCGAGCAGCGAGAGCTTCATCGCTGCCACGACGTCGATGCCGCTGTTCGCCTGCACGCGCGCGACCTGCTCCTCGGGGAGCCCTGGGATCCCCGCGACGACGGAGTCGAGCTTGTACTCGAGCATCGCGTGCGACTGCGCCGCTTGCCTCGTGCCCATGACCGTGCGCACCTGGAAGCCGCGGCTGATCGCGGAGTAGCCGAAGAGGCGCTCGATGACATGGGTGAGGCTGCCGTCCGAGTAGCCGCCCTCGGTCGGGAAGTCGTCCCAGTCGAAGTCGGCGTCGAGCAGCGGACGGAGCGCCTCGGGCCGCGCGATGAACATCGAGCCGTAGGGCGCGAGCGGGCTGAGGTCGTCGAACGGCACGTCGATGCCGAGGCGCGTCGCGAGCCGCTGCGCCGGCGCCCGGTTCGAGAACCAGCCGTTGCCCATGGTCGGGTACCCCGAGTGGATCATCGGCGGGAAGACCATGCCGAGCGTGTCGTCCTCGGCGAAGCCCCGGAGCACGTTCGCGGTGTAGCCGGGGGCGCCGAGCAGGTTCGTGAGCAGGTGTTCCTTGAACGACGTGCCCTTCGTGTAGCCGTCCTGTGGGCTGCGCTTCGAGTGGAGCTTGACGACCACGTCGAACTCGTCCCCGAGCAGCACGTCGCGGCAGCCGAGCAGGAACGCCGAGATGTCGCGGCCGCGGTTCGACTCGAGCACGCGCACGTCGTCGCCGGTGCGGCCGCGCTCGGCGAGCCGCGCGAGGATGCTCGAGCGCTTCGCCTCGTCGGTCGTGGTCGCGATGAGCCGGTAGCCGCCGGGGATGGTGTCGGCGCGGTCGAGCAGCTCGTCGAGCAGCTCGACGTAGAACACGTGCGCGAGCACCCCGACGCGGAGCCCGGTCACGTCCGCGCCGCCGAGGTCGACGTCCGGGTGGATGTCGAGCATCGCGAGGTTCGCGTGGAGCGCGCGCGGCTGCGCCGTGCGGGCCTGGTCCGCCCACACGAGCCGCATCGGGTAGCCGGCCCGACGCATCCGCTCGATGACGCGGCCCGCGCGGATCGCGCGCTCGTCGTGGTAGAGCGGGTCGTGGAAGAACAGCCGGCGCTTCACGATCGGCAGGCCGTCGTCGAGCAGCTCGGTCACCATGTCGAAGATCGGGTGCGCGACGGGGTAGTCGGCCTCCGGGAAGGCGACCGCCGAGACGAAGCCCTTCGACTCGAAGTGATGGGTGAAGCGGCCCTCGTGGTGGCCGATCGAGTCCTCGTACGACTCGATGGGCGGCATGCCCTCCCAGTAGGCGCGCCACTCGGGGCTCTGGTGCATGCGCCGCCGCACCGCGATCCAGTGCGTCTGCAAATGGCGGCGAAGGGTGCCGCTCACGGCGAGGCTGCTGACGGCCGGCCCGTGATCGGTGACGCCCCAGAAGTCGCACTCCGTCGCCGCCATGCGCTCGAGCATGGGCGCGTACGAGCCGACGGGCCCGTAGAACGTGTAGTTCATGAGCGTGAGCTCGTCGTAGTCGGCGAGCCGGTCCCAGCCGAACTCGCGCATCGCGTCGCGGTAGGCCAGCACGTCGAAGCCGACGTTCTCGCGCTCCCACACGGTGTCCGCCACCTCTTCGAGGACGCGCCGACCCTCAGCATCGAGCGGCGAGTTCGAGACGACGAAGATGTGCTCGAAGTGGTCGCGCACTGCCCGCAAGTGGTGCGGGATGAACTCGCCGACGGAGCCCGCCTTGTCGTAGACGAGATAGAAGAGCACGGAGCGCATGCGGGAGCCTCGCAGGGAGAGTGGCGGCAGGTCGACCCTCAAGGGTAGCGAACGGAGCGCTCAGGGCGACGGCGGAGTGGCGCGTCGACGGCGCACGCGTCCGCCCAGGCTCGCGCCCGCCTCCCGCAGCCGAGCGCCAGCGCTGCGCGAAGCCAGTCGCCGGAGCTCGGCGACCTCGTCCTGGAGGCGGCCGACGGAGGCGTGGATCGCGACGAGCTCGTGCACGAGGGCCGCGTGCACGGCCTCGAGGTGCTCGCGCTGCGCCTCGTCGCGCGACTGGGCGACGCGCGACGCCTCCGCGCGCGCGGCGTCGGCCTTCTCGTCGATGCGACGGAACCCGTCCGCGACGAAGAGCGCCGCGCCGAGGTCGTCGACCTCGGCCATCGTGCGTCGGAGGTAGCCGTCGCGGATGCCGGCGTTGAACGCGGCGTGTGCGCCGGCGTCGGCGTACGCGCTGTTGCCGGTCGCGGAGAGGTCGTCCCTGCGGTGGTGCCAGAACGCGAGCGGTTCGCCGTCGACGAAGCCGACGGTCGCGATCCGGAGCACCCGGAGCAAGAACTCCCAGTCGGCGAGCGCGGTGAGCGCGTCGTCGTAGCCGCCCACCTCGTCGTAGGCGCTGCGCCGGTAGACGAGGCAGATCGGCGGGGTGGCGTTGCGGTAGAGCGTCTCGGTGAGCGTGACCGACGCGGTGTCGGCCTGATAGACCTCGCGCGCGAGCTCGACGATCCGCTCACCCTCAACGCGCTCGAACACGACCGCCGTGCGCGTCGCGACCGCGGCATCCGCCTGGTTCCCGTCGAGGTGCGCGAGCGACGTCTCGAGGAAGGCCGGCGCCCAGGAGTCGTCGTCGTCGTGGAAGACGAACGCGCTCGCGCTCGAGGCGCGCACTCCCACGTTCATGCCGCGCGGCCGTCCGACCGGCGCGTCGTGGTGCACGACGACGACCTCGTCGGCCACGGTCGTGCGGACGGCGTCGAGCGCCGCCTCGACGGCGGTCGGCTCGCCGCCGTCGTTCACGACGACGAGCTGCCGCGGTCGGAGCGACTGCCCGTCGATGCTCGCGAGCGCGCGCGCGAGCAGGAGCGGACGGTCCTTCGTCCGCACGATCACCGCGACGTCCCCGCTGCCCCGCGCCCGGTCCCCCAGGCTCGAGGAGCGCGCCTCAGCGGCGCTCATCCGCCAGCAGCCGCTCGAGGTAGGTGCCGTAGCCGCTCTTCACCAGCGGCGCCGCGAGGGTCGCGAGCTGCTGGTCGTCGATCCATCCGGCACGCCAGGCGATCTCCTCGATGCAGCCGATCTTGAAGCCCTGGCGATCCTCGATGACGCGCACGTACTCGCTCGCCTGCATCATCGACTCGAAGGTGCCGGTGTCGAGCCACGCGACGCCGCGGTCGAGCACCTGCACGTGGAGCGCCCCCCGCTCGAGGTAGCGCTCGTTCACGGTCGAGATCTCGAGCTCTCCGCGCGCCGAGGGCTCGATCGTCTTGGCGATCTCGACGACGGCGTTGTCGTAGAAGTAGAGGCCGGGCACGGCGTAGGCGCTGCGGGGCTCGGCGGGCTTCTCCTCGATGGAGATCGCGCGCATCTCGTCATCGAACTCGACGACGCCGTACGCGGTCGGGTCTGCGACCTGGTACGCGAAGATGACGCCGCCCTCGATGTCGGTGTGCGCCCGCAGGCTCGAGCCGAGCCCGGTGCCGTGGAAGATGTTGTCGCCCAGCACGAGCGCGACCGACTCGTCGCCGATGAACTCCTCGCCGATGATGAAGGCCTGCGCGAGGCCGTCGGGCGAAGGCTGCACGGCGTACTCGATGCGCATGCCGAGCTCGGAGCCGTCGCCCAGCAGGGCCCTGAACTGCGTGTCGTACTCGGGCGTCGTGATCACGAGCACCTCGCGGATGCCGGCCATCATGAGCGTCGACAGCGGGTAGTACACCATCGGCTTGTCATAGATCGGCATCAGCTGCTTCGAGATGCCCTTGGTGATGGGCCACAGCCGGGTGCCGCTGCCGCCGGCGAGGATGATGCCGCGCATGGTTCCGAAGTCCGCCTTCCGATTGGCCGAGAGCTCGACAGCGATCAGTGTATGCGGCCCACCACGGGAGTCGCGGGACGCCGCAGACTCGGTCGGCCGGTAGCCTCGGAGGTCGGGCTCGAGAGGGGTGCGGGTGAGCGACGCGGTTCGGATGCCGACGGTGGCGGTGCTGCTCGCGACCCACGAGGGCGCCGCGTACCTCGAGGAGCAGCTCGACTCCATCCTCGCGCAGCGCGGCGTCAGGGTGCGCGTGATCGCGTCCGACGACGCCTCCACCGATGCCACTCCCGAGCTCCTGCATCGCGCGAGCGCCGACGATCGCGTGACCGTGCTGCCGCCCGGTCGCTTCGGCACGCCGCAGGCGAACTTCCTGCGCCTCCTGCGCGAGGCGGATGTCGACGGCGCGGACGCCGTCGCGTTCGCGGATCAGGACGACCGCTGGCACCTCGACAAGCTCGAGCGCCAGCTCGCACAGCTCGAGCGCCTCGGGGTGGACGGCGTCTCGTCGAACGTCACGGCGTTCTGGGGTCCCTCCGACGCACCCGTCCGCACCGAGCTCGTCGACAAGGCGCAGCCGCAGCGGCGGCTCGACTTCCTGCTGGAGTCGGGCGGGCCGGGGTGCACGTTCGTGCTGCGGGCCGACGCTGCGCGCGAGGTGCGCCGCTCGCTCTCGCTCGTCGACGACGACTCCCGCGTGCCGCACGACTGGCTCGTGTACGCGATCCTCCGCGCCTCGGGGAGGCGCTGGCACATCGATCCCGAGCCGACGCTCGACTATCGCCAGCACGGCGCGAATGCGACAGGCGCCAACACGGGGCTGCGCCATGCCGCGACTCGGGTCGCGAAGCTGCGCTCCGGCGCCTACCGGCGCCAGTGCGCGGCGGTCGCGAGGGTCGCGCTGCAGGTCGCCGACGCGGCGCACCGGCCGATGCTCGAGCGAGCGGCGCCGCTCTTCGACCGCGCAGATCGACGGTCGCGGGCGCGGCTATGCGCGCTCGCCCCGCAGCTGCGGCGTCACCCCCGCGAGCAGCGGCTGCTGCGGCTCGCGCTGGCACTGGGGCTCTGGTAGCTCAGCGCTCCCGCAGCCAGCGATGGAAGGCGACCTTCTGCTCCGCGAGCCCGAGGTAGATGTTGTGGTCGTCGTCGACGAACTCCACGTCGGTCGGGAGGCGGACGAGCTCGATCCCGTGCGCCGGCGCGTAGTGCGACATCCACACGTCGTCGAGGTGCCAGTGCTCGAGCGGCAGCTCGTCGAAGAACGCGCGGTCCGACACGAGCGCGAGATCGGCGATCATGCCGCCGGGGCCCAAGTGGTCGACGCGGTCGCCGGGCTCCGCGCGGCGCCGCTCCCAGTACTCCTCGCCGACCCGGAACGCCCACACGCCGGCCGCGGTGCCCGGCCGGTAGCTGCTCGCCGCGACCGCGAAGAAGTCTTGCGGCAGGCGCTGGTCGTCGTCGATGACGGCGAAGGGCCCGCGCCTCCCGCTCAGCCAGAGCCGACGCGCGAGGTAGAAGCGACCGATCGACCCGACGTTGAAGCCGGAGCGGACGACCGTCACGGATCGCAGCGCGCCACGCCGCTCGATGGACCGGACCGCCTCGAGCAGCCGGTCGTGGTCGCCGCGGCGGTTGTTCCAGATGCCGAGGTCGAGCGGGGGGCTCCCCTGCTGCGCGTCGAGCCCCGCGAGCACCTCGCCGAGGCGGTCGATGCGCTTCCACGCGCACATGACGACCGGCAGCCCGTCGTCGCCCGGCTCGCCGACGACGGTCGATGCGCGGAAGCGACCGGCCGCCCACCTGTCGCGCAGCACGGCAGCGGCACGATCCTTCGCCGCGCGAGCCGTCCGCTCGAGCGCCAGGCGCATCCCGACCACAGGACCTCCGCACCCCACCGACGAATGCCCGTCCGAGGCTCGATGAGCCGGCGGGCTGGACTCGGCCATCGTACCGATCGCCGACAAGGGGTTCCGCTTGGGGTACAAGTCAGATACCGTGTTCGCCGCCCCCTGTCACGAAGGAGCCCATCTCTTGCGAAGCCGACTGCTTGCCCTCCTGCTCGCTGCCGCGACGCTGGTCGGCTTGACCACCGTCGCCGGCGCCGCCCCCGCCGAGGCGGCGACCCAGCGCATCGCCGGCAGCGACCGCTGGGAGACGAGCGCCGCGATCTCGCGAGCTGACCGCTCCGGCTCGTCGACGGTCTTCCTCGCTTCCGGCCGCGTCTTCTCCGACGCGCTCGCCGCCGCCCCCGTCGCCGCCGCCGAAGGAGCGCGCCTGCTGCTGAGCGACGCCGAGGGGATCCCGCAGCCGATCGCGGACGAGATCCGGCGACTCGCACCGACCGAGATCGTGATCGTGGGAGGCCCCGCGACCCTGACGCCGGCGGTCGAGGAGCAGGCGCGCGGGCTCGCGCCGCGGGTCACGCGCATCGCGGGCCCTGACCGCGTCACGGTCTCGATGGCGCTCCTCCAGCGCCAGCAGTCGAAGGGCACGTCGCCGTCGCGCATCTGGGTCGTGAGCGGGGACGGCTTCGCCGATGCGCTCTCGGCGGCGAGCGTGGCGGCGCGCCACGGCCATGGGCTCGTCCTCACGCAGGGCGTCGGCACCGCCTTCGAGGGGATGCTCACCGAGCGGCTCGGCGGCGTGTCGCACCTCACGATCGCGGGCGGCCCGGCGTCGGTGGCCCCCGCCGTGCAGGACTGGCTCGGCACGACCGGCCGCGCGGTCGACCGGATCGGTGGCGTCGACCGGTACGACGTGGCGGTGAAGATCAACCAGCGCTTCACGAGCACCACGACGAGCGGTCGTGCGCTGCTCGCGAGCGGCGAGGTGTTCACCGACGGGCTCTCCGGCGCGGTGCTCGCCGGCGCGCTCGGCGCACCCATGTACCTCACCCCCGCTCGATGCGCCCCGAGCGGCGACGTCGCGGCCGAGTTCCGCCGGCTCGGAGTGAGCTCGACGCTCGTGCTCGGCGGGTCCGACACCATCTCCGAGCCCGCAGCGGCGCTCGTGCCGTGCTCGGCGCTCGGCGAGACCGCGACCGAGCTGCTGAGGCGCATCAACGAGGAGCGCGCCGCCGTCGGCGCCCGCCCGCTCGCGACCGACGGGTGCCTCGCGACGATGGCGACGGGCTGGGCGGGCGCGATGGCGAGCGGCGGCCTCGCCGGATCCGCGCACAACCCCTCGCTCACCGCCGAGGCACGCGCGTGCGCGCTCCGCGGCTGGGGCGAGAACGTCGGGCGCACGGGCGGTGCCGCCCCCGATGCGGCGCGCATCATGAGTGCCTGGATGGCCTCCGAGGGGCACCGCAACAACATCTTGCGCGCGAGCTTCACGCACATCGGCATCGGCGTCGACCACGGCTCGAACGGCTCCTGGTACTACGTGCTCGACTTCGGCACCCGCTGAGCGGTCCGCCCCGGTCGGTAGACTCGGGCGTTCGAGCGCACCGACTGGAGCAGCGCTGAGCGAGGAGGGCGTTCCCATGGCCGACAGGCTGACCGTCGTGCTCGACGAGGTCGGGGAGCGCTCGCCCACGGTCGTCGGGCGCTACTCGAGCGCGATGACCGCAGCGCTGATCGAGACGGCGCCGGAGGGCATGGACGTCGCGGCGATCGCCGCGAAGCTCAGCGACGCACGCGCCGCTCGCGTGGAGGCGCGGCTGCCCGGGCTCGCCGAGCTGCGCCGCACCGCCGTGCCCTCCCGCGAGCTGCGCGAGGCGTGGCTCCACTCGTTCACGACGATCCCGGTGCGCGGCCTCGTGCACGCGACGAGCCTCATGGCGCCGCTGCGCCGCGACCCGGACCGCGGCGATCAGGTGACCGTCACCGTCCACGGCCTGCAGTCGTTCTCCGATCGCTCGAAGCGCAAGCAGCAGTGGTTCGAGCGCGCGCTGCGGCGGGCCCTGCAGCTCGCCGACGGCATCGTCGTTCCGACGACCGCCGTCGCGGAGGACCTCGCGCTGCTGCACGACGTCGGCGAGCGCGTCCGCGTCGTGCACCCCGCGCCGTCGGCATCGCTCCTGGAGGCCGCCGCGCGCGTCGAGCCGCGCGCGCGGCTGTCGCTGCCCGACGAGTACGTGCTCGCGATCACGAGCCCCGGCTCACGGGGCGACGCGCTCCGCTTGGTCGAGACGGTCGCGAGCGATGCGATGCCGGATGTCCGGGTCGTCGTCGCGGGACCGGTGGAGTGGGGCGAGACGCGGCTGGCCGGGCTCGCTGTCGAGGCCGGCATCCCTGCAGGTCGCCTCGTGATGGTCGGCGAGCTCGACGACGCGCGGCTCGCGATCGCGCATCGCCGCGCTCTCGCTCACCTGCATGTCGCGGAGCAGGACGCCCTCGGGCTCACCCTCCTCGACGCCGCGGCGCTCGGCACCCCGACCGTGCATCCCGCCTCGCGCTCGCTCAGCGAGATCTCCGGCGGCGCGAGCGTCGCGGCGGCGGGCGGCGCGGCGGGGCTCGCAGCGGCCCTCGGCGCGCTCCTGGAGGACGACGATGAGCGCGCGCGTCTCCGCCTCGCGGCGCAGGACAGGGCGAACGCCTTCACGTGGGCCGCCGCTGCCCGAGAGGTGTGGCGACTGCACGCCGAGCTCTAGCGCGTCGGCACGGCGCTACGGCTCGGTCGAGCCGACCGGACCCTCCGTCGCCGGTACGACGGCGTCCGCTTGCGCGAGGGCATCCCGCACCATCGCGTGGATCGCCTCGAAGTCCGGGTCTCCGGTGTTCACCTGCGGCGGCACGAGCTCGAGGTTCGTGATCGGCAGGTCCCGCGTCTTGAGCGCGAGCTCCGACAGCGAGCCGATCATCGCCTGCGGGATGTCGGACTGCACCATGTCGCGCCCTGCGCCCGCGAGCTCGGTGTACTTCGTCAGGAGCGTCTGCGGCGTGAACTCCCGGATGAGCGCCTCCTGGACCTGCCGCTGCCGCTCCATCCGCGCGTAGTCGCTCGACCCCGCACGGCTGCGCGCGTACCAGAGCGTGTCGTGGCCGTCGAGCGTCTGCTCGCCGACCTCGATCCAGTCGCGCACCGGCTCGCCCTCGATCGCGATCGGCACGCGCTCGGTCACGTCGAGCCGCAGCCCGCCGAGGGCGTCGACGAGATCCTCGAAGCCGTGCATGTCGACGAGCACGAAGAACTGCAGCTCGAGCCCCGTGACACCCTCGACCGCGTCGCGCGTCGCCTCGATGCCGGGGCTCGAACCCTGTGCGGCGGCGTCAGGGTAGAGCTCCGGGTGCGCCTCCCCGTAGGTGTACGTGCCGTTGAGCAAGCAGTCGCTCGAGGTGCAGTCGAAGCCGTCCGGCCACGGTCCCCACATCGGCGAGCCTTCCGAGAAGGGCACGTTGCGCAGGTTGCGAGGCACGCCGATCATCGCCGCCGCACCCGTCTCCGCGTTGACCGTCACGACGGTCATCGAGTCGGCGCGCAGCCCGACGCGATCGTCGCCCGCGTCGCCGCCGAGCAGCAGGAAGGTGTAGCGGCCGTCGATGGGCGCGACGCTCGGGCGCGCGAAGTCGAACACGGTCCCGACGAGGCCGCGCGTCGCGTCGACGACGCTCGCGCCGTAGCCCGCGAGCGCAGCGGGCGCGACGGTCGCGAGCACCGCGACGGCCGCGATCGCGGCTCGCGCTCCCCCGTGCACCTTGCGGAGCCGGGCGAGTCGCAGCGTGTCGAAGCCGAGCACGAGCCAGAGCACCGCATATGCGATGAGCAGCGCCTCGACGACGAGCAGGCCGATCGAGTTGCCGATGAGCGTCAGGAGCGCCGAGCGCCACGCGAACCACAGGATCGCGCCGAGCGCGAGCAGGGCGACGAGCGCGAGCGTCGCGACGATCCCGATGCGGCCGAGGCGCCGGTTGCCGGCGAGCACCTGGGCGCTGCCGGGGAGCACGAAGCCGAGCAGCACGAGCCACCAGCCGCGCCGCTCCATGACCTCCGGGCGACGCGCGTCGGGGTCGCGGATCGAGGTGGCTGCCTGCAGCAGCGTCATGCGCTCGCGTCCACGCGGCCGCGGAGGGCCGCGGCCTTCTCGCCCACCTGTCGCTCGAGGTCGTCGGCGAAGGCGTCGAGGCGCTCGGCGAGCGCGGCGTCGGTGGTGCCGAGGATGCGCGCGGCGAGGATGCCCGCGTTGCGGGCGCCGCCGATCGAGACGGTCGCGACGGGGATGCCGGCGGGCATCTGCACGATCGAGAGCAGGCTGTCGAGGCCGTCGAGCCGCTCGAGCGGCACCGGCACGCCGATGACGGGCAAGCGCGTCATCGACGCGACCATGCCGGGCAGGTGCGCCGCGCCGCCCGCGCCCGCGATGATGACGCGCACGCCGCGGTCCGCGGCGCCGCGCGCGAACTCGACCATCTTGTCGGGCGTGCGGTGCGCCGAGACGACATCCACCTCGGAGGGGACGCCGAGCTCGTCGAGCACGGCCTTCGCCGCCTCCATGACCCGCCAGTCGGAGTCCGATCCCATGATGATGCTGACCTGCGAACGCATGGGCTCCAGGGTACGCACGCTCGCCATGGACGGCCTATCGCCTCGCCGCCCCGACGCATCCGCCGCCGGAGACCCGTTTGATGCCGAGCCTCAGGCGTCGAAGTGCGCGGCGGCCGCGCGCGCCCGGTAGGCGACCTCGTCGAGGTCGTCGCCGATCGCGGTGACGTGGCCGACCTTGCGGCCCGGCCTCGTCGCCTTCGCGTAGGAGTGCACCTTGACGTCCGGATGCGCGTGGAGCGCCGTGCGGTAGCGGTCGGTCATCGAGCCCGACGCGGGCCCCCCGATGACGTTGATCATGACGCTCGCGGGCGCGAGCAGGGCGGTCGAGCCGAGCGGCAGGTCGAGCACCGCGCGGAGGTGCTGCTCGAACTGGCTCGTGATCGAGCCGTCGATCGTCCAGTGGCCCGAGTTGTGGGGCCGCATCGCGAGCTCGTTGACGAGCACGCGCCCGTCGCTCGTCTCGAACAGCTCGACCGCGAGCACGCCCGTGACGCCGAGCCCGTCGGCGATGCCGCGCGCGATGTCGTCGACGAGCGGCTGGATGCGCTCGGCGTGCCGGGCGGGAGCGAGCACCTCGGCGCAGATGGAGTCGCGCTGCACGGTCTGCACGAGCGGCCACACGAGCGTCTCGCCCGAGGGACGGCGCGCGACGAGCTGCGCGAGCTCGCGCGAGAAGGGCACGAGCTCCTCGACGAGCAGCCGGGGGCCGCCCGCCGCCGCTCCGTCGAGCCAGTCGTCGGCCTCGGCCGCGGCGCGCACGACGCGCACGCCCTTGCCGTCGTAGCCGCCCGTCGCGGTCTTCACGACGCCGACGCCACCGTGGTCGGCGAGGAAGCGCTCGAGGTCGGCGCGGGAGTCGACGGGGGCCCAGTCGGGCTGCGGCGCGCCGAGCTCGGCCATGCGCTCGCGCATGGCGCGCTTGTCCTGCGCGAAGCGCAGCGCGTCGGGCCCGGGGTGCACGCGATGCCCCGCGTCGACGAGCGCGCGCAGCACGTCCTGCGGCACGTGCTCGTGGTCGAACGTCACGACGTCGACGCCCTCCGCGAAGGCGAGCACGATCTCGGCGTCGCGGTAGTCGCCGACCGCGCTCGCCGCGAGCGCGGCCGACATGCCATCGGCCTCGGCGAGCACGCGCAGCTCGATGCCGAGCTCCACCGCCGCCGGGATCATCATGCGGGCCAGCTGCCCGCCGCCCACCACGCCCACGATCATGCTGGCTGCACCTCCGGCTTGCCGAGCCCGACGACGCGGAAGCCGGCGGCGGACCACCGGGCGGCGTCGAGCGTGTTGCGCCCGTCGACGACGACGCGCGCTTGGGTCCACTGGGCGACCTCGACGGGGTCGAGCTCGCGGAAGTCTCTCCACTCGGTGCCGAGCGCGAGCACGTCGGCGCCCCGCACCGCGTCGGCGACGGAGCCGGCGATCTCGAGCGAGGGCAGGACGCGGCCGGCGGTCTCGCGCGCCTGCGGGTCGAAGCCGATGACGGATCGGCCCGCGCGCTGCAGGTGGCGGCAGACGTCGAGCGCGGGAGAATCGCGGACGTCGTCGCTGTCGGGCTTGAACGCGAGCCCGAGCATCGCGACGCGGTCGCCGCCGACGGCGTCGAGCTCGCGCTCGATGAGCGCTGCCATGCGGTCGCGGCGGCGCAGGTTGATGCGGTCGACCTCGCCGAGGAACGCGAGCGTGTCGGCGTGCCCGAGCTCGCTCGCGCGAGCCTGGAACGCGCGGATGTCCTTCGGCAGGCAGCCGCCGCCGAAACCGAGGCCCGCGTTGAGGAAGCGTCGGCCGATGCGCGCGTCGAGGCCGATCGCGTCTGCGAGCAGCGTCACGTCGGCGCCGACCGTCTCGGCGAGCTCGGCCATGGCGTTGATGAACGAGATCTTGGTGGCGAGGAACGCGTTCGCGCTCACCTTCACGAGCTCGGCCGTCGCGAAGTCGAGCACGAGCCGCTCGGTGCCGCGCTCGAGCACCGAGGCGTACACCGCGTCGAGGCGCTCGACCGCCGCGTCGTCGCCCGGCTCGACGCCGTAGACGAGCCGGTCCGGCGCGAGCGTGTCCTGCACGGCGAAGCCCTCGCGCAGGAACTCGGGATTCCAGGCGAGGCGCGCCCCCGTCGGCCGCACGACCTCGGCGAGCCGCGCCGCGGTGCCGACCGGCACGGTCGACTTGCCGACCACGAGCATGCCGGCGCCGAGGTGCGGCTCGAGCGACGCGATCGCCGCGTCGACGAAGGCGAGGTCGGCGGCGTCGGAGCCGGGCAGCTGCGGCGTGCCGACGGCGATGAAGACGACGTCGCTCCCGGCGGCCTCTGCGACGTCGGTCGTGAAGCGGAGGCGACCGGCCCCGACACCCGCGCGCAGCAGCTCGGGGAGCCCCGGCTCGAAGAACGGCGGCTCGCCGCGCCCGAGCCGCTCGACCTTCGACGCGTCGACGTCGACGCCCACGGTGTCGAAGCCGAGCGAGGCCATCGCGGCGGCGTGCACCGCGCCCAGGTAGCCGCAGCCGATCACGGCGATCTTCATGGAGCTCCTCGTCATCTCGTCAGCGGCGGGTCACGCCGCGTCGACCCGGTCGGGCTCCGCGAAGCCCCGCGCACCCAGCAGCTCCGACAGCGTGCGCTGCACGAGCGATGCGCTCGGCACGTCGGCGAGCACGACCGCGCGGTCGCCCCCGGTCGAGAGCAGCACGTCGCCGGCGCCGAAGAGCGCCTGCAGCCCGCGCCGCCGCACGGTCACGTCGTGCACGCGCGAGAGCATCGTCTCGCGGCGCGTGCCGCCGAAGCCGCTGCGGATGATGACGCGCTCGGTCGTGAACACGAAGCCGCGCGAGAGCCAGGCGAGCGTCGGCACGATCGTGAGCAGCGCGACCACGATGCCCGCGACGGTGAGCACCGCGACGTTCCAGAGCGGCCAGTCGACGCGGTCGACGAGCAGGGTCGAGAGCCCGACGCACGCCCACAGCACGAGCACGGGCACGACGAGCACGCGACCATGCGGTCGCATGCGCGCGATCACTCGCTCGTCGCCGGCTTGCACGCGACGATTCTCCCCCATCACCGCACGTGCACGACGTCGCCTGCCCGCACGTCGACGATCCCGTCGCCGGTGTCGACCTGCAGCTCGCCGTCCGCGCCGAGGCCCACGGCGCGCCCGCGCAGCTCGCCGGAGGGCAGCGCCACGCGCACGTCGCGGCCGATCGTCGCGAGCTCCGCCGCGATCGCGACGCGCAGCCGCTCGGTGCCGAGCGCCGGCAGCAGGCCGTCGAGCGAGCGCAGCACGTGGCACAGGACGGCGTCGGCGAGCACCGGCGCGGTCCCCTCGGCTCCCTCGAGGGTCAGCGACGTCGCGTGCTCGGTGGGCAGCTCATCGCGCGAGAGCGTGAGGTTGACGCCGAAGCCGACCGCGACGCCCGTCCGCCGCCGCTCGCACAGGATGCCAGCGACCTTGCGCCCCTCGATGAGCACGTCGTTCGGCCACTTGATCGACGCGCGGTCGGCGACGAGCGTGTCGAGCGCGTCGGCGAGCGCGAGGCCGGCCGCGAGCGGCAGCCACCCGATCTGCTGCTCGCGCAGGCGCTTCGTGCGCACGAGCACGGTCGCGGCGAGGCACTTGCCTGCCGGCGAGACCCACTCGCGTCCGAGCCGACCGCGGCCGGCGCGCTGGTCGAGCGTCGCCCACGTCGTGAGGTGCTCGGCGCGCTCGTCGACCGCGTCGAACGTCGAGCCGACCGTGCCGAGCTCGATCACGCTCGCGGCCCGCGCTGCACCGGGGAAGAGCATGGTCCCAGCCTATGCGGCCGAGCGGCTCCGCATGGAGACGATCGCCACCGAAGTGCGCCGGCGCGCTGTGGGAGTCCACAAAGGCCTGGCATGCGCGCCCGTCTAGAGTGGCATCCGTGACCCACGAGACGCCGGCTTCGAACGACCTCACGACGACCGCCGCGCGGATCGAGGATCTCCGCCGCCGCCACGGCGAGGCGGTGGTCGACAAGGAGGCCAGGGCCAAGGAGCGCCAGGGCGCGAAGGGCAAGAAGACCGCGCGCGAGCGCATCGAGCAGTTCGTCGACCCGGGCTCGTTCGTCGAGTTCGACGCCTACGTGCGCCACCGCACGACCGCGTTCGGGATGGACGGCAACCGGCCCTACGGCGATGCCGTCGTGACCGGCATCGGCACCGTCCACGGCCGCCGGGTCGCGGTCTACTCGCAGGACTTCACGACCTTCGGCGGCTCGCTCGGCGAGGTCGCTGGCGAGAAGATCATCAAGATCCAGGACTACGCGATGAAGGTGGGCGTCCCGATCGTCGGCATGCTCGACTCGGGCGGCGCGCGCATCCAGGAGGGCGTCGTCGCCCTCGGCAAGTACGGCGAGATCTTCAAGCGCAACACCGCCGCATCCGGAGTCATCCCGCAGATCTCGATCGTGATGGGCCCTGCGGCCGGCGGCGCCGTCTACTCCCCCGCGCTCACCGACTTCGTCGTCATGGTCGACAAGTCGAGCCACATGTTCGTCACAGGCCCCGACGTCATCAAGACCGTCACGGGCGAGGAGGTCGGCTTCGAGGAGCTCGGCGGCGGCCGCACCCACAACACCGTCTCGGGCGTGAGCCACTACCTCGCCGCCGACGAGGACGACGCCCTCGACTACGTGCGCGCGCTGCTCGCCTACCTGCCCGACAACAACCAGTCGGAGGTGCCCGCCTACGACCACACCGCCGAGCGGGTCGTCAACGACACCGACCGCCGCCTCGACACGATCATCCCCGACTCCCCGAACCAGCCCTACGACGTGCTCGGGATCATCGAGACGATCATGGACGACCGCGAGTTCCTCGAGGTGCAGCCGCTCTACGCGCCCAACATCGTCATCGGCTTCGGTCGGCTCGAGGGCCGCACGATCGGCGTGATCGCGAACCAGCCGAACCAGATGGCCGGCACCCTCAACATCGAGGCGGGCGAGAAGGCTGCGCGCTTCGTGCGCTTCTGCGACTCGTTCTCCATCCCGATCCTCACGGTCGTCGACGTGCCCGGCTACCTGCCCGGCACCGACCAGGAGTGGTCGGGCGTCATCCGCCGTGGCGCGAAGCTGCTCTACGCCTACGCCGAGGCGACCGTGCCGATGGTGACGGTCATCACGCGCAAGGCGTACGGCGGCGCGTACATCGTCATGGGGTCGAAGCAGCTCGGCGCCGACGTCAACATCGCGTGGCCCTCGGCCGAGATCGCGGTGATGGGAGGGCAGGGCGCCGTCAACATCCTCTACCGCAACGAGATCAAGCAGGCGGAGGCCGACGGGCACGACGTGGCGGAGGTGCGGTCGCGGCTCGCGAGCGAGTACACCTACAACGTGGCCTCGCCGTTCCTCGCAGCCGAGCGCGGTGAGCTCGACGGCATCATCGAGCCCGCCGAGACCCGCGTCATGGTGACGCGCGCCTTCCGCGCGCTGCGCACGAAGCGCGTGCACCGGCCCGAGAAGAAGCACGGGAACATCCCGCTGTGAACGACGCATCCGAGCCGGTCATGGTCGTCGTCGCGGGCTCGCCGACGCCCGAGGAGCAGGCCGCCGTCGAGGCGGCGCTCACCGGGATGGCGGCGGAGTGGGCCGAGACGAAGCACCGGCGGGTGCTCGACCGCGAGAGCGAGTGGCAGTCGAAGTCCCGGCTCCCCGACGGCCGGCGCTGGCAGCAGGACTGACGGGCGCTCAGCCGCCCGAGGCGCTGCCCGGCACCGTCGACTCGGGCAGCCCGGTCGCTCCCTCCTGCGTCGCGCGCACGCGCGGCAGCAGCGCATCCTCGAGCAGCGCGACGCGCTGCACCGCGCCGGGCGCGCTGATGTGGTGCGGGTCGGCCCACGTGTAGACGCCGCCCGCGATGAGCGGGCACGCGAGGCGCTCGACGTCGCAGTACCAGCCGAGCGTGTCGACGAGGTCGCCGCCGCCGGCCGCGATCGTCTCGACCATGCGCTCGTGGCGCCGCAGCTCCTCGTCGCCGAGGGGCGCGATGCACGTCGTGAGGTCGTCGTCGGTCGCGACCGCGTCGAGGCACTCCTGCATCTCGGCGAACGGCGGCGCGCTGTCGAGCCACACGGAGCGCACGCCGAGCGCGTCGAGCTGCCGCATGAGGTCGAGCGTTCCCTCGGCGAGCCGCCGCCCGACGTCGACGCCGAGGTGGCGGTAGCCGTCGCCCACCCACCACGCGCCGTAGGTGATCACGACGAGGTCGGGCCTGCGCTCCGCGGCGAGCTCGAGCACGAGCGCGATGTGCGCCTTGCACGCAGCGGCCTCGTCGCCGAGCTCGCGCGCGACGACCGGCGCGCTCGAGAACGGGCACATCTCGCGGCCGAGCAGCTGCACGTCGGCGTGGCCCGCGAGGGCCGCGCGCACGCCGGGCGCGAGCGCGACCGCTTGCGAGTCGCCGACGAGCCACGCCTCCCGGCCGTGCGTCGCGGGCGGCGCGGGGTACCGGCACGCGTCGAGCTCGAGCTCGTCGACCGTCGAGCACTCGTCGACGAGCCACTCCGACGACTGGCCCGCCTCCCCCGAGACGGCCCCGCGCATCGGTGCCGTCGGCTTCGACACCGATTGCGCGACCCACTCCTGCAGCTGCGCGGGCGACTCGGGCTGGGGCGCCGCAGCCGCCTGGGCCGCGATCGCCCGCTCCTGGATGCCCGGCGCGATCGCGATCGCCACGGCCGCCGCGGTCGCGACCGCCGGCAGCAGCGGCACGAGCCGCGGCACCGATCGCGACTCGCGCGGACGCGGCCGGCTCGCGAGCGCGATGAGCCTCGTCGAGCCCCACGCGAGCGCGATCGAGAGCACGAGCACGAGGGCGCCCGGCAGGAGCCCGACGCCGTCGCCCTGCGCCGGGTCGAGCGCGACGAGCCCCTTCAGCACCGGCCAGTGCCAGAGGTAGAGCCCGTAGGAGATGCCGCCGAGCCATACGAGCGGCCGCCAGGAGAGCAGGCGGCCCACGGGCCCCGAGTCCGCGCCGTGTCCGGCGAGCAGCACGAGCAGCGCGCCGGTCACGGGCCACAGCGTCACCGCACCGGGCTGCGCGAAGTGCTGCGGCAGCATGCCTGCGGTGAGCACGAGGGCGATGCCGACGACGGCCATGATCGCGCGCGCGAGGGGCGCGAGGGGGATGCGCGTGAGCACGAGGGCCGCGAACCCGCCGAGCGCGAGCTCCCAGGACCTGGCGAGCGTGTCGTAGTAGGCGGGCACGGGATCGATCGCGATCTGCTGGTTGGCGTAGGCGAACGACGCGACGGCGGCGACGCCGAGCAGGGCGCCTGCGATCGAGCGCGCCCGCCGGGCAGCGCCGTCGCCGAGCGCGAAGGCGAGGAGCCCGATGAGCACGATGCACAGCGCCGTCCACTGCCCCTGCACGCTCATGGCCCAGAAGTGCTGGAGCTCGGACTTCGCGAGGCCCGCGCCGAGGTAGTCGGTCGCCGTCGACGCGAGCCGCTCGTTCATGCGGTACGTCGCCGCCGCCGAGATGTCGTGCGCGACGCGGTTGAGCAGCAGCGGCCCCGAGGCGACGAGCGCGATCGAGCCCGCCACGACGAGCACGATGCCCGCCATCGGGAAGAGCCGCTTCGCCTGCCGCCAGAGCGCCGCGATGATGCCGACCCGGCCGCTGCGCTCGATCTCGCCGATGAGGCTCGACGCGAGCAGGAAGCCGCCGATCGCGAAGAAGACGTCGACGCCGCCCGAGACGTTGCCGAACCAGATGTGCGAGGTCGCCACGAGCAGCGACGCGAGCGCGCGCAGACCCTGCAGGTCGTGGCGCCGGGGCGTCGTGGGTGCTGTCATCGTGGGCCGATCCGCCGCGGCACTCGCCCGGCATCCGACCGGCCATCGTAGCGTCGCGCCCCGCGTGCGTCCCGGGCAGCGGGCGGATTCCCAGGTTGCGCGTCGCTAGCATCCCGCTATGGCGAGGCTGCGCAGGGCGAAGCCCGGCACGGATGCGGGCATCCGGCGCCGTCGATCGGGGCGCGGCTGGGCGTACGTGCACGACAACGGCCGGAGGGTCTCGGCGGAGGACCGCGAGCGGGCGGAGTCGCTCGCCGTGCCGCCGGCCTGGACCGACGTGTGGATCGCCGCCGACCCCCGCGCGCACATCCAGGCGATCGGCGTCGACGACGCGGGCCGCACGCAGTACCGCTACCACCCCGAGTGGCGCGAGCGCCGCGACCGGGTCAAGCACGAGCGGGCGCTCGACCTCGCCGAGTCGCTGCCCGCGATGCGACGCCGGGTCACGCGCGACCTTGCGCTCGAGGGCCTGCCGCGCGAGCGCGTGCTCGCGGCGGCGCTCCGCATGCTCGACGCCGTCGCGATCCGCGCGGGCGGCGACGCGTACGCCGAGGAGCGCGGCACGCGCGGGCTCATGACCCTGCTGTGCCGGCACGCGAAGGTGACGGGCGACGCGGTGCGGCTGCGCTTCCCCGCGAAGTCCGGCCAGCGCTTCGACGTGACGATCGAGGACCCGGCGCTCGCGCGCTGCGTCGAGGAGCTGCTGACGCGGCGCTCGGGCCGCTCGCGGCTGCTCGCGTGGCGCGACGACGAGGGCGCGCACGCGCTGCGCGACGCCGACCTCAACGCGGCGGTGCGGGAGGCGACCGGCGGGGAGTTCACGGCGAAGGACTTCCGCACCCTGCACGGCACCCTCGTCGCGGCCGAGTCGCTCGCGCAGGCGCGCGACGTCGCCACGAAGACCGCGCGCGACCGGGCCATCCGGGAGGCGATCAAGGCCGTCTCGGAGGCGCTCGGCAACACACCCTCGGTCGCGAAGTCGAGCTACATCGACCCGGAGGTCTTCGCGCGCTTCGAGCAGGGCGCGACGATGGGGCTGAAGGGCTCGCGCGAGCGGGCGCTGCTCGACCTGCTGCGCTGAGCCCGCTCACCGCTCCAGGCGGTACCGTCTGCAGATGCACGCGATCGTCTCCGGAGCCGGCGTCGCCGGGCTCGCCCTCGCGGGCCGGCTCGCGCTCGACGGCTGGAGCGTCGACGTGCTCGAGCGGGCTCCCGCGCCGCGCCGCGCCGGCTACCTCATCGACTTCTTCGGCCTCGGCTTCGACGCCGCCGATCGCCTCGGCGTGCTGCCGGCGCTGCGCGAGCGCGCCGAGTCCTACCCCGAGGTGCGCGCGGTCGACGCCACGGGGCGCGTGCGCTCGCGGCTGCCGATCTCCGTCGTCGAGCAGGCGGCGGGCGGCCGCTACCTGACCATCCTGCGGCCGCAGATCATCGAGGCCCTCCTCGCCGCGCTCCCCGACGGCGTGCGGATGCGCTGGGGCGCGCAGATCGAGACGGTGCACGACGAGGGCGGTCGCGTGAGCGCGCTGCTCTCGAGTGGCGAGCGGCTCGAGGGCGACGTGCTCGTCGGCGCGGACGGCGTCCGCTCGCGCGTGCGGCAGCTCGCGTGGGGGCCGCACGAGCGCTTCGTGCGGCCGGTGGGCGACCTCATCGCCGCCGCGTGGACGGGCGACGACCCCGAGCTCGCGGCCGACCTCGGCGGCCGCGTCGCGATGCAGGTCGAGCTCGACCGGCAGCTCGTCGTCGCGCCGCTCGGCACGACGGGCGTGACCGGCTTCGCGGTGCTGCGCGGCGTGGCCGAGCGCGACGCGCGCGCGGCCGTCGTCGACATGGGCGTGCTCGGCCGGCGCGCCGTGCGCAGCGCGACCGAGCCCTACCTCGACCGGGTCGCGCAGACGGTCGTCGAGCCGTGGGTGCGGGGCCGCATCGTGCTGCTCGGCGACGCGGCGGGCGCCGTCTCGCTGCTCGCCGGCCAGGGCGCCTCGATGGCGATCGCGGGCGCCGAGCGGCTCGCGGAGGAGCTTGCGTTCGCGCGGCACGCCACGGACGTCTCGCGCGGGCTCGCCGCCTTCGAGCGCGAGTGGCGACCGGTCCTCGAGCGCGAGCAGGCGCGCGGCCGGCGGCTGGCCGGCGCCTTCGCCCCGCATTCGCGCATCGAGCTCGAGGCGCAGCGCGCGATGTGGCGCGCGACGGCGATCCCCGGCGTCGCGCACGTCGTGGCGCGCGCAGCGGGCGGCGTCGCGAAGGGCGGCTGACTACGCGTCGTCGTGGTCGAGCGCGTACTGCCGCTGCCACGACTCGGGCCGCGGGATGCCGAGCCCGTAGAGGTAGCGGATGAGCTGCCCGTGGTGCTGCGTCTCGTGCTCGAGCAGCGCGAGCGCGAAGCGCAGGTCGTCATCGGAGCGCAGCTCGCCGAGCCAGGCCGCGACGTCGGCGGCGGTCTGCTCGAAGGCCGCGCGCACCGTCGGCGCATCCGTCATCTCCCACTCCTCGAGCGGGCCGCCGAAGCCCTGCCACGAGCCGGCTCGGGCGGCGCGCGGGTAGCTCTCGCGAGCGCCGAGCACGCACCAGAGCTGCCCCGCGATCGTGCTCGACGGGAGCCCCGGGAGGCGTGAGCCGAGCTGCTCGGGCGAGAGCCCGTCGAGGAGCTCGAGGTAGAGCAGGTTCGCGCGCTCGAAGCGGCTCGCGAGGACGTCGTCGAAGGCCATGCCGGATGCTACTGCGCCCGGCGGCGCAGAGTGTCGGCACTCTGCTGTTCCCCGGCCCGCGAATCGCAGAGTGTCGGCACTCGGCGATGGGGCTACCGGCGGAAGGACGCCGACGCCCGCCCGGGCGTCGGGAATCGCTCAGCGGCGGAAGGACGCCACCGCCTCGACGTGGTGGGTGTGCGGGAACAGGTCGAACGCCTCGAGCGAGTCGAGGCTCCAGCCGCGCTCGGCGAGCAGCTTCGCATCGCGCGCGAGCGCGACCGGGTCGCACGCGACGTAGACGATCTGCGCCGGCTCGAGCGCGACGAGCTGCTCGACGACCTCGCGGCCCGCGCCCGCGCGCGGCGGGTCGAGCACGACGACGCCGCGCGAGAGCCGCTCGCGCTCCGCCTTGCTCGCGCGCTTCGCGAGCTCGCGCAGCCAGCGGTCGACGCGGCCCGTCTCGGCACTCGCGCCGAGCCACTCCGCGAGGTTCTCGCTCGCGTGGTCGGTCGCGACCTCGTCGGCCTCGACGCTCGTGACGCGCGTCCGCTCGCCCAGCACCTCGGCGATCGTCGCCGCGAACAGCCCGACGCCGCCGTAGAGGTCGAGCGACCAGCCCGCCGCGTCGACCGCGTCGGCGTCGATCGCGCGACGCACCGCATCCGTCAGCACGCCGGGCGCCTCGCGGTGCACCTGCCAGAAGCCCGAGCGGTCGAGCTCGAACTCGCGCCCGCCGACCGTCTCGACGATCGTGTCGGTGCGGCCTCGCTCGGGCGCGCCCTCCATCGCGATGACGTCGACCTCGTCGCCGTGCTGCACGTAGTCGACGGCGGTGACGCCCGGCAGTCGCTGGTCGAGCTGGGCCGAGAGGCGGATGCCCTCGGTCGCGAGCGGCAGGTCGGCCACCGGCACGACCTCGTGGCTGCGGGGCGCGAACGGGCCCTGGCGGCCGCGGTCGTCGACGTGGAGCCGCACGCGCGTGCGCCAGCCGAGGCCGCCGCGCTCGTCGTCGCCGGGCGCCGCCGCGACCGGCACTTCGCGCGTCATGCCGCCGGTGCGCTCGAGCGCGTCCTCGATGACGCGCTGCTTGAGCTCGCGCTGCCGCGGGAGCGCGATGTGGCCGAACTCGGCGCCGCCGGCCCGCTCGAGCGGAGCGCGGTCGATGGATGCCTCGTCCCACACGTGCGGGACGCGGTCGGGCGACGCCGACACGACCTCGAGCGCCACCGCGGTCGCGAACGACTTCTTCACCTCGACGACCTGCGCGCGCACCGTCTCACCGGGCATCGTGTCGGGCACGAACACGACCCGCCCGCGCTCATCGGAGTCGATGCGGTGGCGGCCGACGAATCGGCCTCCGTGCGCGACGTTGTCGATCGTCAGCTCGACGATCCGGCCCTCTGCGATGTCCTGCGGCATGGCTCCATCCTCCCGCATCCTCGCGGCAGGACGGCTCAGTCGAGCGAGCGCAGCGTGCTCGCGATCGCCTCGGCGCTGCGCTCGAGCGCCGCGCGCTCCGCATCCTCCATCGGCACCTCGAGCACGCGCTCGACCCCGCCGCGGCCGAGCACCGACGGCAGCGAGAGCGCGACATCGCGAAGCCCGAGCTCCCCCCGCAGCACGCTCGAGACGGGCAGCACCGCCCGCTCGTCGCGCAGGATGGCCTCGACGATGCGGGCGGTCGAGACGCCGATCGCGCTCGAGGTCGCGCCCTTGCCCTCGATGATGCGGTAGGCGGCGTGCATGACCTCGTCGGCGATGCGGTCGAGCTCCGCTCGCGGGAAGCGCAGCTCGCCGTCCTCGCGCCACTCGCGCACGAGCACCGGGCCGATCTTCGCGCGCGACCAGAGCGGGAACTCGCTGTCGCCGTGCTCGCCGACGATGAGCGCGTGCACGCTGCGCGGGTGCACCCCGACGAGCTCCGACAGGCGCCAGCGCAGCCGCGACGTGTCGAGGACCGTCCCCGACGAGAGCACCCGCGCGCTGTCGAGGCCGCTCTCGCGCTGGGCGACGACGGTGAGCACGTCGCACGGGTTCGTCACGATGAGCAGGATGGCGTCGGGCGCGTGCTCGCGGATGCCCGGCACGAGCGCGCGCACGATGTCGGCGTTGCGGGCGGCGAGCGCGAGCCGCGGCTCGCCGGCGCGCTGCTTGGCACCCGCGGTGATGACGACCACGTCGCTGGCCGCGATGACGCCGAGGTCGGTGCCGCCCTCGATGCGCTTCGCGGCGAGGAACGGCATGGCGTGGGCGAGGTCGAGCACCTCCGCCTCGACCTTCGCCGACGCGACGTCGTGGAGCGCGACGACGTCGGCCGAGCCGCGGATGAGCGCCGCGTAGGCGATCGCGACGCCCACGCCGCCCGCGCCGATGATGGACAGCTTCGTGGGTCGGCTCTGCTCCATGGCTCGACGCTATGCGAGCCGGCGCGCAGCCGCCACCGCGGCGTCAGCGGCCGCCGAGCCGCCGATGCGAGGATCGAGCCGTGCAGCTCATCCTCGCCTCCGCCTCCCCCGCCCGGCTCGCCCTCCTGCGCCAAGCGGGCATCGAGCCGATCGTGCGCCCGACCGACCTCGACGAGGAGCTGCTCATCGCGGCGCACGAGGCCGATCACGGGCCGCTCGCGCCCGAGCGCTACGTGCTCGTGCTCGCCCGCGCGAAGGCCGAGGCGCTGCTCGACGAGGATCCGCTCGACGACTTCGACGGGCTCGTGCTGGGCGGCGACTCCTCGCTCAAGCTCGACGGCGCGATGCTCGGCAAGCCGCACACCCCCGAGCGCGCGCGCGAGCGCTGGCTCGCGCAGCGCGGCCGCTCGGCGACCCTGCACTCGGGGCACTGGCTGCTGCGCGTGCGCTTCGGCGAGGTGATCGGATCGACGGGCACGGCGACGGCGACGCGCATCGACTTCGCCAGCGACATCGACGAGGCGGAGATCGACGCCTACGTCGCGACCGGCGAGCCGCTCGAGGTCGCGGGCGCGTTCACGATCGACGGCCGCGGGGCCGCGTTCATCGACCGCATCGACGGCGACCCGTCGACGGTCGTGGGCATGAGCATCCCGGCGCTCCGGCGCCTCGCGCGCGAGCTCGGCGTCGCGTGGCCGACGCTCACCGCCTGAGCCGGCGAGCATCCGCGGACCGCACTCTGCGATCTCGCAGGCTGAGCGCCTAGCGTCGCGGATCCGGCATCGAGGAGGGACGAGCGTGGTGGATCGAGCGATGTGGGTGTGGATGCACGAGGCCGCGCCGCCGGACCCGGCCGCGGTCGCGGCGCTCGCGGTGCAGCAGCGCGTGACCGAGGCGTTCGTGAGCGTGCCGTGGGGCGGGCCGACGCCCGCGACGCACGACCAGGTCGCGGCGCTGCGCGGCGCGGGCGTGCGCGTCTCGGCCCTCGGCGGCGACCCCTCGTGGACCACGGGCGCCGACGCGGTGACGTGGATGCAGCGGGCGACCGCGGCGTTCCTCTTCCAGGGCGTGCACCTCGACGTCGAGCCGTGGACCCGCCGCGATTGGGCCGGGCGCGAGCGCGAGCTGCTCGACGGCCTCGCGCGCACCGTGCGGGACGTCGCGGCGCGCACCGACCTGCCGGTCGAGGTCGACCTCTCGCCGTGGCTCGCCGAAGCGCATCCGCGCCAGTTCGGCGACATCGTCGCGCGCGCCGACGCCGTGACGCTCATGGCCTACCGCGACCGCGCGGCCGACATCCTCGCGTCGAGCGCGGCCGCGCGGCGTGCGATCGCCGGCGCCCGCAAGCCCTACCGGGTGGGCGTCGAGACGGGTCCCGTCGGCGACCCGGAGCCGAGCGCGGGGCAGACGTTCGCCGACGACGGCCGCACCGTGCTCGAGCGCGAGCTCGCCGCCGTGACCGGGAGCCTCGCGGGCGATGCTCGCTTCGCGGGCGTGGCGATCCACGACTTCGAGGCCTGGCGCGCGCTGCAGCCGTGACCGGCTACGTCGACTGCTGGGTCGGCACCGCGCCCGTCTCGGCGAGCCCGGCATCCGCCTCGAGATCGATCGCCGCTTGCTCGAACTGCGCGTTGAGCAGCCGCCAGTACGCGCCGCGCGCCGCGACGAGCTCGTCGTGCGTGCCCTGCTCGACGATCGAGCCCTGCTCCATCACGAGGATGAGGTCGGCGTCGCGGATGGTCGAGAGCCGGTGCGCGATGACGAACGACGTGCGATCGGTGCGGAGCGCCGCCATCGCGTGCTGCAGCAGCAGCTCGGTGCGCGTGTCGACCGACGACGTGGCCTCGTCGAGGATGAGCACGCTCGGCTGCGCGAGGAACGCGCGCGCGATCGTGACGAGCTGCTTCTCGCCCGCCGAGAGGTTGGTCGCGTCCTCGTCGATGACGGTGTCGTAGCCCTCGGGCAGCGCGTGCACGAAGCGGTCGACGTACGTCGCGCGCGCGGCCGCGAGGATCTGCTCCTCCGTCGCGTCCGGTCGACCGTAGGCGATGTTGTCGCGGATCGTGCCGCCGAAGAGCCACGTGTCCTGCAGCACCATCCCCGTCTGCGAGCGGAGCGCATCCCTCGTCATCGTGCGCGTGTCGACGCCGTCGAGCAGGATGCGGCCGCCGTCGACCTCGTAGAAGCGCATGAGCAAGTTGACGAGGGTCGTCTTGCCCGCTCCGGTCGGGCCGACGATCGCGACCGTCTGGCCCGGCTCGACCTCGAGCGAGAGGTCGTCGATGAGCGGCTTGTCGGGCGAGTACGAGAAGCGCACGCGCTCGAACGAGACGCGGCCCGAGCCGGGGGCGGGCGTCGCGCCGCCCTCGTCGGGCTCCTCCTCCTCGGCGTCGAGCAGCTCGAAGACGCGCTCGGCGCTCGCGACGCCCGACTGCACCATCGTGACGGTCTGGCCGATCTGGCCGAGGTTCTGCGAGAACTGCTGCGAGTACTGGATGAAGGCCTGCACGTCGCCGACGAGGATCTGGCCTGCCGCGACGAAGAGCCCGCCCGCGACCGCGACGAGCACGTAGCCGATGTTGCCGACGAAGGTCATGAGCGGGAAGACGAGCCCGGAGATGAACTGCGCCTTGAACGCCGCGTCGAAGACGCCGTCGTTCTCCTCCTTGAAGCGTGCCCGCACGGCCTGCTCGCGACCGAAGACCTTGACGAGCGCGTGGCCGGTGAAGGCCTCCTCGACGATCGCGTTCATGCGGCCCGTGCGGCGCCACTGCTCCTTGAACAGGCCCTGCGCCGGACCCATCACGGCGCCGAGGATGATGCCCGTGAGCGGCACCGCGATGAGCGCGATGAGCGCGAGCCACACGTTGATCGTCAGCATCATGACGAGCACGCCGACGACGCTCAGCAGCCCCGTGACGATCTGCGACATCGTCTGCGAGACGGTCTGCGAGACGTTGTCGAGGTCGTTCGTCACGCGCGAGAGGAGCTCGCCGCGCTGCGTGCGGTCGTAGTACGCGAGCGGGAGACGGTGCACCTTCTCCTCGACGTCGCGCCGCAGCCCCTGCACCGTGCGCTGCACGACCCGGTTGACGACGAAGCCCTGCAGCCACTGGAAGAGGCTTCCGGCGAGGTAGACGGCGAGCACGACGAGCAGGATGCCGCCGAGCCGCTCGAAGTCGATGCCCGCGCCGGGCACGAGGTCGGGCATGCGCTCGATCATGTTGGCGAAGTCGTCCTGGCCGCCGGCGCGGAGCCCCTCGACGACCTGCGCCTGCGTCGCGCCGGGCGGCATCTGCCGCTGCACGAGCCCCTGCACGATGACGTTCGTCGCCTCGCCGAGGATGCGCGGGCCGAGCACCACGAGCACGACGCCGATCGAGCCGAGCGCGAACACGAGCGCGAGCAGCCAGCGGTAGGGGTGCATGAGGCGCAGCAGGCGCAGCGCCGAGGCGCCGAACGACTTCGCCTTGCCGGGCGGCGGCTCCCAGTCACCCGCGCCGATGCGCGCGGCCTCAGCCTGCTCGGCCTCGAGCCGCTCCTCCTCGGTGAGCTCGGGCTCCGGCTTCGCCGGTCGCTCCTTCTTCACGCGTGCCATCTCAGGCCTCCACTGCCATCTGCGACTCGACGATCTCGCGGTACGTGTCGTTGCCCGCGAGCAGCTCCTCGTGCGTGCCCGAGCCCACGACCCGGCCGCGCTCGAGCACGACGATCCGGTCGGCGTCGACGATCGTCGAGACCCGCTGGGCGACGACGATCTGGGTGGTCTCGCCCACCGCGTCCCGCAGCGCCGACCGCAGGCGCGCATCCGTCGTGAGGTCGAGCGCCGAGAACGAGTCGTCGAAGACGAGCACGGCGGGCTCGGCGACGAGGGCGCGGGCGATCGAGAGCCGCTGGCGCTGGCCGCCCGAGACGTTGGTGCCGCCTTGCGCGATGCGCGAATCGAGCTGCTTGGGCATCTGCTGCACGAAGCCCGCCGCTTGCGCGATCTCGAGCGCTCGCCACAGCTGCTCGTCGGTCGCGTCCTCGTTGCCGTAGCGGAGGTTCGAGGCGACCGTGCCGGCGAAGAGGTAGGGGCGCTGCGGCACGAGCGCGATGCCGCGCCAGAGCGCCTCGGCGTCGAGCTCGCGCACGTCGACGCCGCCGACGAGCACCGCGCCGGCCGTCGCGTCGAAGAGCCGCCGGATGAGGTTCACGAGCGTCGTCTTGCCCGAGCCGGTCGCGCCGATGATCGCGAGCGTCTCGCCGGGCTCGGCGCGCAGGCTCACGCCGTCGATGACGGGGTGCTCGGCGCCCGGGTAGCGGAAGACGACGTCGCGCAGCTCGACCGTGCCGGGCGAGGCCTGCTCGCGGCCGTCGACGACGCGCGCGATCGTCGGCTCGGTCTCGAGCACCTCGCCGATGCGGCGGGCGGAGACCGCCGCTCTCGGGATCATGATCGTCATGAAGGTGGCCATGAGCACGCCCATGAGGATCTGCATGAGGTACTGCAGGAAGGCCATCATCGTGCCGATCTCGAGCTCGCCCTGATCGACGAGTCCGGCGCCGAACCAGATGACCGCGACGCTCGAGACCTCGACGATGAGCATGATGACCGGGAACATCAGCACGAAGAGGTTGCCCGTGCGGATCATCGCGTCGGTGACGTCGTCGTTCGCGACGGCGAAGCGCGCCTTCTCGCGCCGCTCCTGCACGAAGGCGCGGATGACGCGGATGCCCGTGAGCTGCTCGCGCAGCACCTTGTTGATGCGGTCGATGCGCTCCTGCAGCTGCCGGAAGATCGGCACGAGGCGAGAGACGAGGAAGCCGAGCACGACGAGCATGAGCGGCACCGAGACCGCGATGAGCCACGAGAGGGTCGCATCCGCGCGGATCGCCATGATGACGCCGCCGATCGCCATCATCGGCGCCGAGAGCAGCATCGTGCACGACATGAGGATGAGCATCTGCACCTGCTGCACGTCGTTCGTGTTGCGGGTGATGAGGCTCGCGGCGCCGAAGCGCTGCACGTCCTGCTCGCTGAAGTCGCCGACCTTGCCGAAGAGGTCGGCGCGCAGGTCGCGGCCGGCGCGCATCGCGAGGCGCGCGCCGAAGAGGATGGCGAGCACGTTCGCGGCCACCTGCCCGAGGCTCAGCGCGAGCATGAGCACGCCGAGCCGCCAGACGGTGCCGGTGTCACCGCGCAGCACGCCCTCGTCGATGATGTCGGCGTTGATCGTCGGCAGCATGAGCGTGAGCACCGACTGCGCGAACTGGAACAGCACGACGAGCAGGAGCGACAGCATCGACGGCCGCACGTAGCGGACGATGAGCTTCCACAGCATGGGTCAGGCCTCCACGGGCTCGAGGGCGGATGCGTCGGGTCGGCGCTCGGGGTCGGCACCGGCACGGGGCTCGTCACCGGGGGCGGCGACGATGCCGTGCAGGAGCACCTGCATGATGTCGTCGACCGATGACACGGGCTCGTCGTCGCCCCAGCTCGCGGCGGCGGCCCACGCGAGCGTGCGCAGGACGTCGGCCGCGACGATCGGCGAGACGCGCAGCTCCCGCTCGAAGGGCTCGAAGCGCGCGGCGATGCAGCGCTTCGAGCGCTCGAAGTCGTCACGCCGCTCGGCGACGACGCGCTGGGCGATGGGACCGAGCGCCAGCACGAGCCCGTACATGAACCGCATCCGCTCGACGAGCACCGGCACGAGCGCCGCGACGAGCTCGGCGACCGACTCGGCGCGCAGCTCGAGATCGGGCTCGGCGTCGGTCATGTGGCGCTCGACGAGCGCGGCGAGCAGCGACTCCTTGTCGCCGAACGCCTTGAAGAGCGTGCCCTCCGCGACGCCCGCCGCGTCGGCGAGCTGGCGCGAGGTGACCGCGGCGCCGTGCTCGAGCACGGCCGGCGTCACGGCGTCGAGGATCTGCGCGCGCCGGTCGTCGGCGCTCAAGCGGGGCGGGGGCACGGCGCCCAGCGTAGATGAGTGAGCACTCACTCACAAGCGCGGTCCTCAGATGCCGGGGCGGCGCCTCCGGTCGCGCTGCCACGCCTCGGCGGAGCGGGCGATCGCGCCTTGCGCGGTCTCGAGCAGCTCCTGGGCGAGCGCGCTCCAGTCGGTGGTCGTCGACGCACTCGGCGCCCGCTCCCCCGCGCCGCGGCGCGCGTCGTGCTCGGCGGCGTCGAACGCGTGGGTCGCGCGCCGCACGGCGTCGCGGTAGGCGGCGAAGTCGGCGGGCGCCATGCGGGTGTCGAGGCTCGCGGGGCGCAGCTCGAGCGCGAGCCGCTGCTCGCGCAGGAACTCCTGCAGCGCGGGGCTCGACGCGTCGCTCATCGCCGGGTAGTCGATGGCCTTCGCCGCGTCGGTCTCGTAGGCGATCCAACGCGCTGTGAGGCGGTCGTGCTCGTCGCGCAGCCGCGCGAGCGGCATCGCCTCGAGCGGGGCGCGGCTCGCGGGCAGGGTCGCGCGCGCCGCCTGCACCGACGCGCGCCGGGCCTTGAGGTCGGCGGCCGCGACCTTGACCGCGCGCTCCGCCGCCTGCACGCGGCGCTTCGACTCGAGCACCGCGCCGAGGCCCACGCGGCCGGCGGACTGCTCGGCCTGCGTCCGCAGCAGCTCGGCGCGCGCGACCTTGAGGTCCGCGCGCGATCGCGTCACGGCATCCGTCGCCTGCCGCACGTCGTGCATCGCGGCGTCGAGCTCGAGCCGCCGCCCGGCCGGGCGGCCGCGTCGCGCGCCGATGACGCCGAGGGCGCCCGCTCCCGCGCCGGCGGGGGCGATCCACCACCACTCGGCCACGAGCGCCAGCACGACGGGGTCCACGCGTCCATGCTAGGCGCGCCGGGCCGCCCCGCACAGGGCGCTGCGCGGCCTCGACTGTGGGAATCCGCAACCGAACCGGGCATTCCTGTGTGGCGTGCGCACGCATCCGCCATGTCCTGCCGCCTAGGCTCTAGAACCATGCGCCGCATCACCAAGGTCCTCATCGCCAATCGCGGCGAGATCGCCGTCCGCATCATCCGGGCGGCGCGCGACGCCGGCATCGGCTCGGTCGCCGTCTACGCCGAGCCCGACCGCGACGCGCAGCACGCGCAGCTCGCCGACGAGGCCTTCGCGTTGCACGGCTCGACGAGCGCCGAGAGCTACCTCGTGATCGACAAGCTGCTCTCGGTCGCGCGCCGCTCGGGCGCCGACGCCGTGCACCCGGGCTACGGCTTCCTGGCCGAGAACGCCGACTTCGCGCGCGCCGTCATCGACGCGGGCCTCATCTGGATCGGCCCGAGCCCCGACGCGATCGAGCAGCTCGGCGACAAGGTCTCGGCCCGGCACATCGCCGAGTCGGTCGGCGCGCCGCTCGCGCCTGGCACGATCAACCCCGTCGCGGGCGCGGCCGAGGTGCTCGAGTTCGTCCACGAGCACGGGCTGCCGGTCGCGATCAAGGCCGCCTTCGGCGGCGGCGGCCGCGGCCTCAAGGTCGCCCGCACGCGCGAGGAGGTCGAGGAGCAGTTCGACTCCGCGACCCGCGAGGCGGTCGCGGCGTTCGGCCGCGGCGAGTGCTTCGTCGAGAAGTACCTCGACAAGCCGCGCCACGTCGAGACGCAGTGCCTCGCCGACGCGCACGGCGACGTCGTCGTCGTCTCGACGCGCGACTGCTCGCTGCAGCGCCGCCACCAGAAGCTCGTCGAGGAGGCGCCCGCACCCTTCATCACCGCCGAGCAGGACGCCGAGCTGCGCCGCGCGTCGAAGGCGATCCTGCGCGCCGCCGGCTACGTCGGAGCGGGCACGTGCGAGTTCCTCATCGGCGCCGACGGCACGATCTCGTTCCTCGAGGTCAACACGCGCCTGCAAGTCGAGCACCCGGTCTCGGAGGAGGTCACCGGCATCGACCTCGTGCGCGAGCAGTTCCGCATCGCCGAGGGCGAGGCGCTCGGCTACGACGACCCCGAGGTGCGCGGCCACTCGATCGAGTTCCGCATCAACGGCGAGGACGCGGGCAGCGGCTTCATCCCCCAGCCCGGCCCGGTGCGCGTGTTCCGCGCCCCGAGCGGCCCCGGCATCCGCGTCGACTCCGGCGTCGTCGCCGGCGACGTCATCGGCGGCAACTTCGACTCGATGCTCGCGAAGCTCATCGTCACCGGCCGCGACCGCGCCGAGGCCCTCGCCCGCGCGCGCCGCGCCCTCGCCGAGTTCGAGGTCGAGGGGCTCCCGACCGTGCTGCCCTTCCACCGCCGCATCGTCGACCACCCGGCGTTCGCGCCCGAGGGCGACGCGCCCTTCTCGATCTACACGTCGTGGATCGAGTCGGAGTTCGAGAACGACATCCCCGCGTGGGGCGGCGAGCCCTCCGAGCTCGGGGGCCCCGAGCCGCGGCGCACGGTCGTGGTCGAGGCCGACGGCAAGCGCATCGCGGTGTCGATGCCGAAGCGCCTGTTCTCCGACACGAAGGACGCCAAGGGGCCCGCTCCGCGGCGGATGCGCACGGCGCTCGCGGGCGGCGTGGGCTCCGGCACGATCGTCTCGCCCATGCAGGCGACGGTCGTGAAGGCGGCCGTCGCCGAGGGCGACCGCGTCGTCGCGGGCGACCTGCTCGTCGTGCTCGAGGCGATGAAGATGGAGCAGCCGCTCTCCTCCCCCGTCGACGGGGTCGTCACGGCGGTCGACGCACCGGTGGGCGCGACGGTGCCGTCGGGCCACCGCCTCGTCTCGATCACGCCCGACGAGGCCTGAGCCGCCCGCCGCGACCGGCGGCGCGCTCGGCTCAGGGCTCGAGCTGCTCCTGCGCGACGTGCATCGAGCGGGCCACGTCGGTGATCGAGCCCGAGAGCGACGGGTAGACGGCCCACGCGCGCGCGAACTGGTCGACCGTCAGGCGCTGCTCGATCGCGAGCGAGAGCGGCAGGATGAGCTCGGATGCGCGTGGTGCGACGACCACGCCGCCCACGATCGTGCCGAGGTCGGTGCCCGCGATGAGCTTGACGAAGCCGTCCTGCACTCCCTGCATCTTCGCGCGCGGGTTGTGCCGCAGCGGCAGCTTCACGATGCGCGCCTCGCGCTCGCCGGCGTCGATCGACGCCTGCTGCCAGCCGACCGTCGCGATCTCGGGGTAGGTGAAGATGTTGGAGGCGACGTTGCGGAGCGTGATCGGGCGCACCTCGTCGCCGAGCGCGTGGAAGATCGCCGTGCGCCCCTGCACCGAGGCGACGGATGCGAGCGGGAAGAACGCGGTGCAGTCGCCGGCGGCGTAGATGTGCGGCACCGAGGTGCGCGCGACGCGGTTGACGCGGATGTGGCCCGAGTCGGTGGTCTGCACGCCAGCGGCGTCGAGGCCGATCCCCTCGGTGTTCGGCACCGCGCCGACCGCCATGAGGCAGTGGCTCCCGCGGATCTCGCGGCCGTCGGAGAGCGTCACGACGACCTCGTCGCCGTCGCGCACGACGCTCGTCGCGCGCTGCTTGTTGAGCACGTGCATCCCGCCGCGGCGGAACACCTCCTCGATCACGTCGGCCGCGTCGGTGTCCTCGCCCGGCAGCACGCGCTCGCGGCTCGAGACGAGCGTGACCTCCGAGCCGAGCAGCCGGTAGGCGGAGGCGAACTCGGCGCCCGTGACGCCCGAGCCGACCACGATCAGGTGCGAGGGCATCTCCTCGAGGTCGTAGAGCTGCGTCCAGGTGAGGATGCGCTCGCCGTCGGGCTGCGCGCTCGGCAGCACGCGCGGGCGCGCGCCGACCGAGACGACCGCGGTGTCGAGCTCGAACGAGTCGAAGTCCTTCGCGTTCGCGCCGCCGGTCGAGACGGCCACCGTCGTCGGGCTCGTGAAGCGGCCGTAGCCCTCGACGACCTGCACGCCCAGGCTCTCGAGCGTCTGCCGCATGTCGTCGGACTGCCGGTTCGCGAGCCGGCGGATGCGCTTGTTGAGCTTCGTGAAGTTGACCGCGACCTCGGGGCGCAGCGGCCGGTCGCGGTCGCCGCGCGCGAAGAGCTGCACGCCGAGCTCGTCGGCCTGCTCGATCGCGGCGGCCGACTCGGCGGAGGCGATGAGGGTCTTGGAGGGCACGACGTCGGTGAGCACGGCGCTGCCGCCCACGCCGGCGCGCTCGATGAGCGTCACCTCCGCGCCGAGCTGGGCTCCCGCGAGCGCCGCCTCGTAGCCGCCCGGTCCGCCGCCGATGATCACCACGCGCTGCTTGCGCTCGAATGCACTCACGTGCTCCATCATCCCGCATCCGCGCGATGGAGCTGAGCGCGCGTCAGCCCGCCGGGCGCTCGTGGATCGCCGTCGACAGCGCGCGGCCGTTGACCTCGGCGTACAGCACACCCTCGGTCACCGAGACGGTCATCGACGTGCGGCGCGCGACGGCGTCGGCGACCGCGTCGACGAATCCGGGGTCGAACGAGACGAGCCGCACGTCCTCGGCTCGGTGGATGCGCTTCCCTGCCCAGCGCGCGGCGACCCTCTCGGGCTCGCGGTGCGTGTAGACGGCGCAGCGATCCGCCGCCATGCTGCCGCGGTGCACGCGCTCGGCCTCGGGCGCGCCGATCTCGATCCACGCGACGAGCGCGCCCGTGCGGTCGCGCACGAGCACCGCGGGCTCGTCGCCGCCCGAGAGCCCGTCGCCGAAGGCGATGCCCTCCTCGTGCTCGAGGCACAGCGCGAGCACGCGCGTCACCATGAACGCCGCGGTCTCGGAGGGGTGCTGCGCGACCTTGAGCGAGAGCTCCTCGTAGACGCCGCGGTCGACGTCGGAGAGCTGCACCTCGAAGGTGTGGACGGTCGCGCCGATGGCCATGGTGACCCAGCCTACGGGCGCAGCGCCCTTAGAGTGGGCGCCATGACGCACCCCCTCGATGCCCCCGCAGACCCGCGCGAGGTCGCGCGCCAGGCCGCCGACGACATCCGCCGCATCACCGGCGTCGAGTCGCACGACATCGCCCTCACGCTCGGCTCCGGCTGGGCGCGCGCCGCCGACCTCATCGGCGAGACGACCCACGAGATCGCCGCGACCGAGGTGACGGGCTTCTCGAAGCCCGCGCTCGAGGGCCACGTCGGCACCATCCGCTCGGTGCTGACCGACGACGGTCGCCGCGCGCTCGTCATCGGCGCCCGCACCCACTACTACGAGGGCCACGGGGTGCGCCGCGTCGTCCACTCCGTCCGCACCGCGGCCGCGGCAGGCGCATCCGTCATGGTGCTCACGAACGGCGCGGGCGGCATCAAGCCGCACTGGACGCCCGGCCAGCCCGTGCTCATCAGCGACCACATCAACCTCACCGCCGACTCGCCGCTCGAGGGCGCGACGTTCGTCGACCTCACCGACCTCTACTCGCCGCGGCTGCGCGACATCGCGCGCGAGGTCGACGGCAGCCTCGACGAGGGCGTCTACGTGCAGTTCCGCGGGCCTCACTACGAGACGCCCGCCGAGGTGCAGATGGCGAAGGCGATCGGCGGCCACATCTGCGGCATGTCGACGGCGCTCGAGGCGATCGCCGCGCGCGAGGCGGGCATGGAGGTGCTCGGCCTGAGCCTCATCACGAACCTCGCCGCGGGCATCCAGACCACGCCCCTCTCGCACGAGGAGGTCATCGAGGCCGGCCGCGAGGCCGAGGGCCGCATCTCGCGCCTGCTCGCCGACGTCGTCGCCGCGATCGGCGCCCGAGCATGAGCCTCGACGCCGCCCGCGCCTGGGCCGCGGCCGACCCCGACCCCGAGACCCGCGCGGAGCTCGAGGCGACGATCGCGGCCGCCGAGGCGGGCGACGAGGCCGCGATGGCCGAGGTGACGGATGCGTTCCGCGGCCGCCTGCAGTTCGGCACGGCGGGGCTGCGGGGCCGCATCGCCCCGGGGCCGAACCGCATGAACACCGTCGTCGTGCAGCAGGCCTCCGCGGGGCTCGCGCGCTACCTCGTCGACCGGGAGCCCTACCCCTCGGTCGTGATCGGCTGGGACGGGCGGCGCGGCTCGGAGCGCTTCGCGCGGGACGCCGCCGAGGTCTTCGCTGGCGCTGGCGTGCGGGCGATCCTGCTGCCGCGGCTGCTGCCGACCCCCGTCACCGCCTTCGCCGTGCGCCACCTCGGCGCGAGCGCGGGCGTCATGGTGACCGCGAGCCACAACCCGCCCGCCGACAACGGCTACAAGGTGTACCTCGGCGGCGCCGACGAGGGCAGCCAGATCGTGCCGCCCGCCGACGCCGAGATCGCCGCCCGCATCGTCGAGGCGGCCGCCGTGCCCGTGACCGAGTACCCGCGCGGCGAGCCGGAGGTCGCGGGCGAGGGCGTCTGGGAGTCGTACGTCGCGGCGACCGCTGCGATCGGCCAGCCCGACCAGGGCATGCCGGGCGCCGGCGGCCCGCGCGTCGTGTACACGCCGCTGCACGGCGTCGGCCTCGAGACGGTGCGCGCCGTGCTCGACGCCGCGGGCTTCCCGCCGGTGACGGTCGTGCCCGAGCAGGCCGAGCCCGACGGCGCGTTCCCGACCGTCGACTTCCCGAACCCGGAGGAGCCGGGCGCGCTCGACCTCGCGATGGCGCTCGCCACGGCGGAGGGCGCCGAGCTCATCCTCGCGAACGACCCCGACGCCGACCGGCTCGCGGTCGCGGTGCCGGATGCGTCGGCGCCGGCCGGCTGGCGGATGCTCACGGGCAACGAGGTCGGCCTGCTGCTCGGCTGGGACGCCGCGCGCGCGGCGCGCGGGCACGGCGTGCTCGCCGCCTCGATCGTCTCCTCCCCCGGCCTCGGCGTCATCGCCGAGGCGCACGGGCTCGAGTTCGTGCAGACGCTCACGGGCTTCAAGTGGGTCTCGCGCGTGCCTGGCCTCGTCTACGGCTACGAGGAGGCGCTCGGCTACCTCGTGAACCCGGGCACCGTGCGCGACAAGGACGGCATCTCGGCGCTCGTGCGCATCCTCACGCTCGCGAGCGAGCTGCACGAGCGCGGCTCGTCGCTCGCCGAGGAGCTGCTCGCGCTCGCCGCCGAGTTCGGCGCGTTCGAGTCGGGCCAGGTGAGCGTGCGCGTCACCGACCTCGCGCGCATCCCCGCCCTCATGGGGGCGCTGCGGCAGGCGCCGCCGACCGAGCTCGCGGGCGCGGCGGTCGTCGCCGCCGACGACCTCGCGCTGCCCGAGCACGGCGAGATCGGCGACATCCTGCGCTTCACGCTCGACGACGGCTCGCGCGTCATGGTGCGGCCGAGCGGCACCGAGCCGAAGCTCAAGGTCTACATCGACGCGACGTCGACCGACGGGCCGCCGGCCGCTCGCGTGCGCGCGGCGCGCGAGCGCGTCGCGGCGATCGCCGAGGCGGTGCGGCCGCTGCTGGCGCACGAGAGCTGAAGCCGGAGACCCCTTCGGGTCTTCGGCGCGACGCCAGCGCCCCGGCCCGTCCCGGGCCGGGGTTCCCTACCGGCGCAGCGCCGCGATCGCGTCGTCGCGCGTCGAGGCGGCCGCGATGGCATCGGCGACACCCTCGCCGTCGAGCGCGTTCGCGAGCTCCGCGAGCATCCGCAAGTGGCCCTTCGGGCTCGTCGCGGCCATCCCGATGACGACCCGCACGGGGTCGTGGTGCGGGTGGCCGAAGGCGACGGGCTCGTCGAGCACGACGATCGCGAGCGCGTCACGGCGCACGACCGCGCTCGGCCGCGCGTGCGGCACGGCGACGCCGGGTGCGACGACGCAGTAGGGCCCGGCCTGCTCGATCTGCTGCACGAGCTCCTCGACGTACGCGCGGCCGACCGCGCGCGCGGTCACGAGGTCGACCCCTGCGGCGCGCACGGCGGCGCGCCAGTCGGCGGCGTGCACCCCGGGCGCGAACGTCGCCTCGTCGAGCGGCAGCGTCATCGGAGGTCGTCGAAGCCGTCGGCGATCTCGTCCGCGAGCTCCTCCCGCTCCTCGAGCGAGCAGAAGGCGCCGGCGACCGCGTTCTGCGTGACCTCCTCGAGGTCGTCGAGGTCCCACTCGAACGCCTCGACCAGGAGCCCCAGCTCGCGCGTGAGCGTCGTGCCGGACTGCAGGCGGTTGTCGGGGTTGACGGTGACCGCGAAGCCGAGCTGCAGCAGCAGGTCGATCGGGTGGTCCTCGAGCGAGTCGCCCCACTGCGCGATCGTGCCGGTCTGCAGGTTGGAGCTCGGGCTCAGCTCGAGGGGGATCTGCCGGTCCTTCACCCACTCGGCGAGCTCGCCGAGGCGCACGACGATCGCGTCGTCACGCTCCTGCTCGATCTCGATGTCCTCCGCGATGCGCGTGCCGTGCCCCAGCCGCAGCGCGCGACCGGCGAAGAGCGCATCCTCGATGCTCGCGAGGCCGTCGCCCTCGCCCGCGTGCACGGTCGCCGGGAAGTGCGCCCTCGCGAGCCGGTCGAACGCCGAGGCGAGCCGCGACGGCGGGAAGCCCGCCTCGGGACCGGCGATGTCGAAGCCGACCGCGCCCTTGTCGCGGTGCCGCAGCGCGAGCTCGGCGATCTCGTCGGCGCGGTCGAGGTGCCGCATCGCGCTGATGAGCTGGCCGACGCGGATGCCGCGGCCGTGCGACTCGACGAGGTCGATCGCCTCCTCGATGCCGGCCTGCACCGCCTCGACCGCCTGGTCGAGCGAGAGTCCGCGCTGCAGGTGCTGCTCGGGTGCCCAGCGGATCTCGCCGTAGACGACGCCGTCCTCGGCGAGGTCGAGCACGAACTCCTTCGCGACCCGGTGCAGCCCGTGCTCGGTCTGCATGACCGCGGTCGTGATGTCGAAGGTCTTCAGGTACTCCGGCAGCGAGCCGGAGTTCGACTGCGCGGCGAACCACGCGCCGAGCGCGTCCGCGTCGGACGCCGGCAGCTCGAGCCCGATCTCGTCGGCGAGCTCGAGCACCGTCTGCGGCCGGAGCCCTCCGTCGAGGTGGTCGTGCAGGCTGACCTTGGGCAGCGTCTGGATGTCGACGCCGTCGACCTCGTACCGGCTCATTCCGCCTCCGTCATCGGGGTGCATTGAGCCTCGATCGTATCGGCCGGGACCGCGCCGCGGCATGCCGCCGCGATCGGCGCTCGCAGCAGCGTCAGGCGCCCGACGCGGCGAGCCCGATCGCCGCGAGGATGAGCCCGCCCGCGACGATCCACAGCAGCGCCCACAGCACGAGCATCGCGACGCTCAGCCAGATGCCCCACAGCGCCATCGTGCGGCCCGCGGGCTCGCGCTTGCGGGCCATGACGCCGACGATGATGCCCGCGATCGGCACGAGGATCGAGCCGCCGATGAAGATCGAGGCGAGCCCGAGCACGAGCGCGACGACGCTGAGCGTCTTCGGCTCCGACGCGCCGTAGGTGCTGCCCGCGGGCTGCGTGGTGTCGCCGACGTACGCGCTGCTCGGGCGGTTGAGCTGGGGATCGGTCACGGCTGGCTCCTCAGGGGTGGCTGACTGGTGCGGATGCGTCGAGCCAAGCAGGGCGCGCGGCGCGCGGCCTGGACGACGGCTGGGTACCGCCTCGGCGCCAGTCTCGCCGCCCGCGCCACGCTGCGCAAGACCCGCGACCCGGCAGCGCGCGTCAGGCGATGCGCTCGCGCACGATCGGGGGCACCTCGACGACCGTGCCGGGCGCCGCGAGCTCCCACGCCCCCTCGAGCGCCTCGAGCGCACGCGGGATGCGGCTCTCGTCGTCGGCGGAGATGGTCCAGAGCGGGTCGCCCGCGCGCACCGCGTCGCCCGGCTTGACGTGCAGGTCGATGCCGGCGGCGTGCACGACCGGGTCGCTCGCGCGGGCGCGGCCCGCGCCGAGCCGCCACGCGGCGATGCCGAACGGCAGCGCCTCCTGCCGCGCGAGCACGCCGTCGCGCTCGGCGACGACCGTGTGCGTCTCGTTCGCGACCGGGAGCGGCGCGTCGGGGTCGCCGTCCTGCGCGAGCACGAAGCGGCGCCAGACGTCCATCGCGCGGCCGTCGGCGAGCGCGGCCTCGACGTCCGCGTCGGGCTGCCCCACCGCATCCAGCATCTCGCGCGCGAGCGCGACCGTGAGCTCGACGACGTCGGCGGGCCCGCCGCCCGCGAGCACCTCGACCGACTCGCGCACCTCGTTCGCGTTGCCGATCGCGCGGCCGAGCGGCACGTCCATCGTCGTCAGCAGCGCGCGCGTCTCGACGCCCGCGTCGCGGCCGAGCGCGACCATCGTCTCGGCGAGCTCCCTCGCGCGCTCGAACTCCTGCATGAACGCGCCGGAGCCGAACTTCACGTCGAGCACGAGTGCGCCCGTGCCCTCGGCGATCTTCTTCGACATGATCGAGGATGCGATGAGCGGGATGGCCTCGACGGTGCCGGTGGTGTCGCGGAGCGCGTAGAGCCGCTTGTCGGCGGGCGCGAGGCCCGAGCCGGCCGCGCAGATCACGCCGCCGACGGTGCGGAGCTGATCGAGCATCTCGTCGTTCGACAGGTCGGCGCGCCAGCCGGGGATCGACTCGAGCTTGTCGAGCGTGCCGCCCGTGTGCCCGAGGCCGCGGCCCGACAGCTGCGGCACCGCGACGCCGAACGCCGCGACGAGCGGCATTAGCGGGAGCGTGATCTTGTCGCCGACGCCGCCCGTGGAGTGCTTGTCGACCGTCGGCTTGTCGAGCGCCGAGAAGTCCATGCGCTCGCCGGAGGCGATCATCGCGGTCGTGAGGTCGTGGATCTCGCGGCGCTCCATGCCGTTGAGCAGGATCGCCATCGTGAGCGCCGCCATCTGCGGGTCGTCGACGTAGCCGCGCGTGTAGGCGTCGATGAGCCAGTCGATCTGCGCGGTCGAGAGCGCTCCCCCGTCGCGCTTCGTGCGGATGATGTCGACGGCGTCGAAGGCCTCAGCCACGGTGCTCCCTCTCCTCGTGCCCTGCGTACTCGTCGAGCTGTGCCGGGCCGAACGCATCCGGCAGCACCTCGGCCATCGTGCGGATGCCGCTCACGGTGTCGAGCAGCATGCCCGGCGCCGCGTGCTCGAAGAGCAGCTGGCGGCAGCGGCCGCACGGCATGAGCCGCTCGCCCGCACCATTGACGCACGCGAACGCGACGATGCGCCCGCCGCCGCCCATGACCATCGCGCTCACGAGCGAGCACTCGGCGCACAGCGTGACGCCGTAGGCGGCGTTCTCGATGTTCGCGCCCGCGACGATGCGGCCGTCGTCGACGAGCGCCGCGGCGCCCACCGGGAACCTCGAGTAGGGCACGTAGGCCCGCTCCGTCGCCGCGACCGCCGCGTCGTGCAGCGCTTGCCAGTCGATCTCAGCCATGGCCGCCTACTGCTTGATGTAGGGCTTGCCGCTCGCCGCCGGCGCTCGCGACTGGCCGATGAAGCCGGCGACCGCGAGCAGCGTGATGACGTACGGGAGCATGAGCATGAACTCGCTCGGCACCGGCGAGCCGATCGCGCCGAGCGTCTGCTGCAGCGCCGAGGCGAAGCCGAACAGCAGCGCCGCCGCCGTCGCCTTGAGCGGGTGCCACTGGCCGAAGATGACGGCCGCGAGCGCGATGTAGCCGAGGCCCGCCGTCATCTCGCGGTTGAAGGCGCCGGTCGTGTCGAGCGTGAAGTAGGCGCCGCCGAGGCCCGCGACGGCGCCGGCGAGCGCGACGTTCCAGAAGCGCAGCCGGTTGACCTTGATGCCGACGGTGTCGGCGGCGAGCGGGTGCTCGCCGATCGCGCGCAGCCGCAGGCCCCACGTGGTCTTGAACAGGCCCCACGCGATGACCGGCACGATGATGAACATCGCGTAGACGATGACCGTGTGCTCGAACAGCGCCGGGCCGATGATCGGGATCGTCTCGATGCCGGGGATGGGGATGCGCGGGAGCCGGTCGGGCGAGTTGAGCGCGGGGTTCGCGGTGAGCACCGAGGAGTAGAGGAAGTTCGTCAGGCCCACGACGAGCACGTTGAGGACGACACCGACGATGACCTGCTCGACGAAGTAGCGGATCGCGAAGACCGCGAGCACCATCGAGACGAGCACGCCCGCGAGCATCGCGCCGAGGATGCCGAGCACGGCGCTGCCGGTCGACGAGGCGATCACCGCGCCGCTGAACGCGCCGGAGAGCAGCTGCGCCTCGATCGCGATGTTCACGACACCCGCGCGCTCGGAGATGACGCCGCCCATCGCGCCGAAGATGAGCGGCACCGAGAGGCCCACGGTCGCGAACAGCAGGCCGGGGATCGGGATCATCTTGTCGGCGCCGGCCCAGACGAGGAACGCGACGACGAAGAGCACGCCGAACGCGAGCGGCAGCCAGAAGCCCTGCTTCCGCACCGTCGCGACGAGCCAGGTCGAGACCGCCGTGAGCGCGGCGAGGAGCACGACGACGACGATGCCGGTCGCGCGCACCGGGAGCACCGCATCCGGGAGGGCGACGAAGTCGCCGACGGAGGCGAGCCGCAGCGTCGTCGAGCCGTCGCGCGCGGCGACGACGAACAGCACGAGCGCGACGAGCGTGAGCACCGCGTACGAGACCGGTGCCTTCCAGTGCTTGACGACCGCGCGCTCGAGCTCGATCGTCTCGGCGTGCGGCTGCGCGGCGGTGGGCTGCTGCGTCGTCACGACTGCGCTCCCTTCTGCTGGGTCATCGCGGCGAGCGCGGCCTCGTCGCGGCGCTGGCGGCGCGACTTCCTGCCGGGCTGCGGCAGGCCGAACATCGCGCGCACGAGCGGCGGCGCGGCGATGAACAGCACGATGAAGGACTGGACGACGAGGATGATGTCGACGGGCACGCCCTCGGCGGCCTGCATGCGGAAGCCGCCCGCCTTGAAGGCGCCGAAGAGCAGGCCGGCGAAGAAGGTGCCCCACGGCGTCGAGCCGCCGAGCAGCGCGACCGTGATGGCGTCGAAGCCGATGCCCGCGTCGATGCCGGCGGTGAAGCCGGTCGTGACGGCGCCCGTCACCTGCTGCGCGCCCGCGAGGCCCATGAAGGCGCCCGAGAGGAGCATCGCGTAGACCGTGAGGCGCTTGACGTTCATGCCGGCGTTGAGGGCGGCGGATGCGTTGTAGCCGACCGCGCGGAACTGGAAGCCCAGGTTCGACCGGTTGATGAGCCACGCGCAGACGATCACCGCGAGCACCGAGAGCAGGAAGCCCCAGTGCAGCACGAACGGCGGGCCGAAGATCGACGGCAGGATGGCCGTCTCGGGCATGGGCGGCGAGATGGGGTTGTTGCCGCCGGGGTTCTGCAGCAGGCCGGGCGTCCGCAGCATCCAGGTGATGAACCAGAACGCGACGAAGTTGAGCATGATCGTCGAGATCACCTCGTGCGCGCCCGTGTACGCCTTGAGCGCGCCGGCGATGCCCGCCCAGATCGCGCCGGCGGCGATGCCGACGAGGATCGCGACGATGACGTGCAGGATCGGCGGCATCTGGAAGGCGAAGCCGACCCACGCGGAGGCCGCGGCGGCCCACAGCATCTGCCCGCGGCCGCCGATGTTGAACAGGCCGACCCGGAACGCGAGCGCGACGCCGAGGCCCGCCGCGATGAGCGGGGTCGCGAAGTTCAGCGTGTCGGTGAGCGGCTTGATGAGGTAGATGAAGCCGCGGTCGGCAGCAGCGAAGTTGAGCACCGCGCCCTGGAAGAGGGCGAGGTAGGCGCCCGAGACCGCGGTCCAGACCGCCGAGAGCATGTCGCCGGGACGGGCGAAGAAGTAGCCCGCCGTCTCCTGCACGCGCTCGTCGGTCGCGGCGATGAGGATGCCGCCGACGACGAGCGAGGTGAGGATCGCGAGCACCGCCATCACGAGGTTGCCGCCCATGATGCGACGGAAGGCGCTCCCCCACGGGTCGTCGACGTCGGCGGTGCGGTCGTCGGTCGGGGCGACGGGTGCCGCGACCTGCACCTCCGCCTCGGCCGGCGCGTGGACGGCCGTGGGGGCCGCGCCGGAGTCGGGCGAGCCGCCCGGTCGCTGCGGGGCGTGGGGCTCGATCGGGTCGTCGGCGTCGCGCGGCGTCTCGTTCACGCTGCGGCTCCCTTCGAGGGCTCGGGGGTCGGGGCGCCGGCGACGCGCTCGCCGGCCATCATGAGGCCGAGCGTGTCGCGGCTCGTGTCGGCCGGCACGATGCCGACGATGCCGCCGCGGTACATGACCGCGATGCGGTCGGCGAGGCCGACGACCTCGTCGAGCTCGGTCGAGACGACGATGACGGGGATGCCCGCGTCGCGGGTCGCGATGATCTGGCTGTGCACGAACTCGATCGAGCCGACGTCGAGGCCGCGCGTGGGCTGCGAGGCGACGAAGAGGGCGAGCGGCCGGCCGAGCTCGCGCGCGAGCACGACCTTCTGCTGGTTGCCGCCCGAGAGCGTGCCGACGGGCGTCTCGATGCCCTGCGCGCGGATGTCGAAGGACTCGAGCTTCTCGGCCGCGAAGCGGTCGCGCTCCTCGCGGTCGACGGTGCCGGCGCGCACGAACGGAGCGCCGCTGTAGCGGTCGAGCATGAGGTTCTCGGCGATCGAGAAGTCGCCGACGAGCCCGTCGACCTTGCGGTCCTCGGGCACGAAGCCGACGCCCGCGTCGAGCACCTCGCGCACGGAGTCGCCGATGAGCTCGTTGCCGTTGAGGTCGATCGAGCCGGTCACGCGGTGCTGGAGGCCGAGGATGGCCTCGGTGAGCTCGGTCTGGCCGTTGCCCTGGACGCCGGCGATGCAGAGCACCTCGCCGCCGCGCACCGTGAACGAGACGTCGTTGACGACCTTCTGGCCCAGCGCATCCAGCACCGTCAGGTTCGACACGACGAGCGCGTTGTCGGTGAGCACCGGCGGGTTCTTCTGCACCGTCAGCTCGACGGCGCGGCCGACCATCATCGACGCGAGCTCGGTCGTCGACGACTCGGGGCTCGCCTGGCCGACGACCTTGCCGAGCCGGATGACGGTGATGCGGTCGGCGATCGCGCGCACCTCGCGCAGCTTGTGGGTGATGAAGACGATCGCGGTGCCCTCGTCGCGCAGCTGCTGCATGATCGCCATGAGCTCGTCGGTCTCCTGGGGCGTCAGCACGGCGGTCGGCTCGTCGAACACGAGCACCTTCGCGTCCTGCGAGAGCGCCTTGATGATCTCGACCCGCTGCTGCACGCCGACGGGGAGGTCCTCGATGCGCGCGTCGGGGTCGACGTGGAAGCCGAAGCGCTGCGAGATCTCGCGCACCTTCTGGCGCGCGCCGCTCAGCCCGCCGAGCTCGCGCTCGTGGCCGAGCAGCACGTTCTCGGCGACGGTGAAGACGGGGATGAGCATGAAGTGCTGGTGCACCATGCCGATGCCGGCGCGCATCGCGTCGCCGGGGCCGGCGAACGACTGCGGCTCGCCGTCGAGCAGGATCTCGCCCTCCTCGGCGCGGTAGAGGCCGTAGAGGACGTTCATGAGCGTCGACTTGCCGGCGCCGTTCTCGCCGAGCAGGCAGTGGATCTCGCCAGCCCGGACCTCGAGGTCGATGTGGTCGTTCGCGGTCAGCGCGCCGAAGCGCTTGGTGATGCCGCGCAGCTCGAGGGTGGGTGCCCCGAGGGGAGTTGGCTCGACGGTCATGTGCCTTCCTTCGACGACGACGGCGACGACTGATGAATGTATCGGGGGCGCGCGGTCCGCGGGGCCGCGCACGCGCGTGGGGGCCGGCTTGCGCCGACCCCCACGCGCGCTGTACCTGGTTACTCCGGGCTCGAGGGCGAGCCGACCTCGATCTCGCCGGCGATGATCGCCGCCTCGATCTCGTCGAGCTCTGCCTGCAGCTCGGGGTCGACCGAGCCCTCGAAGTCGTGGAACGGAGCGATGCTCACGCCCTCGTTCTCGAGCGTGCCGACGTACGGCTCGTTGCTGAAGTTGCCCGCGGCGGCCTCCTCGACCACCGACTGGACGCCCTCCGACATGCCCTTCATGATCGACGTCAGGAAGAGGTCGGCGTAGTCGGGCGAGGTCTCGTAGAGGTCGGCGTCGACGCCGATCATCGCGATGCCCGAGTCGGCGCCCGCGTCGCGGATCGCCTCGGCGGCCGAGAGGAAGATCGGGCCACCGACCGGCAGGAGCACGTCGGCGCCCTGCTGGATGAAGGTGTCGGCCATCTGCTGCGCCGTCGGGCCGGCCTCGAAGCCACCCGTGAACGAGCCGGTCTGCGCCTCGACGTCCCAGCCGAGCACCTGGACGTCCTCGCCCTTCTGCTCGTTGTAGTACTCCACGCCGGCCGCGAAGCCGTCCATGAAGATCGTCACGGTCGGGAACTGCATGCCGCCCCACGTGGCGACGACGCCCGACTCCGAGTACGACGCGGCCGCGTAGCCGGCGAGGAACGCCGCCTGCGCCGTGTCGTAGATGATCGGCTTGACGTTCGGCAGGTCGATCGCGTTGTCGTCGATGATCGTGAAGCTGAGGTCGGGGTTCGCCTCGGCGGCCGCGGCGGTCGCCTCGGAGAGCGCGAAGCCGACCGACACGATCATGTTGCAGCCCTCGTCGATGACGCTCGTGAGGTTGGCGGCGTAGTCGGCGTCCGACTGCGACTCGACCTCGATCGGCTCGACGCCGATCGTCTCCGACGCGGCGCGGAGGCCCTCGGCGCCGAGCTGGTTGAAGGAGCGGTCGTCGAAGCCGCCCGCGTCCGAGATGATGCAGGGCTGGATGTCGGTGGTGGCGGCGGGGTCGGCCGACGCGTCCGTCGTGCTCGACGGGGCGTCAGGTGCTGCGGCGCAGCCGGCGAGCAGGAGCGCCGCGCCGAGGGCGATGGCGCCGCCGCGCGCGGCGGAACGGGTGAACTTCAAGGGATCCTCCAGTGCAAAGGATGCTCGCCGCGACGCGGCGGAGCGCATGATGGTCGAGCATAGGGCCGCGACGACGCCCACAACCGCCGCCGCGGGCCACCGAAACGCAATCGTTGCAAACCCTGAGGGTGCGTCAGGGGCTCGAGGGCGACTCGACGACGATCTCGCCAGCGATGATCTGCTCGCGGAGCGCCTCGAGCTCGGCCTTCGTCTCGTCGCTCACGCGCGCGTCGAGGTCGTGGAACGGGGCGATGTCGACGCCGCCGTTCTCGAGCGTGCCGATGATGGGCTCGTCGGAGATCGTGCCGTCGGCGGCGTCCCCGACCGCGGTGACCACCGCATCCTCGGTGTTCTTCATGATGCTCGTGAGCAGGATGCCGCGGTACTCCTCCGGCAGCGTCTCGAAGCCGTCGTTGTCGACCCAGATGACGAGCGCCGCGCCGCCCGCGTCGATGGATGCGGTGAGCGCGCCCTCGCCGACCTGGCCAGCCACGGGCAGGATGACGTCCGCGCCCTGCGCGATGAAGGCCTCCGAGAGCGAACGGCCGTTCGCGACGTTCTCGAAGTCGCCCGTGAAGGTGCCGTCCTGCGCCTCGGGGTCCCAGCCGAGCAGCTGCACCTGGGTGCCCTTCGCCTCGTTGTAGGCGTCGATGCCGGCCGCGAAGCCGTCCATGAAGAGCGTGACAGGCGGCTGGTTGCCGCCGCCGAAGGTCGCGACGGTGCCCGTCTCGCTCACCGAGGCGGCGGCGTAGCCCGCGAGGAACGCGGCCTGCGCGGTGTCGAAGACGATCGAGCGCACGTTGGGCGCCTCGACGATCTCGTCGACGATCGCGAACTGCACGTCGGGATTGGTCTCGGCCTGCTCGGCGGTCGCGGCCGCGAGCTCGAAGCCGACGGTGAGCACGAAGCCGCAGCCGGTCTCGACCGCCGCCTGCACGTTGGGCGCGAGGTCGCTCTCGGTCGTCGAGACGAGCACGTTGGCCTCGACGCCGAGCTCGGCCTCGGCGCGCTCCATGCCCGCCCAGCTCGTCTCGTTGAAGGAGCGGTCGTTGAGGCCGCCGGAGTTCGTGACCATCTGCGCGCACTCGAGCGACTGCTCCGCGTCGCCAGAGGCGCCCGGCCCCTCGGTCTCGGCGGGCGGCGGTGCGGCGCAGCCGGCGAGCAGCAGCAGGGCGGCGAGCGCGGGGATGGCGAGCGAGCGGGCCACGGTGTCTCCTTCGAGCGGGTCGGCGCCATCGTAACCGGCGCGCGGTCGGCTCGGTGCCGCGCGGTCGCGCGCGCTCGCTCGCCGAGGCCGAGCGGGGCGGATGCGCCCGAGCGGGCCGGGCGCGCCGGCCCCGATCGGGCGCCCCCGCCCCGGTCGAGCGCGAACGACGCCGCGGCGGCTCAGAGCACGTCGGTGTTGCCCGAGAGTCGCACGGCGTCGACGACCTTCTTCACGCGCTGCGCGTTCGCCGTCGTCGTGACGAGCAGCGCGTCGGGGGTGTCGACGACCACGACGTCCTTGATGCCGACGACCGACACGATGCGGTTCGACTGCGACACGACGATGCCGCTCGCCGAGTCGGCGAGCACGGTGCCGGCGGTGCCGAGGATCGCGAGCCGGCCGCGGCGGCCGCCGTTGTGGAGCTTCGCGACGGCGGAGAAGTCGCCGACGTCGTCCCAGTCGAAGTGGCCGGGGATGACGACCATGGTGCCGCGCTCGGCGGCCGGTTCGGCGACCGAGTAGTCGATCGCGATCTTCTTGAGCTGCGGCCACAGCCGATCGACCGCGGGGCCGCGCTTCGCCGGCTCGTCCCACACCTCGGCGAGCTCGTCGATGTGCGCAGCGAGCTCGGGCTCCTCGCGCGCGAGCTCCTCGAGCAGCACGTCGGCGCGCGCGATGAACATGCCGGCGTTCCAGAGGTACTCGCCGCTCTCGACGTAGCGCCGCGCGCGCTCGGCGGAGGGCTTCTCGACGAACTCGCGCACGATCGCGGCGCTCGGGGCTCCCTCGATCTCGGCCGGTCCGTTCGTGCGGATGTAGCCGAAGCCGATCGCCGGCTCCGTCGGCGTGATGCCGATCGTCGCGATCCGGCCCGATCGGGCCGCCGCGACGCCCTCGGCGACCGCGCGCCGGAACGAGCGCTCGTCGTCGATGACGTGGTCGGCGGCGAACGAGCCGACGATGACGTCGGGCTCGCGCTTGCGCAGGATCGCCGCGGCGAGCGCGATCGCGACGGTCGAGTCGCGCGGCTCGGCCTCGAGCACGATGCTCGCGTCGTCGAGCTCGGGGATCTGCGCCTCCACCGCCGCGCGGTGCGCGCGCCCGGTCACGACGATCGTGCGGCCGGGGCCCGCAAGCGGCTGCAGCCGGTCGAAGGTCGCGCGCAGGAGCGTCTTGCCGCTGCCGGTGAGGTCGTGCAGGAACTTGGGGGCGTCCGCGCGGGAGAGCGGCCACAGCCGCGAACCGACGCCGCCGGCGGGGATGATGCTGCAGAAGTCGTCGAGGGCGGGCATGCCGACGACTCTAGGCCGCTCCGCGCCGGGCGAGCATTTCACCCACCGTTCACCGAGCCCTCGTGACGCCGCCACGCATCCGCCCTACCGTTGGCCTCGTGCGCATCGAGCGGGTGGCCATCGTGACGGAGAGCTTCCTCCCCACCGTCAACGGCGTGACGACGTCGGTGTGCCGGGTCCTCGACCACCTCGTCGACACCGGCCGCGAGGCGATCGTCATCGCGCCGCGCTGCGGCGCGCCGCTCCACTACCGCGGCGTGCCGGTGCACGAGGTGCCCTCGGTCGCGTACCGGGAGTTCCCCGTCGGGCTCCCGAGCCCGCAGGTCGCGGCGCTGCTCGCGCGCTTCCAGCCCGACGTGCTGCACGCCGCGAGCCCCTTCATGCTCGGCGGCCAGGCGATCGCCGAGGCAGCCCGCATCGGCCTGCCGAGCGTCGCGATCTACCAGACCGACGTCGCGGGGTTCGCGCGCCGCAACCGGCTCGGCGCGGGCGCCGCCTTCGCGTGGCACGTCATCCGCCTCATCCACAACGGCGCCGACCGCACGCTCGCCCCCTCGAGCGCGGCGATCGCCGACCTCGAGGCCGCGGGCGTCAAGCGCGTCCACCACTGGGCGCGGGGCGTCGACCTCGCGGGATTCCACCCCGACAACCGACTGGGGCCCGCGGCGGCGAGCCTGCGCCGCCGGCTCGCGCCCGGCGGCGAGACGATCGTCGGCTACGTCGGCCGCGTCGCCCCGGAGAAGGGGCTCGACCGCCTGCGCGCGCTCGAGGGCCTCGGAGGCATCCGGCTCGTCATCGTCGGCGACGGGCCGGGCATGGCCGACACCCGGCGGCAGCTCACCCCGCTCTCGCCGGTGTTCCTCGGCCAGCTGCAGGGCGCGCCGCTGCGCGCCGCGTACGCGGCGATGGATGCGTTCGTCCACACGGGCGCGGAGGAGACGTTCGGGCAGACCCTGCAGGAGGCCGCCGCGAGCGGCCTGCCGGTCGTCGCACCGCGCGCGGGCGGCCCGATCGACCTCGTGGACCACGGCACGACGGGCTTCCTCTTCGAGCCCGACGACGCATCCGAGCTCCGCAGCGCCGTCGAGGCGCTCGCGAGCGACGCCGCGATGCGCTCGAGGATGGGCGAGGCCGGTCGACGGCGCGTGCTCGGCCGGTCGTGGGCGGCGGTGTGCGAGCAGCTGCAGGGCCACTACGGAGCCGCAGCCCGACGCGCGCTGCGCGGCGCCGACGGCCTCGTCGACGCGTAGGCCGCGCGGGGCCCGCCCCGGTTCGCCGAGAGCGTGCGCGCCGCGGAGCCCGGTTGGCGGTCGAACCGGAGCAGCGTCCCCCGCGGGCATAGGATGGATGCACTAGCCCGGTCAATCCTTGGAGGGAACGCGCGTGTCTGAGACATCGAGCAGCCTCACCCTCCCCGACCCCACGCCCAAGAAGACCTCGTTCAGCGGCACGCTGTATCGCGGCAACGAGGGCATGTGGTCGTGGGTGCTGCACCGCATCACCGGTGTGGCGATCTACTTCTTCCTGCTGGTGCACGTGCTCGACACGGCACTCATCCGCGTGAGCCCCGAGGCGTACAACGCCGTCATGGCCACCTACAAGAACCCCATCATGGGGCTCGGCGAGACCGTGCTCGTGGGCGCCGTGGTGCTCCACGCCCTCAACGGCCTGCGCGTCATCCTGGTCGACGTGTGGCCGTGGGCGACGCGCAACCAGCGCCCGCTGTTCTGGATCGTCATGGGGCTCGTCGTCGTGCTCATGGCGTACTTCGTGCCGAACCACCTCGTCAACGTCTTCTCGCCGATGGAGGGTGGCCACTGATGACCGCCACGATCGAGAACCCGAACTACGCCTACCCCGCGCGCTCGAAGCGCGGCCCGAGCCTCGAGAAGGCCGGCTGGATCTTCATGCGCGCCTCCGGCGTCGTGCTGGTCGTGCTCATCTTCGGCCACCTCGCCTACAACCTCATCTGGACGCCGGGCGGCATCCACGCCATCGACTTCGGCTTCGTGGGCGGCAAGCTCGCCGACCCGTTCTGGCAGTGGTGGGACGTCACGATGCTCTGGCTCGCGATCCTGCACGGCTCCAACGGCATGCGCACGATCGTGAACGACTACGTGCACAAGCCGCGCATCCGCCAGATCGCGCTCGGCGCGATCGCGATCGCCGCAGTGATCCTCATCCTGCTCGGCACGCTCATCACGTTCACGTTCAACCCCTGCCCGCCGACCGCAGACCCCTCGCTGCTGCCGTCGTTCTGCGCAGACCTCTAAGCACGAGATCCGGAGATCCCCAGGTACATGGCTGAGACGAGTTCCGTCACCGACGGCATCCACTACCACCAGCACGACGTGCTCATCATCGGCGGCGGCGGCGCGGGCATGCGCGCCGCGATCGAAGCCGCCCCGAAGGCGTCGACCGCCGTCATCACGAAGCTCTACCCGACCCGCTCCCACACGGGCGCGGCGCAGGGCGGCATGGCCGCCGCGCTCGCGAACGTCGAGGAGGACAGCAACGAGTGGCACACGTACGACACCGTCAAGGGCGGTGACTACCTCACCGACCAGGACTCGGCAGAGATCCTGACGCGCGAGGCCATCGACGCGGTCTACGACCTCGAGAACATGGGCCTGCCGTTCAACCGCACGCCGGACGGCAAGATCGACCAGCGCCGCTTCGGCGGGCACACGCGCGACCACGGCAAGGCGCCCGTGCGCCGCGCGTGCTACGCCGCCGACCGCACCGGCCACATGATCCTGCAGACGCTCTACCAGAACTGCGTCAAGCACGGCGTCGAGTTCTTCAACGAGTTCTACGCGCTCGACCTCATCATGACCGAGACGCCCCAGGGCAAGCGCGTCGCGGGCGTCGTCGCCTACGAGCTCGCGACGGGCGAGATCCACGTCTTCCAGGGCAAGGCGGTCGTCTTCGCGACCGGCGGCTTCGGCAAGATCTACAAGACCACCTCGAACGCCCACACTCTCACGGGCGACGGCGTCGGCATCATCTGGCGCAAGGGCCTGCCGCTCGAAGACATGGAGTTCTACCAGTTCCACCCGACGGGCCTCGCGGGCCTCGGCATCCTCCTCACCGAGGGTGCGCGCGGCGAGGGCGCGATCCTCCGCAACGCCTCGGGCGAGCGCTTCATGGAGCGCTACGCGCCGACGATCAAGGACCTCGCGCCGCGCGACATCGTCGCCCGGTCGATGGTGCAGGAGGTGCTCGACGGCCGCGGCGCGGGCCCGAACAAGGACTACGTCTACCTCGACTGCACCCACCTGGGCGCCGAGGTGCTCGAGACGAAGCTGCCCGACATCACCGAGTTCGCCCGCACGTACCTCGGCGTCGACCCGGTCGTCGAGCGCGTGCCCGTCTACCCGACCGCGCACTACGCGATGGGCGGCATCCCGACGAACAACGACGCCGAGGTGCTCGCCGACAACGAGACCGTCATCCCGGGCCTCTACGCCGCCGGCGAGTGCGCGTGCGTCTCGGTGCACGGCGCGAACCGCCTCGGCACGAACTCGCTGCTCGACATCAACGTCTTCGGCAAGCGCGCCGGCAACAACGCCGTCGCGTACGCGAAGATGGCCGACTTCGTCGACCTGCCGGCGGATGCCGCGGACGGCGTCGTGAAGATGCTCGCGCAGCTGCGCGAGGGCACGGGCACCGAGTCGGTCGCCGAGATCCGCAAGGCGCTGCAGGAGACGATGGACCGGAACGCCCAGGTGTTCCGCACCGAGGAGACGCTGCAGACGGCACTTGCCGACATCGCGCAGCTCCGCTCCCGCTACCCGAACGTGCGCATCCACGACCGCGGCCGCCGCTTCAACACCGACCTGCTCGAGGCGGTCGAGCTCGGCTTCCTGCTCGACCTCGCCGAGGTCGTGGTCGTGTCGGCGATCAACCGCAAGGAGTCGCGCGGCGCCCACATGCGCGACGACTACCCCACGCGCGACGACGTCAACTTCATGCAGCACACGATGGCGTACCGGACGGCCGCCGAGACGGGCGCCAGCCAGGGCATCCGCCTCGACTGGAAGCCGGTGCGCGTGACCCACTACCAGCCGACGGAGCGGAAGTACTGATGAGCGACACCCAGCTGCCACAGGGCGACCCGAAGGGCCAGGACTCGGGCGTGCACGCCTCGCACAGCGGCCCGACCGGCGCACCGACGCCGATGGCCGACCGCCCCGACACCGCCTCGACCGACGACCAGTCGAGCGCGCACCAGGTCGCCGAGGCCGCCGCGCAGTCGTCGACCGAGCCGAAGCCGGTCGAGAACGAGTACGACGGCGCCGACCGCGAGACGCAGCCCGCCCCGTCGCACGACGTGCCCGAGTCGTTCAACGTCACGGTCATCGTGCGCCGCTTCGACCCCGAGGTCGACGACGAGCCGCGCTGGGTCGACTACGACGTGCAGATGTACCCGACCGAGCGCATCCTCGACGCCCTCCACCGCATCAAGTGGGAGCAGGACCCGTCGCTCGCGTTCCGCCGCTCGTGCGCGCACGGCATCTGCGGCTCCGACGCCATGCGCATCAACGGCAAGAACCGCCTCGCCTGCAAGGCGCTCGTGAAGGACTTCGACATCTCGAAGCCCATCTACGTCGAGGCGATCAAGGGCCTGCCGCTCGAGAAGGACCTCATCGTCAACATGGAGCCGTTCTTCGACTCCTACCGCGAGATCCAGCCCTTCCTCCAGGCGGCCTCGAAGCCCGAGAAGGAGCGCCACCAGACGATCGCCCAGCGCGAGCGCTTCGACGACACGACGAAGTGCATCCTGTGCGCGGCGTGCACGACCTCGTGCCCCGTGTTCTGGACCGACGGGCAGTACTTCGGCCCGGCCGCGATCGTGAACGCGCACCGCTTCATCTTTGACTCGCGCGACGAGGCGAGCCAGGTGCGCCTCGACATCCTCAACGACAAGGAGGGCGTGTGGCGCTGCCGCACGACCTTCAACTGCACGGATGCGTGCCCGCGCGGCATCCAGGTCACCAAGGCGATCGCAGAGGTCAAGCAGGCGCTCATCTCGGGCGTCAAGCTCTAGCGAGCCTGCCTTCGAAGGGCCGATCCCCCATGGGATCGGCCCTTCGTCGTCGGCGCCCAGGAGATTGTTAGCCTGGCAACGTATCGTCGCGGCCATGGCTACCGCATCCGAGACCAGGGCCGCGCACTCGAGGAACGGCGCGCCGACGAGCGCCGACCGCGTCCGCGCGTGGGCCGTGCTGCTCGCGCTGCCGATCACGATCGCCGCCGCCGCGCTCGGCGGCGGGCTCTTCGGCGGCCAGGAGATCGGCTCCTCCGCGGGAGGCGCCCTCTCCGACGCCGCGACGCCGATCGCGCCCGACGGCCCCGCCTTCTCGATCTGGAGCGTCATCTACTTCGGCCTCGCGGCCTACGCCGTGTGGCAAGTGCTGCCGAAGCAGCACGCCGACCGCCGCCAACGGGCGACCGGCTGGCTCGCGATCGGCTCGCTCGTGCTGAATGCGGCGTGGATCCTCGCGGCACAGACCGACGTGCTGTGGCTCACCGAGGTCATCATCGTCGTGCTGCTCGCGGTGCTCATCACGATCTTCGTGCTGCTGCGCCGCGGCCGCCCCGACTCGTGGATCGAGGCGCTCGTCGTCGACGGCACGTTCGGCCTCTACCTCGGCTGGGTCTCGGTCGCGACCGCCGCGAACACCGCCGCCTTCCTCGCCGACCTCGGGCTCGAGCCCTCGCCCTTCGAGCCGTGGGCGATCGCGGTGCTCGCCGTCGTCGCGCTCGTCGGCGTAGCACTCGCCCTGTGGAGCCGCGGGCGCATCGCGCCTGCGCTCGCCATGACGTGGGGCCTGTCGTGGATCGCGGTCGGGCGCTTCGCGGGCGAGCCGGAGTCGGCGCCGACCGGGATCGCGGCGATCGTCGCGGCCGCGCTCATCGCGATCGCGACCGTCGTCGCGCGCCTCCGCGACCGGCGCCGTTGAGCGGTGCAGCACGGGACGCGGAGCGCGCGATGCGGCAGACTGGCGGCGTGACCGGGACGATCGCGGCGCTCGACCGCCTCGACGCGCTGCGCGCGGCGCTCGACGGCGTCGCGCTGCCGCTCGCGGTCGCGGGCGCCGGCGCCGCGCGCGACGCGCGCAAGGCCGCTGTGCGGCAGATCGACGACTACATCCAGCCGCGGCTCGCGCACCTCGACGCGCCGCTGCTCGCGGTCGTCGGCGGCTCGACCGGCGCGGGCAAGTCGACGCTCGTGAACGCCCTCGTCGGGCATCCCGTCACCCGCACGGGCGTCATCCGGCCGACGACCCGGCAGCCGATCCTGCTCCACTCCCCCGCCGATGCCGCGTGGTTCGCCTCGACGCGCATCCTGCCCGGGCTCTCCCGCATCACCGGCGTCGTCCGCGACGCGCCCTCGCACGAGGCCGGCGACGACCCCGACGCGGCGCTCGTGGGCTCGGTCGTGCTCGTCGCCGACGAGCGCGTGCCGCGCGAGCTCGCGATCCTCGACGCGCCCGACGTCGACTCGATCGCCGACGAGAACCGGCAGCTCGCCGCGCAGCTGCTCGCCGCGGCCGATCTGTGGCTCTTCTGCACGACCGCGAACCGCTACGCCGACGCGGTGCCGTGGCGGCTGCTCGACGACGCCGCGGCGCGCGACATCACCGTCGGCGTCGTGCTGAACCGCGTGCCGCCCGGCGCCGAGGCCGAGGTCGAGGCCGACCTGCGGCACATGCTGGCCGCGCGCGGGCTCGGCGCCGCCCCCGTCTTCGTCGTCACGGAGTCGCCGCTCGACGAGCGCGGCATGCCGCCGGCGGGCGCGGCCGCGGCGGTCGGCGGTTGGCTGGGGGGCATCGCGGGCGATCGCGCCGAACGAGCGCGCGTCGCGGGCCGCACGCTCGCGGGCGCGGTCGAGCGGCTCGCGGTCACCGCTCGCGCGGTCGCCGAGGCGCGCGACGAGCAGCTCGTCGTCGTGCGCGACCTGCGAGCCACGGTGCGCACGGCGCACAACGACGCGGCCGAGCGCGTGCACGACGCGACGCGCGACGGCGTGCTGCTGCGCGGCGAGGTGCTCGCCCGCTGGCAGGACTTCGTCGGCACCTCCGACGTGTTCCGCACCGTCGAGTCCTGGTACTCCCGCACGCGGGACCGCGTCGTCGCGTGGTTCCAGGGCCGGCCGCCGCCCGCCGTCGAGGTCGAGCACGAGATCGAGAGCGGCCTGCACGCCGTCATGGTCGACGAGGCCGGTCGCGCCGCATCCGACGCCTGGTCGCGCGTGCGGCAGAGCGCGGTCGGGCGGCAGCTGACGAGCGGCGTCGACCTCGCCCGTCCGTCCACCGACCTCTCCGAGCGGGCGAGCCGGCTCGTGCGCGAGTGGCAGCAGGGGCTCATCGAGCTCATCACCGAGCAGGCGGCGGGCAAGCGCACGAAGGCGCGCGTCATGTCGCTCGGCCTCAACGTCATCACGGTCGCGCTCATGGTCGTCGTGTTCGGCTCGACCGGCGGCCTCACGGGCGCCGAGCTCGCGATCGCGGGCGGCTCGGCGGTCGTCGGGCAGAAGCTGCTCGAGACGATCTTCGGCGAGGACGCCGTGCGCCGCCTCGCCGCGCAGGCGCGCGACGAGCTCGACGCGCGGGTGCGCGCGCTCATGGACGCCGAGGCGGCGCGGTGGGATGCGCTGCTCGAGCCCGTCGAGCGCGGCACGTCGGCGGATGCGCTGCGCGACCGGGCGGCGGAGCTCGAGACCGCGATGCGGTCGGTCGGCGCCGCGAGCCCGACCTCGCGAGAGGTGCAGCGCAGCGACCTCGTCGAGGCCGAGGTGCTCGACGACGACGCCGAGGCTCCGCTCGAGGCCGAGGCCGACGAGGTGCGCGAGCTCGAGCGGCGCTCGGGCTGGGCGCCGCCCCCGGTGCTGCCGCGCGCGCAACCCAGTGCCGACGAGGCGGGCCGGTGAGCGAGCCGACCGTCGACGCGCTGCTCGGCGCGCTCTCGGAGGCGGCGGAGCTCGGCGCGGGCCGCGTGCCGGAGGACGAGCTCGAGGCGGTGCGGCGCATCGTCGCGAGCGCCGCCGAGCGCCGCGCGCTCTCGTCGGAGCACACCGTCGTCGGCTTCTTCGGCGCGACGGGCTCGGGCAAGTCGTCGCTCATGAACGCGCTCGTCGGCGAGCCGATCGCCACGACGCACGTGCGGCGCCCGACCACCTCGGTGCCGCTCGCCGCCGTCTGGAACCCGCGTGGCGCATCCGCCCTGCTCGACTGGCTGCAGGTGAGCGACCGGCGCATCGTCGAGCGGCCGTTCGCCGAGGGGCAGGACCTCTCGCTCATCGTGCTCGACCTGCCCGACTTCGACTCGGTGGCGCTCGAGCACCGGGCGATCGCCGAGCGGCTCGCGGGCCAGGTCGACGTGCTCGTCTGGGTCGTCGACCCGCAGAAGTACGCCGACGCCGTCATCCACCGCGACTTCATCGCGCCGCTCGCGAGCCACGCGGCCGTGACGACCGCTGTGCTCAACCAGGTCGACCGACTGCCGGAGGCCGAGGTCGGCCGCGTCGTCGAGTCGCTGCGCGGGCTGCTGCGCCGCGACGGGCTCGGCGACGTGCTCGTGCTGCCGGTGTCGGCGACGACGGGCGCGGGGGTCGACGACCTGCGGCGCGTGATCGCGCGCTTCGCGGCGGAGCGGAAGGCGGCGTCGCAGCGGCTCGCCGCCGACATCCGCTCGGTCGCGGGCCGGCTCGAGGCCGCGGGCGTGCCGGGCAGGGTGCGCGCCGCCGACACCCAGTCGCTCGAGCGCGGCCTCGCGGCCGCCGCGAACGTCGACGCGGTCGCGAACGCGGTCGCCGGCTCCTACCGCAAGCGCGCCGGGCAGGTGACGGGCTGGCCGCTCACGTCGTGGGTGCTGCGGCTCGCGCCCGACCCGCTGCGGCGCCTCCACCTCTCGCCCGGTCGCGACGCGCGGCGCGACGCCGAGGTGCACCGCACGAGCCTGCCGCCGATGAGCGCCGCGCAGCGCGCGCAGGCCGGCACCGCGGTGCGCACCTACGCCGACGCGGCCGCAGCGGGGCTCGGCGAGGGCTGGTCGGCGGCGATCCACGAGCATGCGGCGGTCGCGCTCGAGTCGCTGCCCTCCGAGCTCGACCGGGCGGTCGCGCGCACCGACCTCGGCGCTCGCGCCTCGTGGTGGTGGCCGCTGCTCGGCGCGCTCCAGTGGCTCGCCCTCATCGCCGCCGTGCTCGGCGGGGTGTGGCTGCTGCTCCCGGTGCTGCTGCCGCTGTGGGGCATGGTCGCGCCGGTCATCCCGCAGGTCGAGGGCACCGCGACGTGGCTCGACGGCTGGCCGATCCCGCTCGCCCTGCTCATCGGCGGGCTGCTGCTCGGCGTCGTGCTCGGCGTCGTCGGCGCGATCATCGGCGGCGCCGTCGGCGCGGCGCGGCGATCCCGCGCGAGGCGTCGGCTGCGCAAGCAGGTGGGCGCCGTGGCGCGCGAGGTCGTCGTGCTGCCGATCGAGGGCGAGCGCGAGCGGGCCCGCGAGTTCGCGGTCGCGATCGCGCGGGCGCAGGGCTCGCGGAAGCGGACCTCCGGGGTGGGCTGAGCCTCAGCCCGCAGAGACGGCGGCGGCGAGCTGCCGCGCCTCGGCGGCCGACCGGGCGGCGAGCACGCGCTCAGCCCGCGCGCGCGCCTCATCCAGCGTCACCGTCAGCAGCTCGGCGCGCACGTCGGCGATTGCCGACGCGCTCATCGAGAGCGTCGTGACGCCGAGCCCGACGAGCACGACGGCGAGCGCCGGGTCGGCCGCCGCCTCGCCGCAGACGCCCACGGGTTTGCCCGCTCGAGCCCCCGCATCCCCCAGCATCTTCACGAGCCGCAGCACCGCGGGGTGCCACGGGTCCTGCAGCGCCGCGACGGAGCCGAGCTGCCGGTCGGCGGCGAGCGTGTACTGCGTGAGGTCGTTCGTGCCGATCGAGACGAAGTCGCACGCCTCGACCACCTGATCGGCGACGACCCCGATCGACGGCACCTCGGCCATCGCGCCGACCACCTCGAGCCCGAGCTCGCGACCGAGCGCGACGAAGTACTCCGCCTCCTCGACGTCGGCGATCATGGGGGCCATCACCCACAGCTCGGCGTCGGTCGCCGCGCCGGCGTTCGCGAGCGCCGTGAGCTGATCGCGGAGGATCGCCTCGTTCGCCCGCAGCGCGCGGATGCCGCGCAGCCCGAGCGCCGGGTTCTCCTCGTGCGCGTCGTTCAGGAACGAGAGCGGCTTGTCGGCGCCCGCGTCGAGCACGCGCGCGACGACCTTCTTGCCGGGGAAGGCCTGCAGCAGCTCGGTGTACGAGGCCGTCTGCTGCTCGATGCTCGGGGCGGCGGGCGAGTCGAGGAACAGGAACTCGGTGCGGAACAGCCCCACGCCCTCGGCGCCGGCGGCGACCGCCGCAGCGGCGTCCTTCGGCGAGCCGACGTTCGCGAGCAGCGGCACCTTCGTGCCGTCGGCGAGCGCGCCCTCGGTGATGGGGGCGGATGCGGCGGCGAGGCGCGCCTCGCGCTCGGCGAGGGCGGCCTCGACGGATGCGTCGTCGGGCTCGAGCTCGACCGTGCCGGCCCGCGCGTCCACGATCGCGCGCTGCCCGTCGGCGGCCGCATCGAGCAGCCCCACGACGCCGACGACCGCCGGGAGCGACTTCGACCGGGCGAGGATCGCCGTGTGGGAGGTCGGACCGCCCTCCTGGGTCACGAGCGCGAGCGTCTTCTCGAGGTCGAGGGTCGCGGTGTCGGCGGGCGCGAGGTCGCGTGCGACGAGGATGAACGGCTCGTCCGAGACGGGCACGCCGGGCGCCGGCACGCCGCGGAGCCGCGCGACGACGCGCTGGGCGACGTCGTCGAGGTCGGTCGCGCGCTCGGCCATGTAGCCGCCCATCGCCGTGAGCATCTCGCGGAATGCCGCGTACGCATCCCACGTCGCCCGCTCGGCGTTCGCGCCGCCCTCGAGGCGCGAGCGCACGTCGTCGAGGATCGCCGGGTCCTGCGCCATGAGCGCGGCGGCCTCGAGCACCTGCTGGGCGTCGCCGCCGGCGGCGGCGGCCCGTGCGTTCAGCTCCTCGGCGACGTGCTGCAGCGCCTCCTGCACGCGCGCGTGCTCGGCGTCGACGTCGGCGGCGAGGGGCTCGTCGCTCGGCGGCGCGAGCGGCTCCGGCATCCTCAGCACCTTCGCGGCAGCGATGCCGCGCCCGACCCCGACTCCTGCGAGCGCACTCATGCGGCAACACTACGCTGGGCTCGCCGAGCGTTGCCACGAGCGAGGGGCCCATGAAGCAGCTGGTCGACCGCGTGATGCGGTCGTGGCCCGTGCGGGCGTGGCAGCGGTTCCTCGAGATGCGAGGGCCCGTGCTCGCGCAGGGCATGACGCTGCAGGCGTTCCTGTCGCTCTTCGCCGCCCTCTTCCTGGCGTTCTCCATCTTCATGGCGGTGCTCGGCGACAACGTCGTGCTGCGGGAGGCCGTCATCGAGTCGGTCGGCGCCGCGATCCCCGGCCTCCTCGGGCCCGAGGGCGCGCTCGACGTCGAGCAGCTCACGGGCTCGAGCATCGTCGGCTACACCGGCCTCATCGCCTCGGTCGCGATCCTCATCACCGCGATCGCGTGGATCGCGGTGAGCCGCGAGGGGTTCCGCGCGATGTTCGACCTCGGCCCGGCACCCTCGAACTTCTTCCTGCTGAAGCTCGGCGACCTCGGCGTCGCGATCGGCATCGGGCTGCTCGTCGTCGTCTCCTCCGCCGTGCTCGTGGTGACGCAGAGCCTCGCGGACGCGCTCGGCCTCGGCTGGACGGCGCAGCTCATCGGCTACGCGGTGCAGCTCGTGCTCGACTCGACGGTCGTGCTGCTGCTCTACCGCTTCGGCGGGCGCCTGCGGCTGCCCGCGAAGCAGATCGTGCCCGCCGCGCTCGCGTGCGGCGTGGCGTTCTTCGTGCTCAAGCAGCTCGCGACGCTGCTGTTCCGCGGGGTCGAGAACAACCCGCTGCTCGCGGGCATCGCGGCGCCCGTCATCATCCTCATCTGGCTCGGGTTCATCATGCAGGTGCTGCTCATCGTGCTCGCGCTCGTCGCGGTCACCGACACCGGCCGCGCCTACACGCGGCTCGTCGAGATCGGCGGCCTCGACGCGACGCTCACGCCCGAGCGGGCGGCGGAGCTGCTCGAGGAGGTGCGCGCCGCGCGGCGCGAGGGCGACGACGCGGTGAGGCTCCAGCGCCGGCTCGCCAAGCGGCTGCGGTGACCGCCCGGCGCCCGGCGCCGCCCGTCTGCGGGCCTCGGTAGGCTCGATCGCATGGTCCGCATCGCCTCCGTCAACGTCAACGGCGTGCGCGCCGCCTTCCGCAAGGGCATGGGCGAGTGGCTCGAGGCCGGCGACTTCGACATCGTCGCGCTGCAGGAGGTGCGCGCGCTCGACGAGGACCTGCTGCCGCTCGTGCCGGGCTGGCACGTGCTGCACGACCCCGCGACCGCGAAGGGCCGCGCGGGCGTCGCCGTGCTCTCGCGCGAGCCCTCGATCGAGCACCGCACCGACATCGGGCTGAAGACCTTCGACACGAAGGGCCGCTGGCTCGAGGCCGACTTCCTCGTCGGCGAGACGCTGCTGACGGTCGTCTCGGCCTACGTCCACTCGGGCGGCGAGGTCGGCAGCCAGAAGCAGGACGACAAGTACCGCTTCCTCGAGTCGATGGCCAAGCGGCTGCCGCAGCTGCGGCAGCACGCCGAGCACGTCGTCGTGATGGGCGACTTCAACGTCGGCCACACGCCCCTCGACATCAAGAACTGGAAGGGCAACCAGAAGAACGCCGGCTTCCTGCCCGAGGAGCGCAGCTACCTCGACCGCTTCTTCGGCACCGGCATGGTGACGGGCGTCGACGGCAAGCGCGGCCGCGGGCACGGCTGGGTCGACGTCGGCCGCGCCGCGCACCCGGGCGTCGACGGCCCCTACACGTGGTGGTCGCAGCGCGGCAAGGCCTTCGACACCGACACCGGCTGGCGCATCGACTACCACATGGCCTCCCCCGCCCTCGCGCAGGTCGCGCGCGACTACCGCATCGACCGGGCGAGCGCGTGGGACACGCGATGGTCCGACCACGCCCCCGTCATCGTCGACTACGACCTCTGATCACGAACCCCAGGAACGCATCCATGCCCAACCCCCGCCTCTACTCGGGGATGCAGCCCTCCTCGGGCTCGCTCCACCTCGGCAACTACATCGGCGCGCTGCAGCAGTGGCGCGCGATGCAGGGCGACTTCGACGCCTTCTTCTCGATCGTCGACCTGCACGCGATCACGGTGCCCCAGGCCCCGGATGTGCTGCGCGAGCAGGTGCGGACGCTCGCCGCGCAGTACATCGCGGGCGGCATCGACCCCGATCGCTCGTGCCTGTACGTGCAGTCGCACGTCGCCGCGCACGCGCAGCTGCAGTGGCTGCTCGCGACCATCACGGGCTTCGGCGAGGCGAGCCGGATGACGCAGTTCAAGGACAAGACGGTCAAGGGCGGGCAGGAGGCGGCCTCGGTCGGCCTGTTCACGTACCCGATCCTCATGGCCGCCGACATCCTGCTCTACGACACCGAGGTCGTGCCGGTCGGCGACGACCAGAAGCAGCACGTCGAGCTCACGCGCGACCTCGCCGAGCGCTTCAACAAGCGCTTCGGGAAGACGTTCACGGTGCCGAAGCCCGTCATCCTCGCGGGCGGCGCGCGCATCTACGACCTCCAATCGCCCGAGTCGAAGATGTCGAAGTCGGCCGACAACGACAAGGGCGTCATCTGGCTGCTCGACGAGCCCTCGAGGACGGCGAAGAAGATCCGCTCGGCCGTCACCGACACCGACGGCTCGATCCGCGCCGACCGGGCCGCGAAGCCCGGGGTGACGAACCTGCTCGACATCCTCTCGGCGATGACGGGCACACCCGTCGCGTCGCTCGAGGCGGAGTTCGCGGGCGAGGGCTACGGCGTCTTCAAGACCGCGGTCGCGGACGCGGTCGTCGCCGAGCTCGCGCCAGTGCGGGAGCGCACGCTCGAGCTGCTCGCCGATCCCGCCGAGCTCGACCGGCTGCTCGCCGCGAACGCCGAGCGCGCCGCCGAGGTGGCCGACGCGACGCTCGCCCGCGCGCTGGAGGCGATGGGGCTGCGATGAGCGCCGCGCCGCTCGCGGGACCCTCGCTGCCGGTGCTCGGCCGCACGGTGCTCCTGACGGCGCTGCGCGACGACGACATCGACCGGGTCGTCGAGGCGTGCTCGACCGAGCAGGCGCGGCGGTTCCTCGACACCCCGTGGCCCTACTCGCGCGCCGACGCGGAGGGCTTCGTGCGGGGGTTCGCGCCCGCCGGCTGGCGCGGCGAGCACGATGAGCGCGTGTGGGCGATCCGCGAGTCGCTGCGCGGGCCGCTCGCGGGGGTCATCGGCCTCCGCACCGAGCGCGGCGAGGTCGGCTTCTGGCTGCACCCCGACGCGCAGGGCAAGGGACTCATGGCGGATGCGCTGCGCACCGTCGTCGGGCACGCGGAGGGCTGCTTGACGTGGCCCGAGGTGCACTGGCGCTGCTACGACGGCAACCTCGGCTCGATGCGGGTCGCGAAGGCCGCCGGCTTCGCCTACCTCGGCACCGAGCAGGGCACGCAGCGCGGCGAGCCGGTGCTGCAGCACCACGCCGTGCGCGTCGCGTCGGGCATGCCCGCCGACGCGCGCCCCTGGCCGCCCCTCGACTGACCGCCGCGCCCTTCCGCCGCGCCCGCCGCAGAGTGCCGGAACTCTGCGCGAGGCCGGGCTGCGTCGGGCGGGAATGGGGCGCGCGGGAGTCGAGTTGTAGGGTGGCAAGTGCAACGTGCCCGGGGTCAGTGCAAGTCTGAACCGGCGGTGACAGTCCGCGACCCGAGAGGCCCGCTCGAACCCGAGCGGCCGATCGGCTGAGCTGGTGGAATTCCAGCACCGACGGTGAGAGTCCGGAGGGGAGGCGCACGTGGGGTCGCTCGCGACCCCCCGTTCCCCGCGCGCGTTCGGAAGGGAACGGCATGGCAGGCAACGGCACCGCGAGCATCAGCGCGGCGGAGCGCAGCGCGATGGCTCGCGCGCGCGAGCTCGCGCTGCTCGGCCCTCGGGGCGTGAACCCGCAGGTCGGCGCCGTCATCCTCTCCCCCGACGGGCGCGTGCTCGCCGAGGGCTGGCACCGCGGCGCCGGCACTCCGCACGCCGAGGTCGACGCGCTCTCGAAGCTCGCGCCCGGCGAGGCCCGAGGCGCCACCGCCGTCGTCACCCTCGAGCCCTGCAACCACACCGGCCGCACCGGCCCCTGCGCGGTCGCGCTGCTCGAGGCCGGCGTCGCCCGCGTCGTGCACGCGGCCGCCGATCCCGGCGAGGCCTCCTCCGGCGGCGCCGCGCGCCTCGCCGTGGCCGGCATCGAGGTCGAGCGGCTCGACGAGGCCGAGGGCGAGGCGCTCATCGCCGACTGGCTCTTCGTGCAGCGCACCGGCCGGCCCCGCGTGACCGTCAAGTGGGCGCAGTCGCTCGACGGCCGCGCCGCCGCCGCCGACGGCTCGAGTCGGTGGATCACGGGCGCCGAGGCGCGGGAGCACGTGCACCGCGAGCGCAGCGCGCACGACGCGATCGCCGTCGGCACCGGCACGGTGCTCGTCGACGACCCGCTGCTCACCGCGCGCATCCCCGGCGTCGACGACGCCCCGCAGCCGCTCCCCGTCGTCTTCGGCGAGCGGGACATCCCCGCAGCCGCCGCGCTCCGCGCGCACCCGCGCGGCCTCCGCACGGCCGGCCGCGACATCGAGGCCGAGCTCCGCGCCCTCGCCGCCGACGGCATCCAATCCCTCTACGTCGAGGGCGGCCCGACGCTCGCGAGCGCGTTCATCCGCGCCGGGCTCGCCGACCGCTTCACGATCTACCTCGCGCCGACCCTCCTCGGGGGCCCGCGCACCGCGATCGACGCCATCGGCGTCGGCACCATCGACGAGCAGCGCCGCCTCGCGGTCACGCGACTCGAGCAGCTCGGCCGCGACCTGCTGGTCGAGGCCACGACAGAGAGCGAGCAGTGATGTTCACCGGCATCATCGAAGAGCTCGGCGAGATCGTCTCGTTCGAGCCGCACCGATCCGAGCAGGGCGACGCGTGGCGCCTCACCGTGCGCGGCCCCCTCGTCGTGAGCGACGCGTCGCACGGCGACTCGATCGCCGTCAACGGCCTGTGCCTCACGGTCGTCGAGCAGACGACGGATGCGTTCACGGCCGACGTCATGCAGATCTCGGTCGACATGTCCACGCTGGGCGACCGCCGGGCGGGCGACCGCGTGAACCTCGAGCGCGCCGCCGCGGTCGGCGACCGCCTCGGCGGCCACATCGTGCAGGGGCACATCGACGGCACCGCGACCGTGCTCGCCGTCACCGACGGCGACGGCCAGCGCACGGTGCGCTTCTCGCTCGCACCCGAGCTCGCGCACCTCGTGGTGCGGAAGGGCTCGATCGCCGTCGACGGCATCAGCCTCACCGTGTCGGCCGTGAGCGCGCCGGGCGAGGCCGAGCAGTGGTTCGAGGTCTCGCTCATCCCCGAGACGCTCGAGTCGACGACCCTCGGGTTCCGCGCCGTCGGCGACCGGGTCAACATCGAGACCGACATCGTCGCTCGCCACGTCGAGCGCATGCTCCAGCGGGAGGACGCACGATGAGCATCACCACGATCGACGCGGCGCTCGAGGCGCTCCGCGCCCGGAAGCCGATCATCGTCGTCGACGACGAGGGCCGCGAGAACGAGGGCGACCTCATCCTCTCGGCGCAGCTCGCGACGGCCGAGTGGATCGCCTTCCTGGTGCGCCACACCTCCGGCTACCTGTGCGCGCCGCTCACGGGCGAGCGCGCCGACGAGCTCGGGCTACCGCTCATGGTGCTCGAGAACGAGGACTCGCGGCAGACGGCGTACACGATCACCGTCGACGCCGCCGACCGCGACAGCACGGGCATCTCCGCCGACGACCGCGCGCACACGCTGCGCGTGCTCGCGAACCCGGCCGCGACGCCCGCCGACCTCCGCCGGCCCGGGCACATCGTGCCGCTGCGCGCCGTCGAGGGCGGCGTGCGGCAGCGCCCCGGCCACACCGAGGCGGCCGTCGAACTCATGCAGCTCGCGGGCCTCGAGCCGGTCGCGGCGATCGGCGAGCTCGTCGAGGACTCGGGCGAGCTGCGCCGGCTCCCCTCGCTCATCGCGTTCGGCGAGGAGCACGGCCTGCCCGTCATCACGATCGCCGACCTCATCGACTACCTCGACGCCGGCGGCCTGCCGACCGCGTGCAAGGGCGCGAACGAGGAGTCGGCGCGCGTGTCGTTCGAGGTCGAGACGAACGTGCCGACCCGCTGGGGCACGTTCCGGATGGCCGCCTACCGCGACCGCCAGACGGGCGCCGACCACGTCGCGATCATCGCCGGGCAGCTCTCCGACGGCGCGCTCGTGCGCGTGCACTCCGAGTGCCTCACAGGCGAAGCCCTCCACTCGCTCAAGTGCGAGTGCGGCCCGCAGCTCGACGCGGCGATGCAGCAGGTGCAGGAGTCGGGCAACGGCATGGTCGTCTACCTGCGCGGGCAGGAGGGGCGCGGCATCGGCCTCATCAACAAGCTCAAGGCCTACCGCCTGCAGGAGGACGGCCTCGACACGCTCGACGCCAACCTCGCGCTCGGCCTGCCCGCTGACGCGCGCGAGTACGGCGCCGCGGCGGCGATCCTCAAGCAGCAGGGGCTCGAGTCGATCCGGCTGCTCTCGAACAACCCGCTCAAGCAGGCGGAGCTCGAGAAGCACGGCGTCGAGGTCTCCGAGCTCGTGCCGCTGCTCGTCGGGGTCGGCACCTTCAACGAGCAGTACCTGCAGGCGAAGCGCGACCGCATGGGGCACCAGCTGCCGGCGGTCATCACCCAGAACGACGAGCAAGGAGAGCACTGATGGCCGGAGAGGGACGCCCCGAGACCCACCGCCTCGACGGACGCGGGCTGCGCATCGCGATTGTGCACGGCCGCTGGCACGAGCGCATCGCGGACGGCCTGCTGGAGGGCGCGCGCGGCGCGCTCGCGGAGACCGGCGCGGAGGTCGTCGAGCTGCCCGTGCCGGGCGCGTTCGAACTGCCGGTCGTCGCGCAGGGCGCGCTCGAGGCCGGCTTCGACGGCGCGGTCGCGCTCGGCGTGATCATCCGCGGGGGCACCCCGCACTTCGAGTACGTCTCGCACGCCGCCACCATGGGGCTGACGGAGGTCGCCGTGCGCACGGGCAAGCCCGTCGGCTTCGGGGTGCTTACCCTCGAGGACGAGCAGCAGGGCATCGATCGCGCGGGCCTGCCCGGCTCGAAGGAGGACAAGGGCCGCGAGGCGGCCGAGGCGGTCGTCGAGGCCGCGCTCGCGCTCCGGTCGCTGTCGTCCATGCGGCCGTAGCCGGCAGGGACCGAGGTATCAGACACTCGTTACACTGGGCAGGTCGTCCCCCGGAGCCGAAAGTGGCTCCCACGCGGCCGGGCCGTCACGAGCGGACCGCTCCAACGCGCGCCAGCACACCCGCGACCATCGCGCGCGCGACGCTTACCAGGAAGCAGCATGTCCATCTCCGCAACCCAGGCGTCCTCCGCGCCGTCCAAGCCGGCCAACTCCCGCGGCCGCGTCATCTTCGCGAGCCTCGTCGGCACGACGATCGAGTTCTACGACTTCTACGTCTACGCGACCGCCGCCGTGCTCGTGTTCCCGCACCTCTTCTTCCCGGCCGGCGACGAGACGACGGCGCTGCTGTCGTCGTTCGCGGTCTTCGGCGCCGCGATGGTCGCGCGCCCGGTCGGCTCGATCGTCTTCGGCCACCTCGGCGACAAGCACGGCCGCAAGGTGACGCTCGTCGGCGCCCTCCTCACGATGGGCGTCGCGACGTTCCTCATCGGCGTGCTGCCGACCTACGCCCAGGTGGGCTGGATCGCGGCGGCGCTGCTCGTGCTCATGCGCCTCGCGCAGGGCTTCGCGCTCGGCGGTGAGTGGTCGGGCGCGGCGCTCGTCGCAACCGAGAACGCCCCGGTGGGCAAGCGCGCCTGGTACGGCACGTTCCCGCAGCTCGGCGCGCCGATCGGCTTCATCATCGCGAACGGCCTCTTCCTCATCATCGCCGCGGCGCTGCCGAGCGACGACCCCTCGATGCCGTCCGAGGCGTTCCTCGAGTGGGGCTGGCGCATCCCGTTCCTGTTCTCCGCCGTGATGGTCATCGTCGGCCTCTACGTGCGCCTCAAGCTCGTCGAGTCGACCGCGTTCTCGAAGGCGAAGTCGAGCGGCGCGGTGCAGCGCCTGCCGCTCGCGACCGTGTTCCGCGACCACTGGAAGGAGCTCATCCTCGGCACCTTCTTCATGCTCGCGACGTACGTGCTCTTCTACCTGATGACGGCGTTCTCGCTCACCTACGGCCGCGCGCCGGTGGATGCGGCGGTGCCGGGCCTCGGCTACTCGTACAACACCTTCGTGCTCATGCTCATCGTGGGCGTCGTCTTCTTCGGCATCTTCACGCTCGTCTCGGGCCCGCTCGCCGACCGCTTCGGCCGCCGCAAGACGCTCATCTGGGTCACCGCAGCCATCATCGTCTTCGGCCTGCTGTGGGTGCCGCTCACGGGCGGCGGGCTCTTCGGCGTCATGGCGTGGCTCATCATCGGCATGTCGCTCATGGGCTTCACGTTCGGCCCGATGGGCGCCCTCCTGCCGGAGCTGTTCCCGACCAACGTGCGCTACACCGGCTCGGGCATCTCGTACAACGTCTCGTCGATCCTCGGCGCGGCCGTCGCACCGTTCATCGCCGTGGCGCTGTGGACGCTCGGCGGCGGCAGCCCCTTCTGGGTCGGCATCTACCTCTCGGGCGCCGGCCTGCTGACGCTCATCGCCCTCGTCATCTCGAAGGAGACGAAGGACGTCGACATCGAGCGCTGACGCGCGACGGATGCGTCCGGCCCGCTGCCCGGGAGGGTGGCGGGCCGCTTCGTTCCCCGTGCAGGGAAGCTTCGCCTCGCTGGCACCGCCGCCTGTCGCGGGCCACACTGAGGGCATGCTGTGGCTCGGTCGCGCGGCGCGACGCTATCCCCTGGTCGCCATCACCGTGCTCGTCGGCGCCGCGGCGACCGTCGCCGCCGCGCTGGGGGCGGGCGACGCCGCGCGCTGGCTGTGTATCGCGTGGGCCGCGGTCGTGGTCGTCATCCAGGGCGTCGGGATGGTGCGCGACGTGCTGCGCGGCCACTGGGGCCTCGACATCCTCGCGATCACCGCGATCGTCGCGACGCTGCTCGTCGACGAGTACGTCGCGGCGATCATCATCGTGCTCATGCTCACCGGCGGCGAGGCGCTCGAGGACTACGCGGCAGGGCGCGCGAAGCGCGAGCTGACGGCGCTCCTCGAGCGGGCACCGCAGCGGGCGCACCGCGAGCTGCCGGACGGCGAGCTCGAGGACATCGGCGCCGATGACGTGCGCGCGGGCGACGTGCTGCTGCTGCGCCCCGCCGAGATCGTGCCCGTCGACGCCGAGCTGCTGAGCGAGCACGCGGTGGTCGACGAGTCGTCGCTCACGGGCGAGAGCCTGCCCGTGGAGCTCACGGCGGGCGACCGGCTGCTGAGCGGGTCGGTGAACGCCCAGCTCGCGGTGCGGATCCGGGCGACGGCGACCGCCGCCGAGAGCCAGTACCAGCGCATCGTGCGGCTCGTCGAGGAGGCCGCCGAGAGCCGCGCGCCCGTCGTGCGCCTCGCCGACCGCTACGCGGTGCCGTTCACCGCGGTCTCGCTGCTCATCGCGGGCATCGCGTGGGCCGTGTCCGGCGATCCGGTGCGCTTCGCGGAGGTGCTCGTCGTGGCGACGCCGTGCCCGCTGCTCATCGCCGCGCCCGTCGCGTTCATGGGCGGCATGAGCCGCGCGGCGCGGCACGGCATCATCGTCAAGGGCGCGGGCGTGCTCGAGCAGCTCGCGACGGCGCGCACGGCGGTGTTCGACAAGACGGGCACGCTCACGGGCGGCGCGCCGACCGTCGAGCGGGTGCTGCCCGCGGCCGGCGTCGACGACGACGAGCTGCTGGCCCTCGCCGCCTCGGCCGAGCAGTACTCGTCGCACGTGCTGGCCAGCTCGGTCATGCTCGCTGCGCGTGAGCGCGGCCTCGAGCTGCGCGAGGCGCGCAGCGCGTCGGAGGAGGCGACCTTCGGGGTCGTCGCCGAGATCGACGGCCGCCGCGTCGTCGTGGGCAAGCTCGCGTTCGTGCGCGAGCACGCCGCGGATGCGCGGGAGGCGAGCCTCGAGAGCGGCGAGCTCGCGATCTACGTCGCGGTCGGCGACCGGTTCGCCGGAGCGATCATCGCTCGCGACCCGGTGCGCCCGGAGGCCGCCGCCACGATCGCCGCGCTCGACGCCGTCGGCATCCGGGAGACGGTCATGCTCACGGGGGATGCCTGGCCGACCGCCCGGCACGTGGCCGATGAGCTCGGCATCACCGAGGTGCGCGCCGAGTGCCTGCCGGCCGACAAGGTCGAGGCGGTGCACGCGATCGAGCGGCGACCGGTGCTCATGGTCGGCGACGGCGTCAACGACGCCCCGGTGCTCGCGGCAGCGGATGTCGGCGTGGCGATGGGCGCGCGAGGCGCGACGGCGGCGAGCGAGTCGGCCGACGTCGTCATCACGCTCGACGACCTCTCGCGCACCGCCCTCGCGGTGCGCATCGGCCGCGACACGAAGCGCATCGCGCTCCAGAGCATCTGGCTCGGCATCGCGATCAGCGTCGCGCTCATGCTCGTCGCCGCGTTCGGGATCATCCCCGCCACCGCGGGCGCGCTGACCCAGGAGGTCGTCGATCTCGTGACGATCCTGTGGGCGCTGCGGGCAGTGAGCAGGCCGGGTGATCCTGCCGTGCCGCGGCGCGCGAGCACGGCGTCGGCACCGGCCGATCGCGCGCCCGTCGCGCGCTGACCCCTACCCGGCGGGCGAGCCGAGGGTCGGCACGGCCGTCACGGTCGCCAAGCCGGCCGCGAGGCGCTCCATGTCGGAGCCGGGTGCGTCGTCGGCGCGGTGCTGCCGGATCGCGAGCCGCACGTCGTCGCCGTCCTGCTCCGTCATCGTCGTCTGCACGATCCCGAACGGCGCGAGCGGTGCCTCGACGAGCTCGACGCCGTCGGGCGCGTCGACATCCGGCGCGTTGAGGTTGAGCACCGTGCCGGCCGGCGCGGCGAGCAGGTCGGGCAGCACGCGCGCCGCGACCGCGGCCGCGGTCTCCCAGTGCTCGCCGCCGCCCTCGCGGAGGCCCACGTCGAGCGAGACGGCGAGCGCTCGCACGCCGCCCTGGCCCGCGGTGAGCGCGGCGCCGACCGTGCCGGAGTGCAGGATGGCGCTCCCGACGTTCGCGCCGCGGTTGATGCCGCTCAGCACGACGTCGGGCACGGGGCCGAAGGCGCCGTGGAGCGCGAGCAGCACGATGAGCGCGGGGGCCGCGTGCACCGCGTGCGCCTCGGCGACGCCCGGCAGCTCGCGCCGCTCGGTGTGCACGACGCCCCTCCCGCCCGCGGCGGTGACGGCGGTGCCCTCCGTGGCGATGATGGATGCGCTGGCACCCGAGTGCTCCTCGGCGGGCGCGGCGACGACGACATCGAGCCCCGCTTCCGCGGCGACGCGCGCGAGGGCCGCGAGGCCCGGGGCGTCGATGCCGTCGTCGTTCGTGATCAGGGCTCGCATCAGTCCTCCTCCTGCTCCGGCTTGATCGGCTGCAGCTCGACCCGCACGGCGATCGCCCGGATGGCGTCGGCGTCGCCCGTGCCGAGGCCGCGGCGCGTCGCGTTGACCGCTCCCGCGGCGGCGCCGAGCCGGATGGCGTCGGCATGGCTCCCGCCCTCCGCGAGCACCGCGGCGACCGCGGCCGTGTAGGAGTCGCCCGCGCCGCGCGTCTCGACCGGCTCGAGCTCCGGCGCGACGACGCGCCACGCCCCCTCCTCGCCGACGACGAGCGAGCCGGCATCGGCGCGCGTGATCGCGACGAGGCCGATGCCCTCGACGGCGAGCTTCCGGGCGGCGCGCAGCAGCTGCCGCTCGTCGTCGCCGTCGTCGACCCTGCCGTCCTGCTCGAGCTCCTCGTGGCTCACCTTGAGCACGTCGACGCCGCCCTCGAGCGCCGCCTCGAGCCGCGGCCCGGCGAGGTCGACGAGCACGGGCACGCCGAGCTGCCGCACGTCGCTCGCGAGCCGCCGGTAGGCGTCGGGCTCGAGCATCGCCTCGCCCTCGGGGCCCGAGAGGATGACGAGGTCGGCCTTCGGCGCCTCGCTCAGCGCGGCGGAGTAGAGCGCGTCGAGCTCGTGCCGGGCGAGCGGCTCGCCCTCCGCCTCGACGATCGGCTCGCGGTCGTCGTCGCGGCGGTCGTGCACGTACGCCGGGCCGATCGCGTCGCGCTCGATCGCGACGACGTCGAAGCCCTCGCGCTCGAGCAGCTGCCGCACCACGAGCCCCGTCTCCCCCGCCACCGAGCACACGACTGCGACGTCGACGCCGAGCGACCGCAGCATCCGCCCCTGCCACACGCCCTGGCCGCCGACGTGCACGTGCACGTCGGGAGCGCCGCGGAACTCCTCGATCGTGACGGTGAGCAGGGGTGCGGGGGCGAAGATGAGCACTCGAGCCATGGCGCCCCAGCGTAGGGGCGCTCGCTGGGCGTCAGCGCAGGAAGAGGGCGCGCAGCCTCGCGGTCGTGAACACGAGCCCGACGAGGATCATGACCGCGAAGTACGCGAGGTGCAGCAGGATCGACGGCTGCACGAGCCCGGTCGTGAGCTGGCGGATCATGTCGACGCCGTGCCAGAGCGGCAGCGCCTGGATGACCCACTGCACGCCCTGCGGGTAGACCTCGATCGGGAAGAACGTCGCCGAGAGCAGGAACATCGGCATCATCACGACCCACACGTAGTCGAGGTGCTGGAACGTCTTCATGTAGCTCGTGATCGCCATGCCGAACGACGCGAACGCGAAGGCGATGACGAGCGCCGCGGGGATCCCGAGCACGGCCGTCCACGCGAGGTTGAGCCCCATGAGCGTCGTGACGAGCATGAAGCCGCTCGCGTAGAGGAGGCCGCGGAAGAGCGCGAGCAGGATCTCGCCGAGCGCGACGTCGAGCGGGCCGAGCGACGTCGAGAGCATCTGCTGGTAGAGCTTCGCGTAGTTCATCTTGAAGAAGACGTTCATCGTCGAGTCGTAGACGGCGCCGTTCATCGCGCTCACGGCCATGAGGGCCGGTGCGATGTACGCGGCGTACGGCACCTCGGTGCGGTAGAACTCGACGCCGCCGATGAGCGCGCCGAGCCCGATGCCCATCGAGAGCAGGTAGAAGACCGGCTCGAAGAAGCCCGTCACGACGATGAGCCAGTTGTTGCGCGCGATGACGCGCAGGCCGCGGGCGACGACCGAGCGCGTGTTGCCCGCGTAGATGCCGCGGAGCGGCCCGCGCACGGTGGGCGCCGGGGCCTCGAGCAGCAGCTCGCTCACTTGTCGAGCCGCTTCGCGAAGGTGCGGATCGAGAGCAGGCAGCAGACGACCGCGATCGCGACGAGGTAGCCGACGTGCACGAGCAGCATCATCGGCTCGATCGCGGCGCCGTAGAGCGCCGTGCGGCCGAGCTCGACCGCGTGCCAGAGCGGCGAGATCCAGCCGATCCACTGCAGCAGCAGCGGCAGGGTCTCGAGCGGGAAGTAGGTGCCCGAGAAGAGTGTGAGGGGCACGACGACGAACCGCTCGATGAACGAGAGCTGGCCCCGGTCATCCGTCTGCGTCGACACCCACGACATGACCGCGAACCCGAAGGCGGTCGCGAGCAGCAGCCCGATGCCGATGAGCACGAGCGCGCCGCCGACCGTGCCGAGCTGTAGCACGATCATGACGACCGCGAACGCGGTGAGCGGCAGCAGCACGCGCACGAGCACCGAGAGCTGGAAGCCGAGCACGATGTGCGCGGCCGAGATCGGGGTGCCGCCCATCGAGAAGAACATCGGGAACCACTTGAAGCCGCCGAAGACGCCGTAGGTGTTCTCCTGCGCGGCGGTCTGCATCGCCGCCGCGAGCGCGAGCGCGGGCGCGACGAAGACGATGTAGGGCACGCCGTCGACGCCCTGCTCCCCTTGGTTCGCGTCGACGAGCATGCCGAGGCCGAAGCCGAGGCCGACGATGTAGAGGAAGGGCTCGCCGATGCCGAGCCCGACCCACGAGAAGACGTACGAGCGCATGGCGCGGATGCGGTGCTCGGCGACGAACCACCAGCCCCACGTGCGCGAGCGGCGGGCGACCGCGCCGTGGTCGACGCCGCCGGCATCGGCGAGCGTGCGCGTGGGCATCGACTCGCTCATTCGATCAGCGACCTTCCCGTGAGGCGGAGGAAGACGTCCTCGAGGCTCGAGCGCCGCACGAGGCTCGTGATGGGGCTCAGCCCGCGCTCGTGCACGGCCGACATCGCGGCCTCGCCGTCGTGGTCGTAGACGAGCACGCGGTCGGGCAGCACCTCGATGCGCTGGCCGATGCCGGCCATGGCCTCGGCGGCCTGGGCGTTGCGGGCCGAGCCGAAGCGCACCTCGAGCACCTCGCGCGTCGAGTACTCGCGGATGAGCGCGGCCGGGCTGCCCTCGGCGACGATCGTGCCCTTGTCGATCACGACGAGCCGGTCGCACAGCTGCTCGGCCTCGTCCATGTAGTGCGTGGTGAGCACGAGCGTCGTGCCCTCCTCCTTGAGCCGGAACAGCCGGTCCCACAGCACGTGCCGCGCCTGCGGGTCGAGGCCGGTCGTCGGCTCGTCGAGCAGCATCGCCTTCGGCGCGTTGATGAGGCCTCGCGCGATCGTGAGGCGCCGCTTCATGCCGCCCGAGAGCCCGTCGACGCGCGCCGTGCGCTTCTCGGTCAGCTGCGCGAACTCGAGCAGCTCTTCCGAGCGTCGCTTGACGTAGTCGAGCGGCAGCCCGAAGTAGCGGCCGTAGACGATGAGGTTGTCGACGACCCGCAGCTCCTCGTCGAGCTGGTCGGCCTGCGGCACGATGCCGAGCTGCGCCCGCACCTCGGGCCCGTGCGTCTCGGGGTCGAAGCCGAGCACGCGGAGGTCGCCCGCCGAGCGCGTCGACGTCGCGGCGATCATCCGCATCGTCGTCGACTTGCCCGCGCCGTTGGGCCCGAGGAAGCCGAACGCCTCCCCCGGCTCGATCGCGAAGTCGATCCCGTCGACTGCGGTGAAGTCGCCGTACTGCTTGCGGAGTCCGGTCGCCTCGATCACGGGTGCTGGCACGAGACCCCACAGTAGACCGTGCCGCGGACATCCCGGTCGGCCGGGCGACGGTCCGCCTACCCGCCTGTGCAGCGCGAGCTGCCCGCCCCGCTCCGCTCCGCGCATCCTTCCGTCTCCCAGTCGCCGACGGCTCGTTGCGCGTGTCAACGCAGGTTGACGCAACCTGCCATGTCAACTACGGTTGACGCATGGACGAGGTGACGGTGACCGGGGAGCAGCCCCGCGGGGTGCTCGAGCAGCTTGCGGCGCTCGCCGCGACGCGGCGCGCGCTCGAGCGGGAGGAAGCGGCGCTCGCGAGACGCGCGAGAATGGAGGGGTTCGCCTGGCAGGCGATCGCCGATGCGCTCGGCGTCAGCCGCCAGGCGGTGCACAAGAAGCACGGCAAGCGGTGACGGCCGCGCACGACGACGGAAGCGAGACATGAGCGAGCGACGCGGGATGCTCCGACGCCGGGGCGACGACGGGCCGCGCGCGAGCGTCGGCGAGCTGCTCCCCTACCTCTTCCCCAAGAAGGGGCTGCTCGCGGGCGCGATCGCGCTCTCGGTGCTCGGCGCCGGCTTCGCCCTCGCTCAGCCGCTCATGGCGCAGGAGCTCATCGCGCGCGTCGAGCAGTCGCGTGCGCTCGAGTGGCTGCCGTGGCTGCTGCTCGCGGTCGTCGTGATCGGCGCGATCGTCGACGGCTTCCAGCACTTCCTGCTGCAGGTGCTCGGCGAGCACGTCGTGCTGCGCACACGCCGCACGCTCGTCGCCTCGATGCTGCGGCTGCCGATCGCCGAGTTCGACGCGCGCCGGGTCGGCGACCTCGTGAGCCGCGTCGGCAGCGACACGACGCTGCTGCGCGCGGTGCTCACGCAGGGGCTCGTCGAGTCGATCGGCGGCGTGCTGACGCTCGTCGGCGCCGTCATCGCGATGCTCATCATCGATCCGCTGCTGCTCGGCCTCACCGTGCTCGTGCTCGCCGTCGCGATCGGCGCGATGCTCGTCGTCATGCCGCTCCTCACCCGCGCCTCCGGCGCCGCGCAGGAGCAGGTCGGCCACCTCACGAGCGCGCTCGAGCGCGCGATCAGCGCCGTGCGCACCGTGCGGGCGGCGGGGGCGACCGCGCGAGAGGTCGACGCGATCGGCGACCGCGCGGGCGACGCCTTCCGCGCCGGCGTGCGGGTCGCCCGGATCTCGGCGCTCGTCGTGCCGATCTTCGGCATCGCCGTGCAGCTCGCGTTCCTCGTCGTGCTCGGCGTCGGCGGCCTGCGGGTCGCGACGGGCGAGATCGCCATCTCGCAGCTCGTCGGATTCCTGCTGTTCCTGTTCCTCATGATCATGCCGCTCGGCCAGCTCGCGGGCGCGATCTCGGCCGTGAGCGTCGCGCTCGGCGCGCTCGGCCGCATCCAGGAGATCGTGCGGCTCCCGTCCGAGGCGGATGCGGATGCGCGCATCGCGCTCGAGCCGCGCCCGGGCGCGCCCATGGTCGCGTTCGAGGGCGTCACCTTCGCCTACCCCTCGGCCGACGAGCCGCGCACCGTGCTCGAGGACGTCTCGTTCGAGGTGCCCGCCGGCTCGCGCACCGCGCTCGTGGGCCCTTCGGGCGCGGGCAAGTCGACGACGTTCGCGCTCGTCGAGCGCTTCTACGACGCGACCGCCGGCCGCGTGATCGTCGGCGGCAGCGACGTGCGCGACGTCGATCGCGAGAGCCTCCGCTCGCTCATCGGCTACGTCGAGCAGGACGCGCCCGCGCTCGCCGGCTCGCTGCGCGAGAACCTGCGGCTCGGCGCGCCCGACGCGACCGACGAGCGGCTGCTCGAGGCGCTCGACGCCGTCAACCTCGGCGACCTCGTCGGCCGCTCGCCGCGCGGTCTCGACACTGAGGTCGGCGAGGCGGGCGTGCTGCTCTCGGGCGGCGAGCGGCAGCGGCTCGCGATCGCCCGGGCGCTGCTCGCGGCGACGCCCGTGCTGCTGCTCGACGAGTCGACCGCCAACCTCGACGCCCGCAACGAGGCGTCGCTCAAGGCCGCGCTCGACGTAGCGAGCGAGGGCCGCACGACGCTCGTGATCGCGCACCGGCTCGCGACGGTCGTCGACGCCGACCAGATCGTCGTGCTCGACGGCGGCCGCGTGCTCGCGCGCGGCACCCACGAGGAGCTGCTCGACGCGTCCCCGCTCTACCGCGAGCTCGCCGCGCACCAGCTGCTCGCCCCCGCCGCACTCGACTGATCGGAGGACGCCCATGGCCGCACCCGCCCTGCTCGACTCGCGCCTGCCGATCGTGGCGGCGCCGATGGCCGGCGGACCGACCTCGACCGCGCTCGCGACCGGAGCGGCTCGGGCGGGCGCGTTCCCGTTCCTCGCCGCCGGCTACAAGACGACGGCGGCCATGGCCGCCGAGATCGAGCGGATGCGCGAGCTGGGCCTGCCGTTCGGCGTCAACCTGTTCGTGCCGGGCGAGCAGGCCCGGGACGCCGCGGCCCTCGACGCGTACGCGCAGCGCATCCGTCCCGAGGCGGTCGCGCTCGGCGTCGACCTCGGCGTGCCGCCCGCTCGCGACGACGACGAGTGGGACGCGAAGGTCGCGCAGCTGGTCGCGCACCCGGTGCCCGTCGTGTCGCTCACCTTCGGGCTCCCGTCGCGCCGCGACATCGGCGCCCTGCAGGCCGCCGGCACCCGCGTGCTCGCGACGGTCACGACGGCAAGCGAGGCGCGAGCCGCCGCGGAGGCGGGCGTCGACGGACTGATCGTGCAGGGCACGGACGCCGGCGGCCACTCGGCCACGCACGACCCGGGGCGCGCGCTCGAGCCCGTCGCGACGGAGCGGCTCGTGCGCGACGTGCTGGTCGCCGCCGAACTGCCCGTCGTCGCCGCGGGCGGGGTCGACGGCCCCCGCGCGGTGCAGGGGCTCCTCTCGGCCGGCGCCGTCGCGGTCGCGGTCGGGACCCTGCTGCTGCGCACCGACGAGGCCGGCACGTCGCCGACCCATCGAGCGGCGCTGGCCGATTTGCGCTTCGACGAGACGGTCATCACGCGCGCCTTCACCGGGCGGCCGGCTCGCGCGCTGCGGAACGCCTTCATCGATCGCCACGGCGCCGAGGCGCCGCTCGCCTACCCCGCGGTCCACCACCTCACGCGCGAGCTGCGTCGCGCGGCGAGCGCGGCCGGCGATGCCGATCGCCTGCACCTGTGGGCTGGCAGCGGCTACCGCAGCGCCCGCAGCGGACCGGTCGCCGACGTCATCCGCTGGCTCGCCGGATCCGCCTGAACCGACGCGACGAGGCCGCCCCCGCTGCGGGAGGCGGCCTCGATCGCGCTCAGGACGTGAAGCGCACCGATTCGGTCGGCGCGGTGTTCACCGTGAGGCTGAACACGTCGGGCCGCGCGTAGTGGCCGACGGCGTCGAAGTCGAGGTGCGATCGGACCTTGGCCGCCTGATCGATCTCGGCGTACAGGATCGCCTCCTCGTCGAACACCGGGCCGGCGAGCACGCTACCGCTCGGGTCGATGATGACGCTGCCGCCGCGCATGAGGGTGTCGCCGCCCGGCAGCTCGTACTCGACGGGGTGGTCCGCCGGGAAGGCGTCCCTCATGATCACCTGGCAGCTCGAGAGCACGAAGGTCCGGCCCTCGATCGCCACGTGCTGCATGGTCGACTGCCAGGTCGGGCGGTCGTCCGCGGTCGGCGCGCAGTAGATCTGCACGCCCTTCGCGTACATCGCCTGCCGCATGAGCGGCATGTAGTTCTCCCAGCAGATGACCGTGCCGACGCGGCCTCCGGGCGTCTCCATCGTGTCGAGCGTCGAGCCGTCGCCGAAGCCCCAGACGAGGCGCTCGGTCGCGGTGGGCATGAGCTTGCGGTGCTTGCCGACGAGGCCCGCCGCCGGGTCGATCATGAGCGCGGTGCAGTAGAGGGTGTTGCCGAGCCGCTCGATGATGCCCATCACGAGGTGCACGCCGTGCTCGGCGCTCGCGCGCTCGAGCCGGCCGACCTCCTCGCCGTCGAGCGCTATCGCGCCCGAGACGTAGCGCTCGTACTCCACGCGCCCGGCGTCCGTCCGCGTCCCGATCGCGGTGCCGAAGGACGTGCCCTTCGGGTAGCCGCCGATGAACGCCTCGGGGAAGACCGCGAGCTCGCCGCCGTTCGCGGCCACCTCGGCGATGAGGCGCTCCGCCTTCGCCGTCGCCGCGTCGGCGTCGAACGGGACCGATGCAGCCTGCACGACCGCGACCTTGTACATGATGGAGCTCCTGTCTTCTCGATCAGCCGCGCGAGATGTCGCGGCCCTTGGTCTCGGGCAGCAGCGGCCACAGCACGGCGAGCGCGACGATGCCGACGGCGATGACGTAGAACGCCGGCGAGATCAGCAGACCGGTCGCTGCCACGAGCGAGGCCGCGATGAGCGGGCCGGGGCCGGCGAGCAGCGCGTACGCGACGTTGTAGCCGATCGCCGAACCGGTCGCGCGCACCGACGCGGGGAACACCTCGACGAGCAGCACGTTGTTCGTCACCGCGGCCGCCGCGACGAAGAGGGCGAAGGGCACGAGCCCGACGATCACGAGCCACGGGTTGCCGGTGTTCATGAGGGCGAACGCCGGGATGGCCCAGATCACGAGGCCCGCGATGCCGATGTGGTTCACCGGCTTGCGCCCCCAGCGGTCGGCCGCCATGCCCATGAGCGGGTTGAAGATCACGTAGATGACCATGACGACGGCCGTCGCCCACAGGGCCTCGAAGCGCTCCATGCCGACCGCGCCGGTGAGGTGGTTGTTGGCGTACGTGACGAGGTAGTAGAGCGCGACGCCGAAGATGCCGGCGAAGGCGAGGGTCATGACGAACGCGCGCGCCTTGTCGCCGCGGCTCGTGTGCTCGATCTCGTTGGCCTTGCGCTTGCGCTCGAGCTCCTCGTAGACCGGGGTGTCCTCGAGCTTGCGGCGGATGTAGACGGCGACGACCGCCATGAGGAACGAGGCGACGAACGGGATGCGCCAGCCCCACGACTCGAGGGCGGACTGCTCCATGACGGCGGTCAGCAGCACTGCGGTGAGCGTGCCGACGAGGAACGCGAGGCCGGCCGTCGCGGTGATGAGGCTCGCGTAGAGCCCCCGCTTCCCGGCGGGCGCGCTCTCGCCGATGTAGGCGGCCGCGCTCGTCCACTCGCCGCCGACCATCATGCCCTGCAGCAGGCGCAGGATGACGACGATGATGGGCGCCGCGATCCCGATGGCTGCGAACGACGGCACGAGGCCGATGAGCGCTGTGATGATGCCCATCCCCATGACGGTGATGATGAGCACGGCGCGGCGACCGAGCCGGTCGCCCATCGGGCCGAGGAACAGGGCGCCGATGGGGCGCGAGAGGAAGCCGACGGCGAAGACGGCGAGGGCGGAGAGCATCTCGGCCGTGGGGTTGCCGGACGGGAAGAACTGCGCACCGATGATCGCGGCGAAGTAGCCGTAGATGGCGAAGTCGAACCACTCCATGAAGTTGCCGATGCCGACCGCGACCATGCGCTTCCGGCGATCGCTCTTCGAGAGCTGGCGGATGGTTGGCGTGCCGATCTCCTGATCGACGGTGTGCTGCGACATGTGATCTCCCTTGGTCCACTCGCGCGGTGTGATCACATTATCGTCATACGGTAATACTGTCGAGCCGGCTTCGCGGCGGCGCACGAGAGAGGGCGAGCGGTTCCCCGCTCGCCCTCTCTCGTGCCGCCGTGCGGCCCGTCGCCGCTAGGCGAACGGGTTGGGCATGAGCGTGTACTTCGTCTCGAGGTACTCGTGGATGCCCTCGGCGCCGCCCTCGCGCCCGAGGCCCGACTGCTTGACGCCGCCGAACGGACCGGCCGCGTTCGAGACGACGCCGACGTTGAGCCCCATCATGCCGGTGTCGATGAGGTCGATCATCCGCTGGCCGCGCTTCGTGTCCTCGGTGAAGACGTAGCCGACGAGGCCGTACTCGGTCGCGTTCGCGAGGCGCACGGCGTCCTCCTCGGTCGAGAAGCGCTGGATCGCGACGACCGGGCCGAAGATCTCCTCGATCGAGACGGCCATGTCGGGCGTGACGCCGTCGAGCACGGTCGGCTCGAAGAACGAGCCGGGGCCGTCGATCGCCTTGCCGCCGGTGACGAGGGTCGCGCCGTCGCCGACCGCCGACTCGACGAGCCGCACCGCGTTGTCGACGGCCTTGTCCTCGACGAGCGGGCCGATCTGCACGCCCTCCTCGGTGCCGCGGCCGATCTTCATCGCCTTGACCGCCTCGCCGATGCGGCGCGAGAACTCGTCGGCGACCGACTCGTGCACGATGAAGCGGTTGGCCGCGGTGCAGGCCTGGCCGATGTTGCGGAACTTCGCCAGCAGCGCGCCCTCGACCGCCTTGTCGAGGTCGGCATCCTCGAAGACGACGAACGGCGCGTTGCCGCCGAGCTCCATCGACGACTTCAGCACGTTGTCGGCGGCCTGCTTCAGCAGCTGCACGCCGACCGGGGTCGATCCCGTGAACGAGACCTTGCGCAGGCGCGGGTCGGCGAGCAGCCGCTCGGAGAGCGCGCCGGTCGACTTGGTCGTGATGACGTTCACGACGCCCTTCGGCAGACCCGCCTCCTCGAGCAGCGCGACGAGCGCGAGCGTCGTGAGGGGCGTGAGCGTCGCGGGCTTCACGACCGCGGTGCAGCCCGCGGCGAGCGCCGGGCCGAGCTTGCGGGTCGCCATCGCGAGCGGGAAGTTCCAGGGCGTGATGAGGAAGCACGGGCCGACGGGGCGGTGCGTGACGATCATCTGGCCGGTGCCCTCGGGCGTCATGGAGTAGCGACCGTCGATGCGCACGGCCTCCTCCGAGAACCAGCGCAGGAACTCGCCGCCGTAGGCGACCTCGCCGCGGGCCTCGGCGAGCGGCTTGCCCATCTCCATCGTCATGAGGAGCGCGAACTCCTCCTTGCGCTCCTGGAGGAGGTCGAAGGCCTTGCGCAGGATCTCGCCGCGCACGCGCGCGGGCGTCCGGGCCCAGGAGTCCTGCGCCGCGACGGCCGCGTCGAGCGCGCGCACGCCGTCCTCGACCGAGCCGTTCGCGATCTCCTTGATCACCTCGCCGGTAGCGGGGTCCCTGACCTCGATCGTGCCCTGCTCACCGTCGACCCATTCGCCGCCGATGAAGAGCTTGCCGTGGATGCCGTCGAGCACCTGCATCTCGGTGGTGGTCGCGCTCATGCGAACTCCTTCAACTGGTTGTGTCCATCGTATCCGCCGGGGGTCGCTCGCTCCGGAGCACGCGAGCGATCGCCCGCTCGAGGTGCGGCGCGAACGCCGCGGGGTGCTCGGCGTGCGGGAAGTGGCCGAGCTCGGGCATGAGCTCGAACGACGAGTTCGGGATGCGGTCCGCGAGCTCGCGAGATGCGGCTGGTGGCACGCTCGTGTCGAAGGCACCCGACAGCACCGCGACGTGCGGCGACTCGGGCGTGAGCAGGTGCTCGACCTCGTCGAGATCCCACTGCTGGTATCCGGTGATGTCGGCGTCGTAGACGCCGTAGGCGCCGGACGAGTAGCCCCACCACACGCGGTCGCGGTGCTCGAGCGGCGAGGCCGGGTTCATGAGCCCGTAGGTCCACTCGGGCACGTGGAGCGCCTGGTTGACGACCGCGGAGCGGAGCGCCGGCGTGCTGCGGCCGCGCACGCTGGGGCCGGCCTGGCACGAGACAGCGCCTGCGAAGCGGTCGGGGTGCAGCGCGATCGCCCGCACGACGGCCGCGCCCGCCATCGACGGGCCGAGCAGGATGGGCCGCCGCAGGTCGGCGACATCCGCGATCGCGACGATGAGCTGGGTGTACGTCGCGGGATCGAGCCGGTACTCGAGCGGATCGACGCCGGGCACGGGCGTCGACTTGCCGTGCCACGGGAGGTCGACGGCGATGAGCTCGAAGCGGTCCGTGACATCGGTCTCGGCGACGAGCCCGTGGTACTGGCTCGAGTCGCTGCCGGCGGTCGCGAGGCACAGCACTTGCGGGCCGGTGCCGGCGCGCTCGACGAAGACGTCGGATGCGCCCTGCGGCCCGTCGATGCGCACGTACTGCCCGCGCAGCGACAGCGGTCGGCGCTCGGGGGCCCGGGGCGCGGCGGCCGCCGGGCGGATCGCCTCGACGATGCGGCGCACGAGGTGCAGGTGCTGCGCGAAGGCGAGCTCGTCGCCCTCGACGCTCGCACGGCCGTCCCGCACGAGTGCGAGCACGTGCTGATCGCCCGCGCTCGGCTCCGCGGCGAGCAGCGCCGACCACGCCTCGTCCGCCATGGCGATCGAGCAGTCGGCGGCTCTGCCCGCGGCGACGCGCCCGTCGTGGAGGCGGAGGACGTGCTCGCCGCTGCTGTCGCGCAGCGCGATCGTGACGTCGGCACCGCGGCTCGCGGCGGCGAGGCGCGCGTCGGCGCGGCAGCGCTCGACGACGTCGGCGGGCAGGCTCACGCGCGCCGGCCGATCACGCCGGCGAGCCCCGGCAGCGGCTCGCCGAGCGGCTCGAGCCCATCGAGCGTGCCCGCATCGTGGCCCGTGAGCACGAGCGCTGCGTCCGTCTCGCGGATCCGATCGAGCACGCGGTACGACTGCGGCACGTCGGCCATCGACACGAACGGCATGTCGCGCTCGAGCTCCTCGACGAAGTGCGCCGCGTCGCTCGCGATCAGCACCGTGCCGGCGCTCGTGGCGACCGACACCATGGCCTGGCCCGGGGTGTGGCCGCCCACCTCGACGAGCTCGACCCCCTCGGCGATCGTCGCCGTGTCCGAGAAGGGGCGGAGCCTTCCCTCCGCCTCGGCGCGCAGCAGCTCCTCGATCTCGGCGGGATCGCCGAAGTGCGAGAAGAGCGGCCGGTCGGCGACGTCGCTCGTCCAGAAGTCGAGCTCTGACCGGGCGATGTGGATCTCCGACGACGCGAACGCCGGCAGGTTCCCGATGTGGTCGTAGTGCGCGTGCGTCACGACGACGGGCACGCCGGAGCCCGGCTCGATCCCGAGGCGCCGCAGCGCATCCACGGGGTCGATGAGGATCTCGCGGCCGCGCGCGGTCGCCCCCGCCTCGGAGTACCCGGTGTCGACCACGATGGCCTCATCGCCGCGGCGGAGCACCCACAGGAAGTAGTCGAGCCGGAACGGCCCGTCGTCCTCCCCGTAGAAGGCGTAGTTGAGGAAGACCTCGCTGCGTCGGGTGCTGCGCGTGCCGTGGCGGATGACCACGACCTCCCACGGCTCGTGCGATGCCATGGCGCGAGCTACTCGCCCGAGCCGGAGCCGCCCTCGTGGACGGCGACGGTCGGCTCGATGCCATCGGCGCCGACGACCTCCCGCCATGCCTCGAAGCCGGTCTGGAACGCGACGATGCCCGCCTCGGGCAGGGCGATCTCGATCGCCTCGAGGATCTCGGTCGGCGTGAGGCCGAGGTCGAGCGCGACCCGGATGTGCGACTGGATGTGGCCCTTCGAGGCGCGCATGACCGTCAGCGAGACGATGAAGATGAGCTCCTTCGTCTTGCGGTCGAGCGTGCGCTGGTCGAGGTAGGCGGCGGAGACCATGTGGTTCGCCGCCTGCAGCACCGGGAAGTCCTGCTTCGCCATCACCTTGTGGTAGTCGAGGACGTAGCCGCGCTTGCGCGCCATGTCGTCGATGTACTCCTGCGGGTCGATGTCCGTCATCGTGCGTGCCCTTCGTCGATGGAGATCCCGGTCGTCCGCGTGTACACGCGCGCGATCTCGGTGTGGTCTGCGTGCTCGCCGAGCGCCGATCGGCCCTCCGAGAGCGTGTCGAACGCCGCGCCCGTGACCGGTGCGAATCCGACCTCGTCGGCCATGCGCCTCGCGATGCCCATGTCCTTGAGCATGAGGTCGTACGCGAACTTCGAGGCGTACGTGCCGGGCAGGATGTGCTGCGGGAACTTGACCTGAGTCGCCTGGCTCATGCCGGTCGAGGCGTTGAGCACCTCGATCATCGCCGCCGGCTCGATGCCGAAGTGCTTCGCGATGAGCACCGCCTCCGTCGCGGCCGCGATGTTCGTCGCGCTGACGAGGTTGTTGAGCGCCTTGGCCGCGTGGCCGGCGCCGGCTGGCCCGACGTGGACGATCGAGCTGCCGACCGTCTCGAGGTGCGGCATGGCGCGCGCGACCGCGTCGTCCGTGCCACCCGCCATGATGGTCAGCTCACCCGTCTCGGCCTTCGCGATGCCACCGGAGACCGGCGCGTCGACGTAGTCGACGCCGCGCTCCCCCGCGGCGGCGGCGAGCGACCGCGTGCTCCCGGGCTCGCTCGAGCCCATGTCGATCACGAGCGACCCCGCGGGCAGGCGCTCGAGGAGCGCGCCCTCGCCGGTGAGCGCATCCTCGACGTGGCGGCTCGTCGGGAGCATGAGGATCACGACGTCGACGTCGGCGCCCTCGCTCGCGAGGTCGGCCACCGGCCGGGCGCTCGAGCCCTCGACGACCGCCGAGACGGCGTCGGGGAACACGTCGAAGACGTGCGTCTCGAACGCCTCCGCGTGGAGTCGCGCCATCGGCGCGCCCATGCGCCCGAGGCCGAGGAAGAGGGTGTGGCTCATGCGATGTCCTTCGCGCGGGTGCTGAGGTGGTCGAGGGCGATGCTCGATGCGGCCATGACGTGCGCGACGGAGAGCCGGTAGGCCGCCTCCTCGTCTCGCCGCGCGATGGCGTCGACGACGGCGCCGAGCTCGGCGCGCATCGCGGCCTGCCGGTCGGGCGCACCGAGGGTCACGGCGCGCAGCTGGCTGATGCGCGCCTGCACGTTGGCCAGCTGCTCGCCGATGATGTGGTTGCCGCTCGCGGCGATGAGCGCGACGTAGAAGCCGTTCTTGATGGCCAGCAGCGCGTCGATCTCGTCGGGGCGCTGCTCCGGGATCGAGTCGAAGGCCGCCTGGAGCGCGGCGATCTGCGCGTCGTCGGCGTTGCGCGCCGCGAGCCGCGCGGCGGTCGCCTCGAGCGCCGCGCGCACCTCGTAGAGCTGCCGGGCCTCGTCGAGCGTCAGCTCGGCGACGACCGGGCCGACACCCGGCTGGATGCGGATGAGCCGCTCGCTCTCGAGCTGCCGCAGGGCCTCGCGCACGACGGTCCGGCTGACGCCGAGGCGCTGCTCGATCGCCTTCTCCGTGATGCGCGCGCCCGGCACGAGCTCCCCGCGCACGATCGATGCGCGCAGCACCTCCACCGCCTGCTCCCGCAGGGGCGCAGCCTTCCGTTCCAGCATCGACGCCGCCTCTCGCTCACCCCAACCGTATTATCGTCATACGATCGGCGCAAGCCGCGACCGCGTACGCGAGGTCAGCGCGACGCGGTGGCGCTCACCTCCGAGTCCGATCGGTCCGCCGCGGGAGTGCGCGGCTCCTTCGCGAGCTTCGACGGCCACCAGGTCTTCGGCCCGATCTCGAGTGCGAGCGCGGGCACGAGCAGCGAGCGGACGAGCGTCGTGTCGATGAGCACGCCGAGCGCGACGATGATCGCGAGCTGCAGCAGGAACAGCACCGGGATGACGCCGAGCGCCGCGAAGGTGGCCGCGAGCACGACGCCCGCCGAGGTGATGACACCGCCGGTCACGCGCAGGCCGCGGAGCACGCCCGCGCGGTGGCCGCGCTTGCCGACCTCCTCGCGCACGCGGGTCATGAGGAAGATGTTGTAGTCGACGCCGAGCGCGACGAGGAACACGAATGCGAACAGCGGCACCGCCGGATCCATGTCGGGGATCACGAGCCACTGCAGGATGATCGCGCCGACGCCCAGCGCCGTGTAGTACGACAGCACGGTCGTGGCGAGCAGCACCGCCGCAGCCACGATCGAGCGCAGCAGCACCATCAGGATGAGCCCGATGACGAGCAGCACGATCGGGATGATGACGGCGCGGTCGCGCGAGGATGCGTCGTTCGTGTCGATCGCGGTCGCGGTCGTGCCGCCGACGATCGCCTCGTCGGTGACGTCGTGCGCCGCCTCGCGGATCTCGCGCACGACCTCCTGCGCCTCGTTCGAGTCAGGAGCGTCGACGAGCGTCGCCTGCAGCAGCACGCTGCCGTCGACGACGGTCGGCTCGAACGCCGCGAACGGCGACGCGGGATCGGCCGGCCACGGGAGCGTGCCCGAGGGCGAGTCCTCGCTCGCGAGCGCGAGGCTCTCGACGCCGTCGATGTCGGCGACCGCCTCGGCGACCGCGTCGAGCTCACCCTCGGGCGTGACGATCTGCGTGGGCGTGCCGGAGCCGCCCGGGAAGTGCTCCGAGAGGAGCGCCTGGCCGTCGCGAGCCTCCGACTCCCCCACGACGAAGTCGCTCGACGGCACGCCCTCGGCGCGCAGCTGCGTGACGCCGAGCGCGCCGGCGCCGAGCACGAGCGCCGTGACGATCCACACGGAGCGGGCGCGACGGTCGACGAGGTTCGAGACGGCGCCCCACAGGCCCTTGCCGTCGGGCTTGACGCGCGGCTTCTCGGGCGTCGGCGCGACCGGCCAGAAGGCGACGCGGCCGAACGCGAGCAGCAGCGCCGGCAGGAGGGTGAGGCCGGCGAGGATCGAGGCGGCGATGCCGATCGCGGCGACGGGGCCGAGCTGCTGGTTCGAGACGAGGTCGCTCAGCAGCAGGCACAGGAGGCCCGCGATGACGGTGCCGCCCGAGGCGATGATCGGCTCGAACGAGCCCTTGAGCGCCGAGAGCGTCGCCTGCCACCTCGACTGCGTCTGCCCGAGCGCCTCGCGGAAGCGAGCCGTGTAGAGCAGGCCGTAGTCGGTCGCCGCGCCGACGACGAGGATGAAGAGGATGCCCTGCGTCTGCCCGCTGAGCGTGAGCACCTCCGCCTTCGCGAGCTCGAAGACGACGAGGATCGCGAGGCACAGCGCGGCCACCGAGGTGAACAGCACCAGGATCGGCAGCAGCGGCGAGCGGTAGACGATCACGAGGATCACGAGCACGGCGCCGAGGGCGACGAGCAGCAGCAGCCCGTCGATGCCGCCGAAGGCCTCGGCGATGTCGGCGGTGAAGCCCGCCGGTCCCGTGACCTTCGACTCCACGCCCGCGCCGAGGTCGGTGTCGGCCACGAGCGCGCGCAGCTCGCCGACGAGGTCGCCGACCTCGCCCGACTCGCCCGAGCTGTCGAGGAGCGCCACGATCTGCGCCGCCTGCCCGTCCTCGCTCGGCACGACGGGCGATGCCTGGACGACGCCCTCGAGCCCGGCGATCTCCTCCTGGAGCGCGGCGATGGACTCGACCGCGCTCGCTTCGAGCTCCTCGTCGGACGCCGCGACCACGATCGCGGGGATCTCGTCGTCACCGAGGAACTCGCCGAGCTGCTCCTGCACGAGCGTCGACTCGGCGCTCGAGGGCAGGAAGCTCGTCTGGTCGTTCGAAACGACGCTCGAGAGGCTGCCGAAGGTCGGGCCGCCGATGCCCGCGGCGGCGAGCCAGCCGAGGATCAGGACCGCGGGCAGCAGGACGCGCAGCCACCGGGGGACGCGGGAGGACGAGGAGCGGGGCGTGGATCGTGTGGACACTTAGCCAGTCTATCTGTTAGGCGGTCTATGTAAAGCCAGGACGCGAAGATCTCTGTCAGGGTGCCCCGCAGAGCGGCAGCACCAGCCAGCCTATATGTAGTGAGACTACAGATCTGACCTCAGTGGCGGCGCGTGACCTGCACGCCGCCGTCGCGCATCTCGTCGAGGGCGGTCTGGCGCGTCTCGGGCGAGACCGCCGACGTGAGCGCGTCGATGACGGTCACCGAGATCCCGGCCAGCGCCGCGTCGAGCGCCGACGCCTTCACGCAGTAGTCGGTCGCGATGCCGACGACGTCGAGCTCGTCGATGCCCTGCTCCTCGAGCACCTCGCCGAGCGTCTCGCCGTCGTCGGTCGTGCCCTCGAACGCCGAGTACGCGGGCTTCCCCTGCCCCTTCTTGACGTGGACGTCGATCGCGAGGGCGTCGAGCGCGGGGTGGTAGTCGGCGCCGGGGGTGCCGGCGACGCAGTGCACGGGCCACGTGCCGACGAAGTCGGGCTGGCCGGCGGCGAAGTGGCCGCCGTTGTCGTTGTCGGCGTCGTGCCAGTCGCGGCTCGCGACCACGAGGTCGTAGGAGTGCGTGCGGAGGTGCTCCGTGATGGCGGCGGCGACCGCGGCGCCTCCCTCGGTGCCGAGCGCGCCGCCCTCGGTGAAGTCGTTCTGCACGTCGACGATCAGGATGCCCTTGGCCATGGCCCCAGGGTAGACGCGCTCCTGGAAGCGCGCCGCACCGCCTCCTAGAGTGGCGCCCATGGTGTCGCGCACGGCCAACTTCTGCTTCGACGCATCCGACCCGATCGCGCAGGCGCGGTGGTGGGCGCAGGTGCTCGACGACTTCGAGATCTCCTCCGAGGGCGCGTGGAGCGAGGCCGAGGCCGAGCTGCGCGGACCCGGCGGCCGCTGGCTCGAGTTCCTCAAGGTGCCCGAGCCCAAGGTCGTGAAGAACCGCATGCACATCTGCCTGCGCCCGGTCGGCACGACGTGCGACGCGGAGGTCGAGCGCATCGTCGGCCTGGGCGCGAGCGTCGTCGACGACCGGCGCGGGCTCGAGGACGGCGGATGGGTCGTGCTGGCCGACCCGGAGGGGAACGAGTTCTGCGTGCTCGCGACGCCGGCCGAGGAGGCGGGCATCGCCCGGGCGTAGCGGGCGGAGACGACGAAGGCCCCGCGACCGCGGGGCCTTCGTGCTGGTGCCGCCTCGGAGAATCGAACTCCGGACCTATTCATTACGAGTGAATCGCTCTGCCGACTGAGCTAAGGCGGCGTGCCGAGGCACGATCAACGATACTACCGCATGCCCGGAGCCCTCGACGAACGCTTGACCGACCCGCACGCGCTCCCCCAGGCTCGAGCCATGACGGCGACCGCGTGGCAGCTCCGACGGGCAGAGCCCACCGCATCCGACCTCGAGCAGATCGACGCGTGGTGGCGCGCGGCGAACTACTTGAGCGTCGGGCAGATCTACCTGCTCGCCAACCCGCTGCTGCGCGAGCCGCTCGAGCGCGAGCACCTCAAGCCACGCCTGCTCGGCCACTGGGGCACGACGCCCGGCCTCACGTTCGTGCAGGCGCACCTCAACCGCGCGATCCGCGAGCGCCGCCAGCGCACGCTCTTCGTCACCGGTCCCGGCCACGGCGGCCCGGGCGTCGTCGCCGGCGCCTACCTCGAGGGCGTCTACAGCGAGCGCTACCCCGCCGTGGGTCTCGACGAGGACGGCATGCGGCGGCTCTTCCGGCAGTTCTCGTTCCCCGGCGGCATCCCGAGCCACGCGGCGCCCGAGACGCCGGGCTCGATCAATGAGGGCGGCGAGCTCGGCTACTCGCTCGCGCACGCCTACGGCGCCGCCTTCGACGACCCCGACCTGCTCGTCGCGTGCGTCATCGGCGACGGCGAGGCCGAGACCGGGCCGCTCGCCGCATCGTGGCACAGCAACAAGCTGCTGAACCCCGGCGCCGATGGCGCGGTGCTGCCGATCCTGCACCTCAACGGCTACAAGATCGCGAACCCGACGCTCCTCGCCCGCATCCCCGAGGACGAGCTCGTCGCCCTCATGCGCGGCTACGGCCACGAGCCGCTCGTCGTCGAGGTCGGCGCCGACGGCGAGCCGCCGCTCGAGGCCCACGCGCGCTTCGCCGCGGTGCTCGACGACGCGCTCGACCGGATCGCGACGATCAAGGCGGATGCGTCGACCGGCGGGCTCACCGCGCGGCCCGCCTGGCCGATGATCGTGCTGCGCAGCCCGAAGGGATGGACAGGGCCGCGCGAGGTGGACGGCACCCGGATCGAGGGCACCTGGCGCGCGCACCAGGTGCCGCTCTCGGGCGTGCGCGACGACGACGCCCACCGCGAGCTGCTCGCCGAGTGGCTGCGCTCCTATCGCCCCGACGAGCTCTTCGACGAGCGCGGCGCCCCCGTGCCGCTCGTCGCGAGCCACGCGCCGGAGGGCGAGCTGCGCATGGGCGCGATCCCGGTCGCGAACGGCGGCGAGGTGCGCGTGCCGCTGCGGCTCACCGACTTCCGCGACCACGCGGTCGAGGTGCGCGCCGACGCGCGCGGTGCCGACGACGCCGAGGCGACCGCGATCCTCGGCGCGTGGCTCGCCGAGGTCATCCGCGACAACCCCGAGACGTTCCGCATCTTCGGGCCCGACGAGACCGCATCCAATCGCCTCGCGCCGAACGTCTACGCGGCGACCGATCGGCAGTGGAACGCCGAGACGCTGCCCGGCGACGAGCACCTCGCGCCGACCGGCCGCGTGATGGAGGTGCTGAGCGAGCACCTGTGCCAGGGCTGGCTCGAGGGCTACCTGCTCACCGGCCGGCACGGCCTCTTCAACACCTACGAGGCGTTCGCGCACATCGTCGACTCGATGCTCGGGCAGCACGCGAAGTGGCTCGAGTCAGCCGCGCGCGTGCCGTGGCGCGAGCCCATCGCGAGCCTCAACATCCTGCTCTCGAGCCACGTGTGGCGGCAGGACCACAACGGCTTCAGCCACCAGGACCCGGGCTTCATCGACGTCGCGCTCAACAAGAGCCCCGAGGTCGTGCGCGTCTACCTGCCCTTCGACGCGAACACGCTGCTCTCGACCGCCGATCACTGCGTGCGCTCGACCGGGTACATCAACGTGATCGTCGCCGGCAAGCAGCCCGCGCCGCAGTGGCTGTCGATGGCGGAGGCGACCGAGCACTGCGAGCGCGGCCTCGGCGTGCTGCCGTGGGCGGGCACCGAGACCGCGGATCGGGCGCCGGATGCCGTGCTCGCGGCCGCCGGGGACGTCCCGACCCTCGAGGCGCTCGCCGCAGCGTCGCTGCTGCGCGAGCGCGTGCCGGAGCTCTCGCTGCGGGTCGTGAACGTCGTCGACCTGACCCGCCTGCAGAGCGAGGGGCAGCATCCGCACGGCTTGCCCGACGCCGAGTTCGACGCGCTCTTCACGCGCGACCGCCCGGTGGTCTTCGCGTACCACGGCTACCCGTGGCTCATCCACCGGCTGACCTACAAGCGCGCGGTGCACGACGACCTGCACGTGCGCGGCTACGTCGAGCGAGGCACGACGACGACGCCGTTCGACATGGTCATGCTCAACGACCTCGACCGCTACCGGCTCGCGATGGACGTCGTCGAGCGTGTGCCGGGCCTCGCCGAGGCGCGCGCCGACGTGCTCGAGGAGTGGGCGGATGCGCGTGCTCGCGCTCGCGCGTACACGCGTGAGCACGGCGTCGACATCCCCGAGGTCGCCGACTGGCTCTGGCAGGGCGGCGGCCCCGCGGAGTAGCTCAGCAGTCGAGATCGGCGGTCGGCGCGACCCCGGTCAGGAAGTACTCGTTCACCGGCTCGTCGACGCACGCGTTCGGCATCGGCGCGTAGTACTGCCCGTGACCCTCGGCCTCGACCGAGATGAGCACGCCCGACTCGAGCATGTCGGCGAGCGCCACGGCCTGCTCGTACGGCGTCGCCGGGTCGTTGCGGCCGCCGATCACGATGATCGGGTCGGCGCCGGGCGCCGTGATCGCGTGCGGCTCGCGCGTCGCCTCGAACGGCCACGCGGCGCAGCTGCTGAGGCCCACGAAGCCGGGGCCGAGGGTCGGCGCGACCTCGAGCACCTCCGCGCCGTTCGCGCGCACCTCGTCGAAGTCGGTCACCGCGGGCGCGTCGAGGCAGTTGACCGACACGAGCGCCTCGTAGGAGTTGTCCTCGAACGTGCCGTCCGGGCGCACGCCGTAGTACGCATCCGCCTCGGCGTACGCGCTCTCGCCGCTGCCCGCCATGACGTCGGCGATCACGCCGCGCAGCACCTGCCACTGCAGGTCGCTGTAGAGGTTCGCGGCGATGGCGATGAAGAAGGCACCGGAGCCGAGCTGGCGGCCGTCGGCGACCTCGATCGGGTCGGCGTCGAGCCCGTCGATGAGCGCGCGCGTCTGCTCGAGCGCCTCCTCCTGCGTGCCCGTGAACGGACAGTCGCGCTGCTGCAGGCAATCGGCGACGAAGTTGCCGTAGGCGAGCTCGAAGCCGGCGGCCTGGAAGAGCGTGCCCTCGAACTCGGAGCGGTCGGGCGCGACCGCGGCGTCGAGCACCATGCGGCCCACGTTCTCGGGGAAGAGGTCGGCGTAGGTCGAGCCGATGAGCGTGCCGTAGGAGACGCCGAGGTAGTTGAGCCGCTCCTCGCCGAGCAGCGCCCGCATGAGGTCCATGTCGCTCGCGACCTGCTCGGTGCCGACGAACTCGAGGTAGGGGCCGGTGTGCTCGAGGCACGCGTCGGCGAACCACTGCGCCGACTCGAGCTGCAGCTGCAGGTCCTCGTCGCTCAGCGGCTCGGGCGCGGGGCCCTCGGGGAGCCCCCACATCCAGTCGTAGAACTCCTGCGGGTCGTCGTAGCAGGAGATGGGCGTCGATCCGCCGACGCCGCGGGGGTCGAAGCCGACGAGGTCGTAGTGCTCGCGCACCTCGGGCGGGAGCAGGAAGTCGGCGTACTGCGAGACGTAGTCGACGCCGGATGCCCCGGGGCCGCCGGGGTTGTAGAGGATCGCGCCCTCGCGCACCCCGGTCGCGGGGGCGACGACGACCGAGAGCTCGATGTCGTCGTCGACGGAGCCGAACCAGTCCATCGGCGCGGTGATCGTGCCGCACCAGCTGTCGCCGCACGAGGTCCAGTCGACGTCCTGCCCGTAGTACCGCTCGAGGCCGGGCGCGACGTCCTCGCCGGTCGGCTCCCACGGTGGCACGGCGACGCTGCTCGGCCCGGTCGGCGGCGCGGCCGCGGGCGGTGCCGGCAGGACGAGGCAGCCGGTGAGCGCGAGGAGCGCGGCGGCCGCGACGGCGAGGGCGGCCGGGCCGCGGGAGCGATGCATGCTCCTACGGTATGCGGCGCGGCTATGCGAGCCGCATCAGCGGTGCTGCGGCGCGCGGCCGAGTCGCGTGGAGGGCTCGAGGCTGGCATACGATCGTCTCGATGACCGCGGAGCCGGCTCCGCTGCCGAGGCGATTCTGAGGGTCCCTACCGGCTCGGAAGGACCAACGATGTGCGCAACCGTGATCTGGGCGCTCCGCGCCGATCTGCTCGACGACGAGTTCCGCGCCATGACGCTCGAGCGCCTCGGGGTCGAGCCGCAGCCGACTCCGTTCACCGTCGCATCCAAGCGCGTCGGCGCGGATGCGGAGACGTTCACGCTGACGCGCCGCATGTGCGACTGCGACGGCGTCGTCGGGCTCCGTGGCCGCGAGCAGGTGGACGGCGAGACGCCGGCCGCGGCCCTCCTCGACTGGCTCCACGCCCTGCCGGGATCAGCGGCCGAGCTCCGTCGGATCTCCGTGCTGCGCGCTTGGAGCCCGTCGGAGCTCACCGTGGCGCCGCGTCGCTCGCGCGGCGTGCAGCTGACCGACGTCGACGAACGCCTTCTGCGCGGTGTTGAGGACGACATGCTGCTGACCATCGACCTGCGCTGAGGGACGCGCGGTCGCGTCTCGCTCAGCGGCGCTGCGCAGCGCGCGCGGCGCTCACGAGCATCGCCTCGAGCGCGAGCAGCGGCGGCACGTTCGCCTCGATGCGCTCGCGGGCGACGCGGATCTGGTCGAGCACGTCGATGACGGCGGCGCGCTCGAGGTAGTCGGCCGCCGCTTGCACGGTCGGCCGCATCGCCTCGTTCACGAGCTCGCGCCCGACGCCGAGCTGCGTGATGAGGATGTCGCGGTAGAGCGAGAGGAGGTCGACGAGGATGCGGTCGACGCCGTCGCGCATGCCGCGCTTCGCGCGCTGCTTCTGCGCGTCCTCGAGCTCCTTGAGCTGCCGTCGCAGCTGGGGCGGCACCGTGCCGCCGGGCTCGACCCCGAGCTGCCGCAGCGCTTGCGCTCGCTCGGCCTCATCGCGCTCTGCCGAGAGCGCGTCGGCGTCGGCCGTCGCGATCTCGACGTACCGCGCTGCCGCGAGCACGGCCGACGACGCCGTCGAGACGCGCATCGCGATCTGCAGCGTCTCCGCGCGCCGGGCGCGCGCCTCCTCGCTCGTCGCGAGCCGGCGGGCCATGCCGATGTGGCTCTGCGCTTCGCGCGCGGCGCGCTCGGCGACGCCGGGGTCGACGCCGTCGCGCTCGACGAGCAGCGCCGCGACCTCGACGGGGTCGGGCACCTGCAGGTTGACCGTGCGCACGCGCGAGCGGATCGTCGGCAGCAGGTCGGCCTCGCTCGGCGCGCAGAGGATCCAGACCGTCTCGGGCGGCGGCTCCTCGAGCGCCTTGAGCAGCGCGTTCGAGGTGCGCTCGGCCATCCGATCGGCGTCCTCGACCACGACCACCCGGTAGCGCGCGGTCGACGGCGCGAGGGATGCGCGCTGCACGACCGACCGCGCTTGTGCGATCGTGATGAGCACGCCCTCGGTCGAGAGCGTGACGAGGTCGGGGTGGGTGCGCGCCTCGACGAGCGTCTCGACCTCCGGCTCGATGCCGTCGGGGCCCGAGAGCAGCGCCGCGGCGAACGCGTACGCGAGGTTCGACCGGCCTGAGCCCGGCGGTCCGGTCAGCAGCCACGCGTGCGTCATCGCGCCGGGCTCGTCGCCCTCCGCATCGGTGGACGCGGCGCGGCGCAGCTGCGCGACCGCGTCGGCCTGGCCGACGATCTCGCTCCAGCCGCCCATCGCTCCCCCGTGCTCCCGCTCAGCGCCCGGCAGCGAGCATGCCACGCACGTGCGACATGACGCGCTCGTGCACGGCCTCGGGGCTGCCGGTCGCGTCGACGACGGCGAAGCGCGCCGGCTCGGCCTCGGCGAGGGCGAGGTAGGCGGCCCGCACGCGCAGCGCGAAGTCGAGGCCCGTCTGCTCGAGCCGGTCGAACGGCGCGTCCTCGCGGGCGGCCATCCGCTTGCGGCCCTCGGCGGGGTCGAGGTCGAGCAGGATCGTCAGGTGCGGCAGCAGCCCGTCGACCGCCCACAGCGACAGGTCGCGGATCTGCTGCCCGTCGAGCTCGCGGCCCGCGCCCTGGTAGGCCACCGAGGAGTCGAGGTAGCGGTCCTGCACCACGACGTCACCGCGCTCGAGCGCGGGGCGCACGAGCGTCGCGACGTGCTGCGCGCGGTCGGCGGCGTAGAGCAGCGCCTCCGCGCGCGGCGCGACGTGGCCGTCGGTGTGCTGCACGAGCCGGCGGATCTCGACGCCGAGCTCGGTGCCGCCGGGCTCCCGGGTGCGCACGACGGAGCGGCGCTCCGCCTCGAGCGCGGCCACGAGCATCCCCGCTTGCGTCGACTTGCCGGAGCCGTCGCCGCCCTCGAGCGTGATGAACGCGCCGGTCACGACTCGGTGGTCTTCTTCGCCGCGGGCTTCTTCGCGGGCGCCTTCTTCGCCGCGGGCTTCTTGGCGGCCGGCTTCTTCGCCGCGGGCTTCCGCGCGGGCTTCTTCGCCGGCCCCTTCTCGCGCTTGATCTGCAGCAGCTCGATCGCGCGCTCGAAGGTGATGCCCTCGACGTCCTCCCCGCGCGGGATCGTCGCGTTCGTCTCGCCGTCGGTCACGTACGGGCCGAAGCGGCCGTCGCGCACCTTCACGGGCTTGCCCGAGACGGGGTCGGCGTCGAACTCCTTGAGCGCGCTCGCGGCCTTGCGCGCCCCGTACTTCGGCTGCGCGAAGCGCTCGAGCGCCTGCTCGAGCGTGATCGAGAAGATCTGGTCCTCGTCGTCGAGCGAGCGGGTGTCGGTGCCCTTCGAGAGGAACGGCCCGTAGCGGCCCGGACGGGCGGAGATCTCCTCGCCCGACTCGGGGTCGACGCCCACGATGCGCGGGAGCGACAGCAGCTTGAGCGCGGTCGGCAGGTCGACCGACTCGGGCTCCATCGACTTGAAGAGCGACGCGCGGCGCGGCTTCGGCGCCGCCTTGCCCTTCTTGGGCGCGACGGGCTTGCCCTCGTCATCGAGCTCGACCGGCAGCGCCTCCTCGATGTACGGGCCGAAGCGGCCGTTCTTCACGACGACGTCGAGGCCGGTCTCGGGGTGCTGGCCGAGCACGCGGTCCTCGGCGGGCTCGGCGGCGAAGAGCTCCGCCGCCTTCTCGGGGGTGAGCTGGTCGGGGGTGAGGTCCTCGGGGATGTTGGCGCGCTTCACCTCGCCGTCGGGGCCCTGCCCCTCGAGGTAGGGACCGTACTGGCCCACGCGCAGCGTGACGCCCTCGGCGACCGGGATCGAGTTGACCGCGCGGGCGTCGATGTCGCCGAGGTTCTCGACGGTGCTCTTGAGGCCCGGGCGCTCGTCGCTGCCGAAGTAGAAGCGGCGCAGCCACTCCTGCCGGTCGAGGTCGCCGTCGGCGATGCGGTCGAGGTCGGCGAGCATCTCGGCCGTGAAGTCGTAGTCGACGTAGTCGCCGAGGTTGTCCTCGAGCAGCTTGATGGTCGAGAACGCGATCCAGTTGGGCACGAGCGCGCCGCCGCGCTGCGTGACGAAGCCGCGCCGCACGATGGTGTCGATGATCGACGCGTAGGTCGAGGGGCGCCCGATCTCGAGCTCCTCGAGCGCCTTCACGAGGCTCGCCTCGGTGTAGCGCGGCGGGGGCGTCGTGACGTGGTCCTTGCGCTCGAGCTTGGCGAGCGAGACCGGGTCGGACTGCTTGACGTCGGGGAGGTTCCCGTCGGACTCGGCGTCGTCGGCGTACCGCGACGCATCCTTCCCCTCCTCGTACGCCTGCAGGAACCCCGGCTCGGTGATGACGGTGCCGGATGCGGTGAACTCGGCGACGCCGCGGCTCGTCTTCTCCGACGCGATCGTGATGGTCGCCGTCTGCCCGGTCGCGTCGATCATCTGGCTCGCGACCGTGCGCTTCCAGATGAGCTCGTAGAGGCGGTGCTCGTTCGGGGTGAGGGATGCCTTGACCTCGGCCGGAGTGCGGAACGCGTCGCCCGAGGGGCGGATCGCCTCGTGCGCCTCTTGCGCCGACTTGGACTTGCCCGCGTAGTGGCGTGCGGCCTGCGGGACGGAGCCGGCGCCGTAGAGCGCGGTGGCCTGGTCGCGCGCCGCCTTGATCGCCTGCGCCGAGAGCGAGGGCGAGTCGGTGCGCATGTAGGTGATGTAGCCCTGCTCGTAGAGCGACTGCGCGACCGACATCGTCTGCTTCGCGGAGAGCTTGAGCTTGCGGCCCGCCTCCTGCTGCAGCGTCGAGGTCGTGAACGGCGCGGAGGGGCGGCGGCGGTAGGGCTTCGACTCGACGCTCGCGACGTGGAAGGAGGCGCGCTCGAGCTCGCTCGCGAGCGACTCCGCGCCCTCCTGATCGAGGATCGTGCGCACGCCCTTGATCTGGCCGCGGTCGTCGAAGTCGCTGCCGGTCGCGACGCGCGCGCCGTCGAGCCGCACGAGCCGGGCGCCGAAGCGCGATCCCTGTGTCGTCGACTGAGGGGCCTCGAACTGCGCCGCGAGGCTCCAGTAGGCGGCGGGAACGAACGCCATCCGCTCGCGCTCGCGGTCGACGATGAGGCGCGCGGTCGGCGACTGCACGCGACCGGCCGAGAGGCCCTGGCGCACCTTGCGCCACAGCACCGGGCTCACCTCGTAGCCGTAGAGCCGGTCGAGGATTCGGCGCGTCTCCTGAGCGTCGACGAGCGGCATGTTGAGCTCGCGCATCTGCTCCTTGGCCTGCTCGATCGCCTCCTTGGTGATCTCGTGGAACACCATGCGCTTGACCGGCACCTTGGGCTTCAGCACCTCGAGCAGGTGCCACGCGATGGCCTCGCCCTCGCGGTCCTCATCCGTGGCGAGGATGAGCTCCTCGGCGTCCTTGAGCGCCTTCTTGAGCTCGGAGACGGTCTTCTTCTTCTCGTCGCTCACGACGTAGTAGGGGGCGAAGCCGTTGTCGACGTCGACGGCGAACTTGCCGAAGGCGCCCTTCTTGAGGTCGGCGGGCAGGTCGCGCGGGCTCACGAGGTCGCGGATGTGGCCGACCGAGGCCAGCACCTGGTACCCCTCGCCGAGGTACCGCTCGATCGTCTTTCCCTTCGCCGGGGACTCGACGATGACGAGCTTCTTGCCCATGCTCACGCTCACTGCTCTATAGGTAGGGGGATCGATCCGACGGGATCACGTCGACACAATACACATGGAGTCATTGCGCTCTCACGGCGGCGGACCGGCCCGCGCGGTGGCGGATGCGAGCCACGGCCCGACCGGGACGACGGCCGTCACGCTCGCCTCGAGACCGCGCAGCGAGCAGCGCTCGAGGCGAGCGCGGCTCGCGCTGACGACCGCGTGCGCGAGCCCGCACGGCGCGCCGTCGGCGTAGCCGGAGAGCGCGTCGGCCGCGGCGAGCGCTCCCGCGTCGGCCGCCGCGGCAGCCCGCGCCTGCGCGATCGACGCCGTGCCCGCGCCCACGACGAGCAGCCCGAGGAGCAGCGCCGCTGTTGCGACAGCCAGCGCGAGCACGGCCCCCGCCCCGCGCTCCGCGCTCGACTCCGCTTCCCGGTGGTCGAGTAGGGCCGAAGGCCCATGTCGAGACCATCGAGACGCCACCGCTACCTGCCCCCGCTGTGCGCGCAGCTCCGCGCCACGAGCGTCACCGCTCCCCCGAGCGCCGGCCGCTCGAGCACCGCGCACACGAGCTCGCCGTCCGCCTCCACCCGCGCCAGCGCCCCGTCGGCGTAGATCGCCGGGTCGTCTCCGCGCCCGGCCGCTCTCGCCGCCGCGCCTGCCGACTGCTCGAGCCCCACTTGCGTGGCAGCCGCGGCGACCGCCGCGACCGCGAGCCCGATCGCGAGCACCGCCGCGGGCAGCGCCGCGGCGAGCTCGGCCGTGACCGCACCGAGCTCGCCGCGCCCCCGTGCGCTACTGCACGGTGAGCGCACGCCGGACCATGTCGGTGAGCACCGCCCGCACCTCGTCGGAGCGCAGGATCACCACCAGCAGCCCGGCGAACCCGACCGCAGCCATCGTCGCGATGACGTACTCGGCGGTCGCCGCACCGTCCTCCTCGTGCACGAGCCTCTCGAGCATCCGCATGCTCGCCTCCTTCCCTCAGGAGGCCAAGCGTGGGGCAGGAGCCGGCTCGCGCGAGCGGCCGGCGGGGTCGCCTGTGGAGAGCGCGGCGGCGATCAGCGCTCGGGCGAGCGCTCCCCCGCCGCGCGGGGGTCGTCGGTCGCGACCATCGGGTGCGGAGCTCCGGCGGAGGTCGCGAAGAGCGCCGCGGTCCAGTTGACGACGGCGTTCCAGGCGTTGCGCATGGCTCGAACCTAGCCGACGCGGCGCTCTGGCGGAGAGCGATCCGGCCGGCGTTCACCCGAGCGGCGCGAGCGCGCCGTCGAGCATCGAGACGACGAGCGGCACGATCACGAGCAGCGTGAACGCGGGCAGCACGCACGCGCCGAGCGGCAGCGCGAGCTGCACCGCCGCGCGCTGGGCGCGGGCCTCGCCGTCGAGCCGGGCGCGGGTGCGCGCGGCGGTCGCCTCGGCGAGCAGCAGTCCGCGCACTGGCACGCCGGCGCGCTCGGCGAGCGCGAGCGCGGCGTCGACGTCGTCCCAGCCGCTCGTCTCGATCCGCGCGTCCCGCAGCGCGCGAGCGGCGCTCGCTCGGGCGCGATCGGCCGCGCCGCCGCCCGCGAGCGCCACCGCGACGAGGTCGAGCGCGAGCCCCGGCGCCGGGTCGCCGCGCGCCGCGCGGCGCACGATCGCCCGCGACCAGAGCCACGCGCCGACCATCAGCAGCGCCCCTGCCGCGACCGACCACGACCCGATCCCGCCGCCCGTCGCGGCGCCCACCACGTCGAGCCCGAGCGCGAGCCCGAAGCCGAGCGCGACCACCGGCAGCAGCATCACGAGCCGCGCGGTCGCCCGCGGACCGGCGAGCGCCGCCTCGAGCGCGCGGCGCTGCGCTGACTGCTCGCGCAGCAGGGCCGCGAGCCGCTCGAGCGTCGGCGCCATCGGGGCGCCCGCCTCGCCGGCGACCGCGAGCACCGCGCGCACGAGCCCGCCGGCTCGTGCGTCGAGCGTGGACGCATCCGTGCCGAGCACCGCCCAGGCTCGCGCGAGCGGCACCCCGCCCGCGACGAGCGCCGCGAGCCGGTGCACCGTCGCGGCGGTGTCGTCGAGCGCGACGTCGCCGCTCATCGCGGCCGCACCGCGAGCCGCTCGCCGTCGAGCGCGAGCGACCCTATCGCAGCGACGCTCCGGCGGCCGCGCGCGTCGCGCTCGACGTGCAGCACGGCGTCGAGCGCGCTCACCGCCTGCCGCGCGAGTGCGGGCGGCGAGAGCCCCGCGACGGCGCCGAGCGCCTCGAGCCGCGCGGGCACGTCGCCCAGCGAGTTGGCGTGCAGCGTGCCGGCGCCGCCGTCGTGCCCGGTGTTGAGCGCCGAGAGCAGCTCGCGCACCTCCGCGCCGCGGCACTCCCCCAGCACGAGCCGGTCGGGCCTCATGCGCAGCGCCTCGCGCACGAGCTGCTCGAGCCCGATCGCACCCGCGCCCTCGGCGTTCGCCTGCCGCGCCTCGAGCGCGACGACGTGCGGGTGGCGGATGCGCAGCTCGGCGACGTCCTCGATCGTCACGATGCGCTCCGCGGGCGACGCGCGCGAGAGCATCGCGCCGAGCAGCGTCGTCTTGCCCGAGCCCGCCGCTCCGGTGACGAGCACGTTCGCGCGCCGCTCGACGAGCTCGCGCACCCGATCGAGCGGCACGGTCGCGAAGCACCCGCTCGCGTCGAGCTCGTCGAGCGAGAGCGGCTGCACGCGCGGCAGCCGGATCGAGAGCTGCGCGCCCGCCACCGCGATCGGCGGCAGCACGGCGTGCACGCGGATGCCGTCGTGCAGGCGCACGTCGACGCACGGCGTCGTCTCGTCGACGTGCCGGCCGCCGGCGGCGACGAGCGCGACGGCGAGCGCCCTCGCCCGCTCCGGCGCGAGCCGCAGCGGCACCGGCTCGGCGCCCGCGCCGCGATCGACCCACACCTGCCCGCCGGTGACGAACACATCCGTCACCGCCGCCTCCGCCACGAGCGGCGCGAGCTCGGCGAACTCGCGCAGCGGCGCCCCGGCGGCGCTCGTCCGCGCCGGCCCCGCGTCGACCGCGCGATCGGCGCCGGCGACGAAGGGGACGCCCCGCGATCGAGCCTGCACGAGCCCGCACGGTAGCGGCGCGAGCGCGACGCGGCCGGCCCGACGCATCCGCCTGTGGAGAGCCAGTGCCGCAGGACGAGCAAGGCGGCGCCCACCGGGGGATGGAGGACGCCGCCGCAGGGGGACGAATGGGGGATCCGTCGGTCGCCTGCTCGCGTCGGCAGGGCCGACGAGGCCAATGCTAGGCACGCAATCATGCGCAACCGGGAGCAACACGGCGGCGAGCGCATCGGCTCGTGCATAGACTCATCCGCGGACGAAGAAGTCAGGAGAAACGCCAGTGTCGGACCGCATCGATCACCTGCTCACCGAGACCCGCCGATTCGCGCCCCCGGAGGCGCTCGCGAGCGCGTCGTCGACCACCGCGGAGCTCTACGAGCGCGCGGCCGAGGATCGCCTCGGGTTCTGGGCTGAGCAGGCGCGCGAGCTGCAGTGGGAGACGCCCTTCACCGAGGTGCTCGACTGGCAGCCCCCGCACGCGCGCTGGTTCCACGACGGCACCCTCAACGTCGCCGTCAACTGCCTCGACCGCCACGTCGAGGCAGGCAACGGCGACCGCGTCGCGCTGCACTGGGAGGGCGAGCCGGGCGACCGCCGCACCATCACCTACGCCGAGATGACAGCCGAGGTGAAGCGGCTCGCGAACGTGCTCACGTCGCTCGGCGTCAAGGCGGGCGACCGCGTCGCGATCTACCTGCCGATGCTGCCCGAGGCCGTCGTCGCGATGCTCGCGTGCGCTCGCATCGGCGCCGTGCACACCGCCGTCTTCGGCGGCTTCAGCCCCTCCAACCTCCGCAGCCGCATCGACGACGCGGGCGCGACGCTCGTCATCACGACCGACGGCGCGTGGCGCAAGGGCAAGGTGTTCCCGCTCAAGCCGACCGTCGACGAGGCGCTCCGCGAGCCGGGCCACGGCGTCACGAACGTGCTCGTCGTCAAGCGCGGCGAGAACGAGATCGACTGGGTCGACGGCCGCGACGTCTGGTACCACGACGCGATGGCGGATGCGTCGGACGAGCACGAGGCGCAAGGCTTCCCCGCCGAGCACCCGCTCTTCATCCTCTACACCTCCGGCACGACCGGGAAGCCGAAGGGCATCCTGCACACGAGCGCCGGCTACCTGACGCAGACCTCGTTCACCCACCGGCACGTCTTCGACCTCAAGCCCGAGACCGACGTCTACTGGTGCACGGCCGACATCGGCTGGGTGACGGGCCACAGCTATGTCGTCTACGGCCCGATGGCGAACGGCACGACGCAGGTCATGCACGAGGGCACGTTCGACACCCCGACGCCCGAGCGCCCCTGGCAGATCATCGAGCGCTACGGCGTGACGATCTTCTACACGGCACCCACGGCCATCCGCACGTTCATGAAGCTCGGGCGCCAGCACACGCAGTCGAGCGACCTCTCGAGCCTGCGCGTGCTCGGCACGGTGGGCGAGCCCATCAACCCCGAGGCGTGGATGTGGTACCGCGACGTCGTCGGCGGCGGCACGACCCCGGTCGTCGACACGTGGTGGCAGACCGAGACGGGCGCGATCATGATCTCGGCGCTCGCCGCCGTGACGACGCTCAAGCCCGGCAGCGCCCAGGTGCCGATCCCGGGCATCGAGATCGACGTGCTCGACGAGTCGGGCGCCTCGGTCGGCGACGGCGAGGGCGGGCTGCTCGTCGTGACGAGCCCGTGGCCGTCGATGCTGCGCACGATCCACGGCGACGACGAGCGCTACCGCGAGACGTACTGGGAGAAGTTCGGCGACAAGTACTTCGCCGGCGACGGCGCCCGCAAGGACGAGGACGGCGAGATCTGGCTGCTCGGCCGCGTCGACGACGTCATGAACGTCTCGGGACATCGGCTCTCGACCGCCGAGATCGAGTCGTCGCTCGTCGCGCACGACGGCGTCGCCGAGGCGGCGGTGGTGGGAGCGTCGGATGCGACCACGGGCCAGGCGGTCGTGGCGTTCGTGATCCTGAAGCAGTCCGCGTCGCGCGAGCACTCCATCGAGGAGGCGGAGCAGATCCTGCGCCAGCACGTCGCGAGCGACATCGGCGCGATCGCGCGGCCGCGGCAGGTCTTCATCGTGCCCGACCTGCCGAAGACCCGCTCGGGCAAGATCATGCGGCGGCTGCTGCGCGACCTCGCCGAGGGCCGCGACCTCGGCGACACGACGACGCTCGCCGACCAGGGCGTGGTGGAGGCGATCCGCTCGCAGCTGCGGTAGTCGCCCCGTCGGTCGAGTAGCGCCACTCCGCTGGTCGAGTAGCGCCGAAGGCGCGTATCGAGACCGATCGCTGCCGTCTCGATACGGCCCTCCGGGCCTACTCGACGAACGGGGTGCGGGCCTACTCGACGAGAGGAGTGGGGCCTGCTCGACGATCGGCGGGTCAGGCGAAGGCCGCGATGACCTCGACCTCGACCGGCGCGCCGAGCGGCAGCTCCGCGACGCCGACGGCGCTGCGGGCGTGCTTGCCGGCATCGCCGAAGATCTCGCCGAGCACGTTGCTCGCGCCGTTGACCACGCCCGGCTGGCCGTGGAACCCATCCGCCGACGCGACGAAGCCGACGACCTTCACGATGCGCGTGATGCGGTCGAGCGAGCCGATCTCGGCGGCGATCGCCGCGAGCGCGTTGAGCGCGCACTGCTTCGCGTCGAGCATCGCCTCGTCGGCCGAGACCTCCGCGCCGACCTTGCCCGTGCGGGGCAGCTGCCCGTCGACCATCGGCAGCTGGCCGGAGGTATAGACGAAGCCGTTCGCCGACACCGCGGGCACGTAGGAGGCGACCGGCGGGACGACCGCGGGCAGCTCGAACCCGAGCTCCTCGAGCCGCTGCGCGACGCTCACGCGCCGGCCTCGATGGGGCGCTTCAGGAACGCGACGAGCCCGCCCTCGGGACCGTTCGCGACGTGCACGAGCTCCCATCCGTCGGCTCCCCAGGTGTTGAGGATCGCCGTCTCGCGGTGGATGAGCAGCGGCGTCGTCGCGTACTCCCAAGTCGTGGTCGCCATCGTTCTGCAGCCTCAGCTCTCATAGGTCGGTGCCGTACCCTCGTATGCTATGGCCGCTTCACGTCACAAGCCAGGAAGCCTGCTCGGCTCCCTCCTGGGTCTCATCGGGTTCAGCGCGATCGCCGGCATCCTCGTCTCGGCGACGCTGACCCCTGCCCTGGCGGTCGCGTCGAGCACCGCGAACAGCGGCCTCGACATCTTCGAGAGCCTGCCGACGTACTCGCAGATCACCCAGCAGGCCGAGCGCAATCGCATCTACGGGCTCCGCGACGGGCAGCCGGTCGAGATCGCGCAGTTCTACAGCCAGGACCGCCAGGTGCTGCAGTGGCAGCAGGTGCCGCGCACCGCGGTCGACGCGCTCGTCGCCGGCGAGGACCGCCGCTACTACTCGCACAGCGGCGTCGACGCTCCCTCGGTCGTGCGCGCGGGCCTCTCGCAGCTGGGCTTCGGCGGCGAGTCGGGCGCCTCGACGCTCACGATGCAGCTCGTGCGCCAGCAGATCGCGATCGACGCGTGCCTCTCGGACGACGAGGAAGCGCAAGCGGTGTGCGACCAGCAGTACACCGAGTCGTACCAGCGCAAGCTCGCCGAGATGCGGCTCGCGATCAGCCTCGAGCAGCGCTACACGAAGAACGAGATCCTGCTCGCCTACCTCAACATCGCGAACTTCGGCGGCAACGTCTACGGCATCGAGTCGGGTGCGCAGCGCATCTTCGGCAAGCCTGCCGCCGAGCTGTCGGTCGCGGAGTCGGCGGCGCTCATCGCCACGGTGCAGAACCCGTCGATCCGCAACCTCTTCAACGCCGACAACTTCGCGCGCAACCAGGAGCGGCGCGACTTCATCATCCGGAACATGGCCTCGGAGGGCTTCATCACCGCCGAGGAGCGCGACGCCGCGCTCGCCACTCCCGTGGACGAGAGCTTCGTCAACATCCAGCCGCCGAACAACGGCTGCATCGCCGGCTACGACTCCGCGCGCTTCTTCTGCGACTACGTGCAGCGCGTGCTCGCGGTCGACACGATCGACGGCAACCACATCCTCGGCGCGACACCCGAGGACAACGCGCGCGCGCTCGCGCAGGGCGGCTACCAGATCTTCACGTCGATCGACCTCGACCTCAACGACTCCGTGCAGGCGACGGTCGACGCGCAGGTGCCGAACGACGAGACGCGCTGGCAGTCGGGCGCCGCGGTCACGCAGCTCGAGGTCGGTACTGGCCGCATCCTCACGATGGTGCAGAACAAGGACTACGACAACCGCACCGAGCATGCGCCGACCGGCACCGCGGTGAACTTCAACGCCGACTTCGAGCACGGCCGATCGAGCGGCTTCCAGCCCGGCTCGGGGTTCAAGATCTTCACCCTCGCGCAGTGGATCATCGACGGGCACTCCGTCAACCAGCAGCTCGACGCCACTCGCGAGGAGTGGCCGCGGGGGTCGTTCCGCGCCGAGTGCACCGGCCTCGTCTCCGAGCCGTGGGACCCGCAGAACAACGAGGGCAACGAGTACTCCCGGATGACCCCGACCGAGATCATGGTCAACTCGGTCAACACGGGCGTCGTGCGCATGGCGAGCGAGCTCGACCTCTGCGACATCCACGACACCGCGGAGCGGATGGGCACGTTCCCCGCGAACGGCGACTGGCAGATCTTCGCCCCGGCTGTCATCGGCTCGGGCTCGACCGTCACGCCGATGGGCATGGCGTCGGCGTTCGCGACGATCGCCAACGGCGGCATCTACTGCAAGCCGATCGCGATCGACCGCATCGTCGCGCGCGACGGATCCGAGGTGCAGCCGCCCGGCCAGGACTGCCAGGAGGCGATCTCGCCCGAGGTCGCGTCGGTCATGCAGTCGGTGCTCACGACGGTCACCGAGCGCAACCCGATCAACAACCCTCCGGGCTCGACCCCGGTCATCTCGAAGACCGGCACGACGAACGGCGTCGTGCAGACCTGGGTGAACGGCTCGAGCCCGACCGTCGCCACGGCCGTCTGGGTCGGCAACATCGTGGGCAACTACTCGCTCCAGCCGCGATGGAACGTGCGCTCGACGATCTTCCGCGCCGCGATGGGCGAGGCGATCGCGCGCTACCCCGGCGGGCAGTTCCTCACCCCCGACGCCGACACGCTGCGCGGCAACGCGGGCGAGCTGCCGGACGTGAGCGGCCAGTCGGTCGCCGACGCGCAGGCGACGCTCGAGGCCGCGGGCTTCACAGTGCAGGTCGCCGGCCCGGTCGAGGGCACGCAGGCCGAGGGCACCGTCGAGTACACGGCGCCGGGCGCCGGCGCGCTCGTGACCACCACGACGCCGATCATCATCTACCCCTCGAGCGGCGCCCCCGCCGCGGATCCGTCGCAGGCGCCGGAGGGCGCGCAGACGTGGCCGAACGTGGTCGCGCAGTCGCTCGCAGACGCCAAGGCGACGCTCGCCGACGCGGGCTTCGATCCCGCACTCGTGCAGGTGACGTGGCAGGACCACGGCGAGAGCAACCTCTGTACCGTGCTCGCGCAGAACCCGCTCGCGGGCAGCCCCGGCGAGCCGACCGACCCGGTCTCGCTCGTCGTCGGCACGAACGCCTCCGGGGGCGACCCTGGCTGCTAGTCCGAGGGCCCTCGGCGCGGTCGTCGGCGGCGTGCTCGCCGCCGGCGCCGCGCTGGGCGCCTACGCGACCGCGATCGAGCCGCGCGCCTTCCGCATCCGCCATGAGCAGCTGCGGATCCTGCCGGCGGGCGCCCGCCCGCTGACGCTCCTGCACCTCGCCGACATCCACCTCGCGCCGTGGCAGCGCGCGAAGCTCGAGTGGCTCGAGGGGCTCGCGTCGGTCGAGCCCGACCTCATCGTCAACACGGGCGACAGCCTCGGCCACAGCGCCGCAGTGCCTGTGCTGGCGGATGCGCTGCGCGTCTTCCAGGGCGTGCCAGGGTTCTTCGTGCACGGCTCGAACGACGTCTTCGGGCCGCAGCTGAAGAACCCGTTGCGCTACTTCGCCGGGCCCTCGAAGGAGCCGGCGGGCAGCGGGCCCGAGCGGCTCGACCTCGCGGCGCTCGAGCGAGCCTACGAGGGCCTCGGCTGGCTCGACGTCAACAACTCGGCGCGCGCGATCGAGGTCAAGGGGACGACGATCGCCGCCTTCGGCGTCGCCGACCCGCACCGCTCCTGGGATCGGCTCGACGAGACCGAGGCGGCCATCTCGCGCATGCGGAAGGCGCTCGGCGACGAGCCGCGCACGACGCTCGGCATCACGCACGCGCCGTATCGCCGCATCCTCGACGCCTTCGTCGACCTCGGGGCTGATGCGATCCTCGCGGGGCACACGCACGGCGGCCAGGTGCGGGTGCCGGGCGGGCACGCGATCGTCACGAACTGCGACATCCCGCGCGCGCAGGCGTCGGGGCTCAGCACGTGGAGCCACGAGGGTCGCTCGGTGCCGCTCGGCGTCTCGCAGGGCATCGGATCGTCGATCTTCGCGCCGTTCCGGCTCGGCACTCCCCCGGAGGCGGTCGTGATGTCGCTCGTACCCCGCGACGTCGGGTAGACTGGTGCGGTTGCACGCGCGAGCCTAGGCTCGAGTCGGGCAGCACCGGGGTGTGGCGCAGCTTGGTAGCGCGCGTCGTTCGGGACGACGAGGTCGCAGGTTCAAATCCTGTCACCCCGACAGACGACGAAGGGCCTCCGCCATCGGCGGAGGCCCTTCGTCGTCTGTCGGGCTTTCGTGTCGGGATTTTCGCCTGCGACCGCGGCGCACACGACTGCACGCCCGACCCAACGGCCTCACACCCCGGCCCTCCCCGGCTCGAGCATAAGCACGCGCGTGCAACCGCACCAGTCGACCCGACGTCGCGGGGTACGAGCGACATCACGACCGCCTCC